>NZ_MKJY01000030.1 GCF_001942465.1 Actinomadura sp. CNU-125
CCCGCCGCCGCTCCCGGCCGCGACCGCCGAGGCCGGCGCGGCAACGGCGAACGCAGCGCGGACGGTCCGGGCGCGAAGGCGGCGGCGAACGCCGGCCGGATCGACGACGATGAGAGTCCCGCTCCGTGACGAGGCCGCGGACGCCGCCTACGCGGCCGGCTGGAGGATCGTCCGCAAGACCCCCGAGCGGGCGGCCCGGCTGGTGTTCACCGCCATCGCCGACCGCACCTGGCACCGGTACGGCGCAGGGGTCCGGCAACTGGAGCGGAACCTGTGCCGCGTCCTCGGCAAGGACGCCGTCGACGACGAGGTGCGCGTCCTCAGCAAGAAGGTCATGCGGTCCTACTTCCGCTACTGGCTGGAGGTGTTCCGGCTCCCCGAGTACGACCGCGGGCGGATCGTCGGGAAGATGCGCGTCACCGGCGAGAAGAAGATCTTCACGAACCTCGACGCGGGCCGCGGCGTCGTCCTCGCCCTGCCGCACATGGGCAACTACGAGCACGCCGGCGCCTGGCTCGTCCACCAGGGGTACCCCTTCACCACCGTCGCGGAGCGGCTCAAGCCCGAGTCGCTGTTCGACCGGTTCGTCGAATTCCGCGAGGGGCTCGGCATGGAGGTCCTCGCGCACAAGGGCGCCTCCGCCTACGGCCGGATGGCGCGGCGCCTGCGCGAGGGACGCCCGGTCTGCCTCGTCGTCGACCGCGACCTCACCGAAAGCGGCGTGGACGTCGAGTTCTTCGGCGCCACCGCCCGGATGCCCGCCGTGTCCGCCGCCCTGGCGGTCCAGACCGGCGCGGCGCTGATCCCCGTGACGCTCTGGTATGAAGGTGAGTACTGGGCGGCGCGCGTGCACGAGGAGATCCCCGTGCCCGCCGAAGGCGTCCGACAGGAGAAGATCCGCGCCATGACCCAGGAGCTCGCGACGATCTTCGAGGAGGGCATCGCCGCCCACCCCGAAGACTGGCACATGCTGCAGAAGGTGTGGCTCGACGACCTGCCGGGGAGCCCGGCGGAGGCCCCCCGATGAGGGTCGGCATCGTCTGCCCCTACACCTGGAACGTCCCCGGCGGCGTGCAGCGGCACATCGCCGACCTCGCCGAGGCGCTGATCGCCCTCGGCCACACCGTCTCGGTGATCACCCCCGCCGACGACGACGCCGACCTGCCCCCGTACGCGGTCCCCGCCGGACGCGCCGTCCCCGTCCCCTACAACGGCTCGGTCGCGCGGCTGGCCTTCGGGTTCCTGTCGTCGAGCCGGGTCCGCCGCTGGATCAACGAGGGCGGCTTCGACGTCCTGCACGTGCACGAGCCCGCCGCGCCGTCGCTCGGCCTGCTGGCCTGCTGGGCGGCCGACGGCCCGATCGTCGGCACCTTCCACGCGTCCTACGAGAAGTCCCGCGTCGTGTCGGTCACCGCCCCGATCCTGCAGAGCGCCCTGGAGAAGATCACCGGACGGATCGCGGTGTCGGAGGCGGCCCGCACCACGCTCGTCGAGCACCTCGGCGGCGACGCCGTCCTCATCCCCAACGGGGTCGCCACCGAACGGTACGCGATGGCCGACCCGCTGCCCGGCTGGCGCGGCCGCGCCGACGGCTCCGGGGACGGCTCCGGCGACGAGGCGATCGGCTTCCTCGGCCGGATCGACGAACCCCGCAAGGGCCTGCCGGTGCTGCTGCGCGCCTTCGAGATCCTCGCCCGCGCCCGTCCCCGGCTGCGGCTGCTGATCGCCGGGCCGGGCGACGCCGACGACGTGCTGTCGCGCGTCTCCCCGGAGCTGCGCGACCGCGTCGTCCTGCTCGGCCTGGTCAGCGAGCGGGACAAGGTCCGCGCCTACCACTCGGTGGACGTGTTCGTCGCGCCGAACCTCGGCGGCGAGAGCTTCGGGATCGTCCTCGCCGAGGCGATGGCGGCGGGCGCCCCCATCCTGGCCAGCGACATCGAGGCGTTCGACCGGGTGCTGCGCGGCGGCCGTGCCGGGGCGCTGTTCCCGACCGGCGACCACGAGGCCCTCGCCGCGGCCGCCGCCGACCTGCTCGACGACCCCGCGCGCCGCAAGCAGCTGTCGGCCGAGGCGCGCGCCGCCGTCCGCGATTACGACTGGTCCGCCGTCGCCCGCGACGTGCTGAGGGTGTACGAGACCGTCTCCCTCGGCCACGCCGGCGTCGTCGAGTCCGGTCCCGGCGCCTAGGAGACCCCGGGATGCCCGACTGGATCATCGACGTCCTGTTCTGGATCGCCGTCGCGTTCCTGCTCGCCGTGTACGTCTCGTGGCGCGCGACCCGCCTGGACCGGCTGCACGTCCGCGTCGAGACGGCCCGCGCCGCGCTCGACGCCGCGCTCGTCCGGCGGGCGGCCGCCGCGCTCGAACTCGCCGCGTCCCGGCTGCTGGACCCCGCCACCAGCCTCGTCCTCGCCACCGCCGCCCACGAGGCCCGCACCGCCGACGCCGAGCACCGCGAGTTCGCCGAGAGCGACCTGTCGCGGGCGCTGCGCGCGGTGGTCGACCAGCCCGGCTTCGTCGACGCGCTCACCGGCCGCGCCGACGGCGACGGCAAGGCGGTACTGGAGGAACTGTCCTCCTCCGCCGCGAAGGTCGCCTACGCCCGCCGCTTCTACAACGACGCCGTCTCCCAGGCCCGCATCGCGCGGCGCAAACTGCTGATCCGGGCGCTGCGGCTGGCCGGACGCGCCCCGCTGCCGGGGTTCTTCGAGATCGACGACGACCCGCCCGGCATCTGAACCGGCGGGCATCTGAACCGGCGGGCATCTGACCGGCGGGCGTCCGGACGAGGCACGGCGACCGTTTCGCTACCCTCTGGCGCAGATCTCCCGAAGGAGGGATCAGCGTGCGAAACTCCTGGGGCGCGACCGCCCCCGGCCGGACCGCCGCCGGGCTCGGGGCCCTCACCCTCGCCGCCGCGCTCGCCGCCTGGACTCCGGCGGGAACGGGACGCGGGAGGCCGAGCCGCCGAACGCGCCGGGCGGACGGGACGGCGCCGCGGCGTCCGCGAACACCGGCCCGGCGACCCACCCGTTCAACGGCGGGAAGAAGGGCCTGCGCGGCCCGGTCCTCGCCGTGAAGATCGCCAACACCGAGAAGGCGCTCCCGCAGTCGGGCGTCCAGGACGCCGACATCGTCTACGTCGAGCAGGTCGAGGGCGGCGCGACCCGGCTGATGGCGGTGTACTCGTCCGAACTGCCCGAGCGCGTCGGGCCCGTCCGCAGCGCCCGGATCTCCGACCTGCACCTCCTCGCCCAGTTCGGGCGCCCGGCGTTCGCCTTCTCCGGCGTGCAGAGCAAGATGAAGAAGAACATCCGGCAGGCGCCGTCCTACGACGTCTCCCAGGAGAACGGCGGCTCCGCCTACTTCCGCGCGGGCCCGAAGCCGATCCCGTACAACCTGTACGCCGACCCCCGCGACCTGCTGGAACTGGCGCCCGGCGCCACCGGGCCGCGCGACATCGGCTTCCGCTTCGGCGACGCCCCGGACGGCGGCGAGCCCACGAAGTCGTTCACCGCGAAATGGCCCGCGGCGTCCATGGGCTTCACCTGGTCGGCGAAGGAGAAACGCTGGCTGGCGAGCTTCGACGGCCGACCCGACGTGTCCGCCGAGGGCGGACGCCTCGGCGGTGCCACCGTCGTCGTCCAGTACGCGAAGACGACGCGCTCGAAGTTCCACGACTCCCTCGGCCACTACACGCCGCTGATCGAGACGACCGGGACGGGGCGCGCGCTCGTCCTGCGCGACGGCAAGGGCTACGACGCCCGCTGGTCGCGTCCGTCCGAGGGGCAGGGGACGACCTTCACCACCGCCGACGGGAAGCCGATGACGTTCGCGCCCGGCCAGGTCTGGGTGGTGCTGGTCAACGAGGGCGGCCCCGTCATCCCCTGAACCCCGCGTTGAGGGTCTGCCGGGTCCGAAGGCGGCACGAGCAGGCAATATCATGGAACGTGACTAGTCGTCCGCTCACGTGAGGAATTGCCCGTGTCCACTTCCAGCCCCTCTTCCCAGAACACCGCGCCGGAGACCGGGACCGCCCGGGTCAAGCGCGGCATGGCGGAGATGCTCAAGGGCGGCGTGATCATGGACGTCGTCACCCCGGAGCAGGCGAAGATCGCCGAAGACGCCGGTGCGGTCGCCGTGATGGCCCTGGAGCGGGTCCCCGCCGACATCCGCGCCGAGGGCGGCATCTCCCGGATGAGCGACCCGGACATGATCGACGGCATCATCAACGCCGTCTCCATCCCGGTCATGGCCAAGGCCCGCATCGGCCACTTCGTCGAGGCGCGGGTGCTGCAGGCGCTCGGCGTCGACTACGTCGACGAGTCCGAGGTGCTCACCCCCGCCGACTACGAGAACCACATCGACAAGTTCGCGTTCACCGTCCCGTTCGTGTGCGGCGCGACGAACCTCGGCGAGGCGCTGCGCCGCATCACCGAGGGCGCCGCGATGATCCGCTCCAAGGGCGAGGCCGGCACCGGCGACGTCTCCAACGCCACCACCCACATGCGGCAGATCCGGCAGCAGATCCGCAAGCTGCAGAACCTGCCCGAGGACGAGCTGTACGTCGCCGCCAAGGAACTGCAGGCGCCCTACGATCTCGTCAAGGAGGTCGCGACGGCCGGCAAGCTGCCCGTCGTGCTGTTCACCGCCGGGGGCATCGCCACCCCGGCCGACGCCGCCATGATGATGCAGCTCGGCGCCGAGGGCGTCTTCGTCGGCTCCGGCATCTTCAAGTCCGGCAACCCCGCCGAGCGCGCCGCGGCGATCGTGAAGGCCACCACCTTCCACGACGACCCCGCCGTCATCGCCGACGTCTCCCGCGGCCTCGGCGACGCGATGGTCGGCATCAACGTCGCCTCCCTCGGCGAGGACCAGAAGTTCGCCGGCCGCGGCTGGTGACCGGCTGACGCCCGCGGCGATCGTCCGGCCGCCACGACCGGACGATCGCCGCCGGCCGCCCCTCCACAGCGCGTCGCTCCGGCGTTACGCTGGCGGCGCGGCCGGTGCGGGGCCGAGGGCAGGGCACGGCCCCGCGCGCGGTGCCCGGCCGCGGGAGGGGAGAGCATGGCTTGGTCGGTCGCGCTGGCCTGTGCGAGCGCGGGAGAACCCGCCGAGGTCTTCCGTCCCGGACTGGAACCCGATCCGGACGCCGCCGCGCGCATCGCCCGCGGCCTGCACCCGGCCGGCACCCTCACCGCGACCGGCGACACCGTCCTCGACTTCGCCCTCTGGCCCTACGAGGACGAACTGTTCGTCGGCGCGTTCGGCGCCGCCCGCGACGAGCGGGCCCCGGACGAACGGGCGCTGCTGGTGTGCGACCGCCGCCTGTTCCGCCTCGACGACGACGCCCGCCGCGTCGCCGACACCGCCGCCGCCGCGCTGCCCGGCGCCCGCTGCGGCGTGCTCGTCCTGCACAACGTCGTTCCGCGGCTGCTGGTTCCGCTGGTACGAGGACGCCGAACTGCGCCGGGACGTCTTCCTCACCGCCGAGGACGGCGTCATCGTCGACCAGGGCGCCCGGCTCCCCGCCGAGCGCCCGTTCTGGCGCGCCCTCGACGCCGGCGCGCCGGACGTCCCGCTGCCGTTCGACCCCGAGGAGTTCGGGCTGGCGCTCGCCGCCGCCCACATGTTCGGCCGCGGCATCGCCGACCGCGGCAAGGACGGCTTCCTGCCCCTGGAGCTGCCGCTGCGCCGCTTCAAGTTCGGCCGCCGCGACCGGTCCCGGACCGGCGACGCGCGGTGACGTCCCGAGCCTGAGCCGGGAAGACGCGTACCGGACCGCGACGTTGGACGAAGCGTCCAGGCGACGGAACCTCTAGTGTTGGTCCGTCCGCATCCCCCGGAAGGTTCATTCGTGACTGCCGTACCGACCATCGGCGTCCTGGCCCTGCAGGGCGACGTGCGCGAGCACGCGCGCGCCCTCGAACAGGCCGGGGCCCGAACCCTGAACGTGCGCCGCGCCGCGGAGCTGGAGCGGGTCGACGGACTCGTCCTGCCCGGCGGGGAATCCACCGCCATGTGGCGGCTGGCCCGCGCGTTCGACCTGCTGGAGCCGCTCCGCAAGCGGATCGAGGCGGGCCTGCCCGTCTACGGCTCCTGCGCCGGCATGATCATGCTGGCCGACCGCATCCGCGACGGTGCGGACGGCCAGGAGACCATCGGCGGGATCGACATGACCGTGCGGCGCAACGCCTTCGGCCGGCAGGTCGACTCCTTCGAGTCCGACGTGCCGCTGACCGGGATGGGCGACACGCCGTACCACGCCGTGTTCATCCGCGCCCCCTGGGTGGAGTCCACCGGCGACGCCGTCGAGATCATCGGCCGCGCCGAGGGCGGCCCCGACGCCGGTAGGATCGTCGCCGTCCGACAGGGGCGGCTGATGGCCACGGCTTTCCACCCGGAACTGACGGGCGACTTCCGTGTGCACCACTACTTCGCCGATCTGGTGCGCCGGACGATGGTTGAGGAGGATTGAGATGTCCGGCCATTCCAAATGGGCGACCACCAAGCACAAGAAGGCGGCCCTCGACGCCAAGCGGGGCAAGCTCTTCGCGAAGCTGATCAAGAACATCGAGGTGGCGGCCCGCACGGGCGGCGGCGATCCCGACGCCAACCCCACCCTGTACGACGCCATCTACAAGGCGAAGAAGAACTCCGTCCCCAACGACAACATCGAGCGCGCGCGCAAGCGCGGCGCCGGTGAGGAGGCCGGGGGCGCCGACTGGCAGAACATCACCTACGAGGGCTACGCGCCCGGCGGCGTCGCGGTGCTCATCGAGTGCCTCACCGACAACCGCAACCGCGCCGCCTCCGAGGTCCGCGTCGCCCTGACCCGCAACGGCGGCTCCCTCGCCGACCCCGGCTCGGTGTCGTACATGTTCACCCGCAAGGGCGTCGTGATCGTCCCGAAGAACGGCACCAGCGAGGACGACGTGATGATGGCCGTCCTCGACGCCGGCGCCGAAGAGGTCAACGAGCTCGACGAGGAGAACTTCGAGGTCGTCAGCGAGGCCGGTGACCTCGTCGCCGTCCGCACCGCCCTCCAGGAAGCCGGGATCGACTACGAGTCGGCCGAGAGCAAGTTCCTGCCGAGCGTCTCGGTGCCCCTGGACGAGGAGAACGCGAAGAAGGTCTTCCGCCTCCTGGACGCCCTCGAAGACTCCGACGACGTCCAGGACGTCTACGCCAACTTCGACGTGAGCGACGACGTTCTCGCCGCCCTGGACTGAACGCCCGACGGCCGCCCCGGCCGCCCCGGCCGCCCGATCGCGGCGTCCGGGGCGCTCCGGGGACACGCACGGCGCGCCGCCGCGCGATGTCGGCGCGGATTGGTAGCGTTGGCGCCCGAACAGATGATCGAGAGGGGCGGCCGTGCGGGTGATGGGGGTGGACCCCGGGCTCACCCGGTGCGGGGTCGGGGTCGTCGAGGGCGCCCGGGGAAAAAGCTCCACCTGGTGCACGTGTCGGTCGTCCGCACCGCCCCCGACGAGGACCACGCCCTGCGGCTGCTCGGCATCGAGCGCGGCATCGAGGGCCTCATGGACGAGCTGCGCCCCGAGGCCGTCGCCGTCGAGCGGGTGTTCTCGCAGCACAACGTGCGGACCGTGATGGGCACCGCCCAGGCCGCGGGCATCGCGATGCTCGCCGCCGCGCGTGCGCGGGCTCCCGGTCGCCCTGCACACCCCCAGCGAGGCCAAGGCGGCCGTCACCGGCAACGGGCGCGCCGACAAGGCACAGGTCACGAAGATGGTGACGCGGCTGCTCGCGCTCGACGAGGCGCCCAAGCCCGCCGACGCCGCCGACGCGCTCGCCCTCGCCATCTGCCACGTGTGGCGCGGCGGGGCGCTGCGGCAGCCGGCGCGCGCGTTCCGGTCGCGGATCGAGGAGGCGGCGCGGGCGAACGCGAACGGCTCGCCGCCCGCAGAACAGGAGGGACCGTCCAGTGATCGCCTTCGTCAGCGGCGAGGTCGCCGCCGCCGGACCCGACGGCGCGGTGATCGACGTGCACGGCGTCGGCCTCGCGGTGCAGTGCACCCCCGCCACGCTGGCCGGACTCCGCGTCGGCGAACAGGCCCGGGTGCCGACGTCGCTGGTCGTCCGGGAAGACTCCCTCACCCTCTTCGGGTTCGCCGACGACGACGAGCGCGCGGTGTTCGAGCTGCTGCAGACCGCGAGCGGCGTCGGGCCCCGGCTCGCGCTGGCGATGCTGGCCGTGCACACCCCGAACGCGCTCCGCCGGGCCGTGGCCGCCGAGGACCTCACCGCCCTCACGAAGGTGCCCGGCATCGGGAAGAAGGGGGCGCAGCGCATCGTCCTCGAACTGAAGGACCGCCTCGGCGGCCCCGTCGGCGACGGCGCGGACGAGGTCCGGGCGCCCGTCAAGGCCGAGCCGTGGCGCGAGCAGGTGCAGATGGGCCTGGTCAACCTCGGCTGGTCGGCGAAGGACGCCGACGCCGCCGTCGACGCCGTCGCCGCCGACCTGGACGGCGCGGAGACGCCGCCCGTCGCCGCGCTGCTGAAGTCGGCCCTGAAGAAGCTGAGCAAGTGAGCGGCCGCTGGACGGCCGGGAGCCGCCGGGCGGAGGCGGGCCGATGAGCGAGGACGAGCGGATCGTGTCCCCGGCCCCCGACGGGTCCGAGGAGCAGGCGATCGAGGCCGCGCTGCGGCCGAAGAAGCTCGGCGACTTCGTCGGGCAGGAACGCGTCCGCGAGCAGCTCGCCCTGGTTCTGCACGGCGCGCTCGGACGCGGCCGGACCCCCGACCACGTGCTGCTGTCCGGCGGCCCCGGCCTCGGCAAGACCACCCTCGCGATGATCATCGCGGCGGAACTGGGACAGCCGCTGCGGATCTCCTCCGGCCCCGCCATCGAGCGGGCCGGCGACCTCGCGGCCGTCCTGTCGACGCTGTCCGAGGGCGAGGTCCTGTTCCTGGACGAGATCCACCGGCTGGCGCGGCCCGCCGAGGAGATGCTCTACATGGCGATGGAGGACTTCCGCGTCGACGTCGTGGTGGGCAAGGGCCCCGGCGCGACCGCGATCCCCCTCGACATCGCCCCGTTCACCCTGGTCGGGGCGACGACCCGCGCCGGGATGCTGCCGGGGCCGCTGCGCGACCGGTTCGGGTTCACCGCCCACATGGACTTCTACGAGCCCGCCGAACTGGAGATCATCGTCCGGCGGTCGGCGGGCCTGCTCGGCGTGGAGATCACCGACGACGCCGCGGCGGAGGTCGCCCGGCGCGCGCGGGGCACGCCCCGGATCGCGAACCGGCTGCTGCGACGCGTCCGCGACTACGCCGAGGTGCGCGGCGACGGGACCGTGACCAGGGAATCGGCACGGACGGCGCTGTCGTTGTACGAAGTGGACGAACGGGGGCTCGACCGGCTCGACCGGGCCGTGCTCGGATCCCTGCTGCGCAAGTTCGGCGGCGGCCCGGTCGGGCTGTCGACGCTGGCGGTCGCGGTGGGGGAGGAGCCGGAAACGGTCGAAGTGGTCGCCGAACCGTTCCTGGTGAGGCAGGGGCTGCTGGCCCGGACGCCGCGCGGCCGGGTCGCGACCGGCGCCGCGTGGGCGCATCTCGGGCTGACCCCGCCGCCGACGGCGCCGCTGGCCGGGACGCTTTTCGACCCGGACGACGACGCCGACCGGCCACAATAGTGATCATCGGGTAACGGGTTGGGAACTTCCCGGCGTCACCGATCGTCACGTCGTTGCCGGGGTCTGGCGTAATCTCTAGACTCCGGGACCTGGTTCACCGTCTTCCAGCCGACGGTTCCAATGATGTGGCCGATCCGGTCACGGGCTGGGCAATCGACACCGGAAGGATGCCCCGGTAATGGGCGGCGACATGATCATTGCGGCGGAGTCCGGCGGTAGCGGGGCCTTCAATCTCCTGCTCCTGCTGGCGATCCCGCTGGTCTTCTACTTTCTCCTCATCCGCCCGCAGAACAAGCGGCGCAAGGAGCAACTGCAGATGGAGAGCAATCTGCAGCCGGGCTCGCGGGTGATGACGACCAGCGGTATGCGCGCCACCGTGCTGTCGGTGGACGACGACGGCGTGCTCCTGGAGATCGCACCCGGCGTCGAGGTGAGCTTCGTCAAGCAGGCCGTCATGCGCGTCATCCAGGACGACGACGCCAAGGGCGCCGACGCCGAGGAGCTCGACCTCGACGAGGACGACGACGACGCCGACGACGAGCGCGACGGCGGCACGGTCGACCTCACCAAGGACGACGCCACCGAGGACGACGCCGACGACGCCGAGGACGAGGACGACGCCGAGGACGGCGACGACCGGGCCAAGGCGAAGACCGGTGCGAAGGCCGGGCGGAAGTCTTCCGACTGACGCCTGACGCCTCTCCGGCACCGATTCAAGACGGGAAGTAAGACGACAAGTGGCTCCCCCTAGGAACGTCCCCAAGCCGGGACGCACCCTTCTCGCGCTCTTCGCGATCCTGGTGGTTCTGGCAGGGACGGCGGTCCTGCAGGGGCAGACGACGCCCAAGCTCGGGCTCGACCTCGCCGGCGGGACGACCGTGACGCTCTCGGCCAAGACGCCGAACGGCACGGACCCGCCGGCCGAGCAGATGGACCAGGCCGTCAAGATCATGACCCAGCGGGTCAACGGCCTGGGCGTCTCGGACGCCGAGGTGCAGAAGCAGGGCGGCGACAACATCGTCGTGAACGTTCCGGGGGCCGGCCAGAACCGCGTCGTCAACATGATCGGCACGACCGCGAAACTGCAGTTCCGGCAGGTGTTCGCGGCCACCGACGGACGTCCGGCGACGGGGGCGGCGTCCCCGTCGCGACCCCGTCGGCGAGCGGAAGCGAGAAAGCCGATCGCGGAAACGGTGATCGGGGCGATCAGGACGGGGAGCCGAGCCAATCGCCCTCGTCCTCCGCTTCGGCCTCGCCGTCCGCCTCGTCCTCCGCCGCCCCGCGCGGCCGCGCCGCGAGCGGCGCGCTGACGGCACCCACCCCCTCGGCGACGGCGTCCCCGTCGCCGTCCGGCTCTTCCGGGGCCGCCGCCTCGCCCGAAGCGTCCGCCTCGCCCGAAGCGTCCGCGTCGCCCGAGGCGACCGGCTCGTCCGGCGCGGCGGACACGTCGTCGCTCTACCCGGGCGTCAAGGACCAGGCCGTCGTCAAGCAGTTCGAGGAGCTCGACTGCTACAACGGCGACCGGCGCGCGCCCGGCTCCAACGACCCGAAGAAGGACTGGGTCGTCGCCTGCGACCAGGACGTCGAGAACGGCCAGGTCTCCAAGTACATCCTCGGCCCCGTCCGGGTGCTCGGCGAGAACGTCGACGGCGCCGAGGCGGTCCCCCCGAACGCCCAGCAGGGGCAGCCCAGCTGGTCGGTCTCGCTCGACTTCGACGGCACCGGCGCCGACCGGTTCGGCCAGGTCACCACCGAGGCGTACGGCGCCTACCAGCAGGACCCCACCTCCGCGCAGGCGCAGATCGCGATCGTCCTGGACGGCCAGGTCGTCTCCGCGCCCGCCATCAACCAGGGCGCGATCACCGGCGGCACCGCCAGCATCGACGGCCCGCCCGAAAGCTTCAACCAGCAGTACGCCACCGACCTGGCCAACGTGCTCAAGTACGGGGCGCTGCCGCTGGAGTTCCAGCAGAGCTCCATCGACGAGGTGTCGTCCACCCTCGGCTCCGACCAGCTCACCGGCGGCCTGATCGCCGGCGGCATCGGCCTCGCCCTCGTGGTCGTCTACTGCATGCTGTACTACCGGGGCCTCGGCCTGGTCGCGGTGTCCAGCCTCGCGGTCGCGTCCGGGATCACCTACCTGGCCGTCGTGATCCTCGGTGAGAACATGGGCTTCCGGCTCTCGCTGCCGCACATCATCGGCCTGATCGTGTCGATCGGCATCACCGCCGACTCGTTCATCGTCTACTTCGAGCGGCTGCGGGACGAACTCCGCGCGGGCCGCAAGCTCCGGCCGTCCGTCGAGACGGCCTGGAAGCGCGCCCGCCGCACGATCCTCGTCGCCGACGCGGTGACGTTCCTCGCCGCCCTCGTGCTGTACTTCCTCGCGGTCGGCGGCGTCGCCGGATTCGCGTTCGCGATGGGGCTCACGACCCTCATCGACGTGCTCGTGGTGTTCTTCTTCACCAAGCCGCTGGTGGCGGTCCTGTCGCGCACCAAGTTCTTCGGCAGGGGCCATCCGCTGTCCGGGGTCGACGCCAAGCGGCTGCGCCGCACGGCGGGCCCCGCGTCCGGTTCCGGCACCACCGTCCGTCCGACCGGCCAGGAGGTCTGAGCCATGGCGACGCGTGCGATCATCTCCCGGATCTACCGGGGCGAGGTCAGCGCCGACATCGTCGGCCGGCCGAAGCTGTGGTACTCGATCTCCGGGGTCCTGCTCCTGCTGTCCATCGCCGGTCTGCTCGTGCAGGGCCTGAACTTCGGCGTGGAGTTCAAGGGCGGCTCGGTCTTCACCTTCCAGGCGCCGAGCGCCTCGATCGAGCAGGTGCGCGGCGCCGTCGCCGACGGCGGCGCCCACCAGACGATCGTGCAGGAGTCCGGCGACAAGTGGCGGGTGACCACCGAGAGCATGTCGTCCTCGGAGGTCACCGAGGTCAAGGAGACCGTCACCGAGCAGCTCGGCGTCCAGTCGGAGAAGATCAGCACCCAGGTCGTCGGCGCCTCCTGGGGCGGTGAGATCCAGTCGAAGGCATGGCAGGCCCTCGCCGTCTTCATGGTGCTGATCATCGCCTACCTGTCGATCGCGTTCGAGTGGCGGATGGCGGCCGCCGCGGTCGTCGCGCTCGTCCACGACCTGGTGATCACCGCGGGCGTCTACGCCTGGTCCGGATTCGAGGTGACCCCCGCGACGCTGCTGGGCTTCCTCACGATCCTGGGCTACTCGCTGTACGACGCGGTCGTGGTGTTCGACATGATCAAGGAGGTCACCAAGCCGCTCGGCCCGACCTCCAAGACCACCTACAGCGAGGCCGCGAACAAGGCGCTCGCCAGCACGCTCGTCCGGTCGCTGAACACCTCGCTGGTGGCGATCCTGCCGGTGGCGGCGATCCTGTTCATCGGGACGACGCTGTTCGGCGCCGGCACGCTGAAGGATTTGTCGCTCGCCCTGTTCGTCGGCATGATCGTCGGGACGTACTCGTCGCTGTGCGTCGCGACGCCGCTGCTGGTGCAGCTCAAGGAGCGCGAGCCCAAGTACCGGGAGATCCGGGCGAACATGGCGCGCCGCGAGGCCAGCGCCAAGCGGCAGGCGAAGACGGCCGCCAAGGTCAAGGCGACGGCGGGCGCACCCGGCGGCGGACCGGACGACGACTCCGGCGACCCGGACGGGCCGGGGGACGACGCTCCGGCGGCGAACCCCGCCGAGGACGTCAAGCGGTCCGTCACCGTCCGCAAGGTGGTGCAGACGGGGCCGCGGCAGCAGCCCAGGCGCGGCACGCGCCAGCAGCGCCGCGGCAGGTGACACGCAGGTGACGCGGCCGCACGGCCGCGAGCAGGGCCCGCACGGGCGGTAGGAAACAACGGACGTCTCAGGGGGCGCGAACGATGGTGGACCTCGGCAAGCTGATCCAGGAACGGATCCGTGATGTGGACGACTACCCGAAGCCGGGCGTCGTCTTCAAGGACATCACCCCGCTCCTGGCCGACCACGTCGCCTTCGCGGGCGTCGTGGACACCATCGTCAACCACCACGGCCGCGGCACCATCGACAAGATCGTCGGGATCGAGGCCCGGGGCTTCATCCTCGCCGCGCCCGTCGCCTACCACTTCGGGGCGGGTTTCGTGCCGGTCCGCAAGAAGGGCAAACTGCCCGCGCGGACGCACGCCGCCACCTATGATCTCGAGTACGGGACGGAGACGATCGAGATCCACGCGGACGCCTTCGAGTCCGGCGACCGCGTTTTGATCGTCGACGACGTCCTGGCCACCGGCGGGACGGCCCGTGCCGCCGCCGACCTCGTCCGACGCTGCGGCGGCGAGGTCGTCGGCCTCTCGGTCCTGCTGGAGCTGTCGTTCCTGCACGGGCGGGACAAGGTCGGGAATCTCGACGTCCACTCGCTGGTTACCGTCTAACACGGATCCGGCGCCGGATACACTGGCGCAATCGAGCCCGGTGGGGACGGGCGCTCACCCGCGGGGCGGACGGTTCGGGGCGCCCGCAGAAACCGAGGAGGCTGAGTGCCCGGTGAGGTGGCATCGACCGGCGCGGTGAGCGAGGCCGCGGAGAAGTCCGCGGCCGGGGCCCGCCCCGCGACGCAGGCCGCCGGTGAGGCGGCCGCGGAGCGAGCCGTGCCCGCCGCCGCGCCGCGCCGAGTCCGACGCCGGCCGTCCCGGCGACTCCGCCACCGCGACCGGAACCTCGAAAGGCGGCACCCCGGCCGGCGGCGCCTCGAAACCCGAGAGCGCCCCGGACCGAGCCCGCCGAACGCGGGAACGAGCGGCCCCGGCGCCCGCGGCTCCGCGTCCCATTCCGAGGAGGACCCCGCCCGCGGGGCCTCCGCGTCCACCACGATCCCGCCGTCCGCCGCCCGGGTGCGCCGCAGGCTCGCCAGGCTGGGCGCCCAGCGCGGAACCGCCATGAACCCGGTACTGGAACCACTGATCAAGACGGTCCGCAACACCCACCCGAAAGCGGACCTCCGGCTCATCGAACGCGCCTACGACGTCGCGGCGCACTACCACCGGCACCAGAAGCGCAAGAGCGGCGACCCGTACATCACGCACCCGCTCGCCGTCGCCACCATCCTCGCCGAGCTCGGCATGAACACCGAGACGCTCTGCGCGGCGCTGCTGCACGACACCGTCGAGGACACCCCCTACACTCTCGACGAGCTCACCACCGACTTCGGCGACGAGGTCGCCGCGCTCGTCGACGGCGTCACCAAGCTCGACAAGGTCAAGTACGGCGAGGCCGCCGAGGCCGAGACCGTCCGCAAGATGGTCGTGGCGATGTCCCGCGACATCCGCGTCCTGGTGATCAAGCTCGGCGACCGGCTGCACAACATGCGCACCCTGCGCTACATGCCGCGGCACAAGCAGGAGAAGAAGGCCCGCGAAACCCTCGAGGTGTTCGCGCCGCTCGCGCACCGCCTCGGGATGAACACGCTGAAATGGGAGCTGGAGGACCTCGCGTTCGCCACGCTGTACCCCAAGCGGTTCGACGAGATCGCCCGGCTGGTGTCCGAACGCGCCCCGCGCCGGGACGTCTACCTGCAGGAAGTCATCGAGAACGTCTCCACCGACCTGCGCGAGGCCCGCATCAAGGCCACCGTGACGGGACGGCCGAAGCACTACTACTCGATCTACCAGAAGATGATCGCCCGGGACGTCAGTTTCGACGACATCTACGACCTGGTCGGCATCCGGGTCCTGGTCGACAGCGTCCGCGACTGCTACGCCGCCCTCGGCTCGATCCACGCGCGATGGAACCCGGTCCCCGGCCGGTTCAAGGACTACATCGCGATGCCGAAGTTCAACATGTACCAGTCGCTGCACACCACGGTGATCGGGCCCGGCGGCAAGCCCGTCGAGCTGCAGATCCGCACGTGGGGCATGCACCGCCGCGCCGAGTACGGCGTCGCCGCGCACTGGAAGTACAAGGAAGAGACGGTCGGCGGCCGCCGCGCCGGCGACATGCAGTGGCTCCGCCAGCTCCTCGACTGGCAGAAGGAGACCGCCGACCCGGCCGAGTTCCTGGAGTCGCTCCGCTTCGACCTGTCGGTCTCCGAGGTGTTCGTCTTCACCCCCAAGGGCGACGTCATCGCGCTGCCGCAGGGGGCGACCCCGGTCGACTTCGCGTACGCGATCCACACCGAAGTCGGCCACCGATGTATCGCGCCCGCGTCAACGGACGTCTCGTCCCCCTCGAATCGACCCTCGACAACGGCGACACCGTCGAGGTTTTCACCTCCAAGTCGCAGGACGCCGGGCCCAGCCGCGACTGGCTCGGGTTCGTCAAGAGCGCCCGCGCCCGCAACAAGATCAAGCACTGGTTCTCCAAGGAGCGCCGCGACACCGCGATCGAGTCCGGCAAGGACGCCATCGCCCGCGCGATGCGCAAGCAGAACATGCCGCTGCAGCGCATGATGTCCGGGGAGGCGCTGCTCGCGCTCGCCGGCGACATGCGCTACCCCGACGTGTCGTCCCTGTACGCCGCGGTCGGCGAGAGCCAGGTCTCCGCCCAGCACGTCGTGCAGCGCCTCGTGGACGCCCTCGGCGGCGTGGAGAGCGCCGAAGAGGACCTCGCCGAGATCGCACTGCCGACCCGCCGCAAGCGCAACCGGCCTGCGGGCGACCCGGCGTCGGTCGTCGCCGACGACCCGGACGTCTGGGTGCGCCTGTCGCGCTGCTGCACGCCCGTCCCCGGCGACGACATCGTCGGCTTCGTCACCCGCGGCCACGGCGTCTCGGTGCACCGCACCGACTGCGTCAACGTCGAGAGCCTCCGCAGCCAGCCCGACCGGCTGATCGACGTCAAGTGGTCCCCGGGCGAAGACTCGGTCTTCCTCGTTGCCATCCAGGTCGAGGCCCTCGACCGCCCCCGGCTGCTGTCGGACGTCACCCGCGTGCTGTCCGACCAGCACGTCAACATCCTGTCCGCCTCGGTCACCACCACCCGCGACCGCGTCGCCGTCAGCAAGTTCACCTTCGAGATGGGCGACCCGAAGCACCTGGGCCACGTCCTCAAAGCGGTCCGCTCGATCGACGGCGTCTACGACGTCTACCGTGTGACGAGCGGCGCCACCAGGTAAGAAGCGGCGGCCTCCGCTCCGCTCCGGCCGCCGCGGAGAGGGCGGCCTCGATCTGGTTTCGGGGTCGCTGCGGAGGGGTGGCCTCGATCTGGTTTCGGGGTCGCTGCGGAGGGGTGGCCTCGGTTTGGTTTCGGGTTGCCGCGGAGGGGCCGTCTCCGTCCGGTTTCGGGGGTGCTGCGGAGGTGGCCGTCTCGGTCTGGTTTCGTGGCCGTTCGGGCCGGGAGACGTGCGGAGGGCGGTCGCCGGTTCGGCGACCGCCCTCCGGCGTGCGTGCGGGTCAGTCCTCGGCGGGCTCGTCCTCGGGGATCACGTCGACGCCCGCCTCCTTGCGCTGCTGCGGGGTGATCGGCGTGGGCGCGGCGGTCAGCGGGTCGAAGCCCGACGCGGCCTTCGGGAAGGCGATCACGTCGCGGATCGACTCCTGACCGGAGAGCAGCATGACCACGCGGTCCCAGCCGAAGGCGATGCCGCCGTGCGGCGGCGGGCCGAACTTGAACGCCTCCAGCAGGAAGCCGAACTTCGACTCGGCCTCCTCCTTGGACAGGCCGAGGATGTCGAACACCCGCTGCTGCATCTCGGCGCGGTGGATACGCAGCGAGCCGCCGCCGATCTCGTTGCCGTTCAGCACGAGGTCGTAGGCGTTCGCGAGCGCCGAGCCCGGGTCGTCCTGGAAGGTGTCGGCGAACTCCGGCTTCGGCGCGGTGAACGGGTGGTGCACCGACGTCCAGCCGATCCGCTCGCCCTTGTCGTCCTCGACGGGCTCGAAGATCGGCGCGTCCACGACCCAGACGAACTCCCACGCGGACGCGTCGATCAGCTCGCAGCGGCGGCCGATCTCCAGCCGGGCGGCGCCCAGCAGTTCCTGCGTCGCGTGCCGCCTGCCCGCGCCGAAGAAGATGGCGTCGCCGGGGGACGCGCCGGTCTTCGCGGCCAGGCCGTCCTTCTCGGCGTCCGACAGGTTCTTCGCGACCGGCCCGCCGAGCGCGCCGTCCGGCTGGACGAGGACGTACGCGAGCCCGCGGGCGCCGCGGGCCTTCGCCCAGTCCTGCCAGCCGTCGAGCTCCTTGCGGGTCTGGGACGCGCCGCCGGGCATCACGACCGCGCCGACGTACGGGGCCTGGAACACCCGGAACGAGGTGTCGGCGAAGTACCCGGTCATGTCGGTCAGCTCGTTGCCGAACCGCAGGTCGGGCTTGTCGGAGCCGTAGCGGGACATCGCGTCGGCATAGGTGATGTGGGGGATCGGCCGGGGGATCTCGTACCCGGCGATCTCCTTCCACAGGCGGCCGACGAGGTCCTCGCCGACGCGCAGGACGTCGTCCTGGTCGACGAACGACATCTCGATGTCGATCTGCGTGAACTCCGGCTGCCGGTCGGCGCGGAAGTCCTCGTCCCGGTAGCAGCGGGCGATCTGGTAGTAGCGCTCCAGCCCGCCGACCATCAGCAGCTGCTTGAACAGCTGCGGGGACTGCGGCAGCGCGTACCAGTGGCCCGGCTTGAGCCGGACGGGCACGAGGAAGTCGCGGGCGCCCTCGGGCGTGGAGCGGGTCAGCGTCGGGGTCTCGACGTTGACGAAGCCGTGCTCGCGCATCACCTCGTGCGTCAGGAACGACGCCTCCGACCGGACGCGCATGGCGTGCGCCACCGCGTCCCGGCGGATGTCGAGGTACCGGTACTTGAGCCGGATCTCCTCGTTGACGTTGACGTCGCCCTCGATGGGGAACGGCAGCGGCGCGGCCTCCGACAGCACCTCGATGGTCTCCGCGGCGACCTCGATGCCGCCGGTGGGCAACTCGGGGTTCTCGTTGCCCTCGGGCCGGATCCGGACCTCGCCGACGACCTTCACGCAGAACTCCGAGCGCAGGTCGTGCGCGGCGTCCTCCTCCCGGAAGACGACCTGTGCGGTGCCGGACGCGTCCCGCAGGTCGATGAACGTGACGCCGCCGTGGTCGCGGCGGCGGGCCACCCAGCCGGCCAGCGTGACCTGCTGCCCGGCGTGCTCCTCGCGGAGCGTCCCCGCCTCGTGCGAGCGGATCATTTCGAAAGCCTTTCTTTCAACGTCGTGACGATGTCGGCGAGGGGGACGGCGGTCTGCTCGCCCTCGGCCAGATTCTTGACCTGGGCGACGCCGTCGGCGATATCTCGCTCACCGAGGATCACGGCGTAGCGGGCGCGGACCGGTCCGCGTCCTTCATGGCGCCCTTCAGCTTCTTGCCGCCGAACGCCATGTCGGCGGCGACCCCGGCCCGGCGCAGGTCCGCGACCAGACCGAACATGCGCCGCTCGGCGGCGTCGCCCAGCGGCACCCCGAACGCCTCGCAGCGCGGCCGGGCGGCGAACTCGGCGCCCTCGGCCTCCAGCGCGAGGATCGTCCGGTCCAGGCCGAGCCCGAACCCGATGCCGGGCAGCGGCGGGCCGCCGATGTCCTCCGACAGCCCGTCGTAGCGCCCGCCGCCGCCGATGCCCGACTGGGCGCCGAGCAGCGGGTGGTCGAACTCGTAGGTCGTCCGGGTGTAGTAGTCCAGGCCGCGCACCAGGGTGGGGGTGTCCTCCCACTCGATGCCGAGGTCGGCCAGCAGTTCCCGGACGCGGTCGTGGTGCGCCTTGCACGCCGAGCACAGGTGGTCGGCCATCAGCGGCGCTCCGGCGACCAACTCGCGGACCTGGGGGCGCTTGTCGTCCAGTACCCGCAGCGGGTTGATCTCGATGCGGGCGCGGGTGGCTTCGTCCAGGTCCAGGCCGCGCAGGAACTCCTGCAGCCGCGCCCGGTAGGCGGGCCGGCACTCGCGGCAGCCCAGCGAGTTCAGCAGCAGCCGGACCCGCGTCAGCCCGAGGGAGCGGTACCAGTTCGCAGCGATCGCGATCGTCTCGGCGTCGACCCGCGGGTCCTCGCTGCCGATCGCCTCCAGGTCGAGCTGGTAGAACTGCCGGTAGCGGCCCTGCTGGGGACGTTCGGCGCGGAACGCCGCACCGGTCGTCCAGACCTTCACCGGCAGGCCGCCCTGCTTGTGCAGGCCGTTCTCCAGGACGCACCGCAGGACGGACGCGGTGAACTCCGGCCGCAGCGTCAGCGACCGGCCGCCGCGGTCCTCGAACGTGTACATCTCCTTGGACACCACGTCGGTGGACTCGCCGACGCCGCGGCGGAACAGGTTGGTGTCCTCGAAGACGGCCAGTTCCAGGTAGCCGTATCCGGCCAGCCGCGCCTGCTCGGCGAACGCCTCGCGGACCGCGTACAGCAGGTCCGCGCGCGGCGGAACGTATTCACTGACCCCTTTGGGGGCCTGAAAGCTCGAACTCATGATGTGTGAAGGTTTCTAGAGTCCCTTGTGGGGCCCGTCGGCGGGCGCGGTGTCCGCGAGGAACGGATTGGTGACGCGCTCGCGGCCGATTGTGGTCTGGGGGCCGTGGCCGGGCAGGACGGCGGTCTCGTCGGGCATCGACAGGCACACCCGCGCCAGGCTGGCGAGGATCTGCTCGTGCGACCCGCCCGGCAGGTCGGTGCGGCCGATCGACCCGGCGAACAGCAGGTCCCCGGAGAACATCACGTCCGGGAGTTCCTGCGTCGCGGGCGTCCGGAACGTCACCGACCCCGGGGTATGGCCGGGGGCGTGGTCGACGGTGAACCGGAGCCCGGCGAGCTCCATCTCGGCGCCGTCGGACAGTTCCCGCACGTCGTCGGGCTCGGTCAGCTCCAGCCCGCCGAACAGCTGCTGCCCCGGGCCGAGCGACAGCCCCTTCGCCGGATCGCTCAGCAGGTCCCGGTCGTCCGGGTGGACGAACGCGGGCACGTCCTTCGCGCCGCACACCGGGGCCACCGACCACACGTGGTCGAGATGGCCGTGGGTCAGCAGCACGGCGACCGGCTTCAGCCGATGCTCGCGCAGGATCTCGTCGATGCCTGCCTCGGCGTCCTGGCCGGGGTCGATGATGACGCATTCCTCACCCGCGGCGGGCGCCACGATGTAGCAGTTCGCGGCGAACGATCCAGCGGGGAACCCGGCGACGAGCACGGCCGTCCTTCCTTTGAACCATCTCGATGGGCGTGTCCGAGGGTACCGGCGCGCCCGCGGCCACCGCGAACGAGATCCGGCGATCGTCGTGTCGCGGGCCGTCCCGGGGCGGTGCCGGGGTCGTGTCGCGGAGCGTATTGCCGCGGGGCGGACGGGTGAGCTCGTTCCCCGGCGTCCGTTTTACGGCACTTTTACGCGCCGGTACCGCTACTATGCGCTGCACGTTCACCTGATCACAGCGAAAGGGCATGGCCAGTGGCGGGGAAGGACCGCAAGAAGCAGCTCGCGCGGCAACGTTATGAGCGCCAGCAGCAGCGCCGGGCGGCGGAGGCGGCCAGGGCGCGCAGGCTGAAGGTGTTCGGCTCGGCCGCCGCGGTGGCGGTGGTGGCGCTCGGTACGGCGGGATTCTTCCTGCTGACCGGCGAGGACGAGCCGGCCGCCGCGAACACCGCGTCCGGCGCGGCGAACGGCGAGTGCGCGTACAGCCCGTCCGAGGCGCCCGGGGCGCCCGAGGACCTCGGCACCCCGCCCGTGAAGCCGGCCCGCACCGGCACGGTGAACGCGACCGTCAAGACGAACCAGGGCGACGTCGTCCTCCAGCTGGACGGCAAGAACGCGCCCTGCACCGTGAACTCGTTCGCGTTCCTGGCGGAGAAGAACTTCTACGACGACAGCCCCTGCCACCGGCTCACCAGCGGCGGACTCAACGTCCTGCAGTGCGGCGACCCGACCGGCAAGGGAACCGGAGGGCCCGGCTACCAGTACGCCGACGAGAACCTCGACGGCGCCGCCTACGGCAAGGGCACCCTCGCCATGGCGAACTCCGGCCCGGACACCAACGGCAGCCAGTTCTTCATGGTCTATGGCGATTCGCAGCTCCCGCCCGACTACACCGTGTTCGGCAAGATCACCACGGGTATGGACGTGCTGGAGAAGATCGCCGAGGCGGGCTCGGAGCCCGAGGGCGACGGCGCGCCCAAGAAGAAGGTCACTATCGAGGACGTCACGATCGGCGCCGCCGCCGGGTGACCGGAATCAGCCGAACGGGATACTAAGGTGTGGAGGGTCCGAGGGCTGTGAGCACGATCGGACCCGCGACTCAGGAGGCAAGGGTGTCCAGCGCGACCGATCCATGGGGCCGGGTGGACGAGGACGGCACCGTCTACGTCAGGACGGCCGACGGCGAACGGGTCGTCGGATCCTGGCAGGCGGGCGCGCCCGAGGAGGCCCTCGCCTACTTCAAGCGCAAGTACGACTCGCTCGTCACCGAGATCGGGCTGCTCGAGCAGCGCGTCCGCACGACCGACCTGCAGCCCGCGCAGGCCGAGCAGAGCATCGGCCGGCTGCGCGAGGCGGTGACCGACGCCAAGGCGGTCGGCGACCTCGACGCGCTGGCCCGCCGGCTCGACGGGCTCACCGAGCGGGTCGGGCGGCGCCGCGAGGAGGTCAAGGCCCGCAAGGAGCAGCACCGGCACGAGGCGCGCGAGATCAAAGAGCGCATCGTCGGCGAGGCCGAGCGGATCGCCGCCGAGGAGACGCACTGGAAGAACGGCGGCGAGCGGCTCCGGCAGCTCGTCGAGGAGTGGAAGGCCGCCGACCGCATCGACCGGCCCACCGAGACCGCGCTGTGGAAGCGTCTCTCGTCCGCCCGCAACGCCTTCACCAAGCGCCGCAAAGCCTACTTCGCGACGCTGGACGAGCAGCGCGAGGACGCCCGCCGCGAGAAGGAACGGCTGGTCGCCGAGGCCGAGGCGATGTCCGGCTCCACCGACTGGGGCGAGACGGCCGCGGCCTACCGCGACCTGATGCGCCGCTGGAAGCTCGCCGGGCGCGCCGGCCGGGACGCCGAGGAGGACCTGTGGGCCCGCTTCAAGGGCGCCCAGGACACCTTCTTCCAGGCCCGCAGCGCCGTGTTCGCCGAGCGCGACGCCGAGTTCCGCGGGAACGCCGAGGAGAAGGAGAAGATCCTCGCCGAGGCCGAGCGGCTGCTGCCCGTCCGGGACGTCCGGCAGGCCCGGCAGGCGCTGCGCTCGATCCAGGAGCGCTGGGAGGCCGCCGGGATGGTGCCGCGCGACCAGCGCGACCGTCTCGAGGGCCGGCTCCGCAAGATCGAGGAGACCGTCCGCGGCGCCGAGGAGAACGAGTGGCGGCGCACCAACCCCGAGGCGCGCGCCCGCGCGGAGGCCACGGTCGCGCAACTGCGCAGCTCCATCGACCAGCTTCAGGCGCGGCTCGACAAGGCCCGCGGCGCCGGCCGCGACCGTGACGCCGATGACGCCGAGGAGGCGCTCACCGCCCGCCGCGCGTGGCTGGAGGAGGCCGAGCGGACGCTCGCCGAGTTCTCCTGACGACCGACGACCGTCGGGCGCGGCCCCGCCCCGGGACGTTCCGGGGCGGGGCCCGCGCGTTCGGCCGGGTGGTTCAGGCGGGACCGGCGGCCGGGGGCGGGGACGCCCCGCGTTCGCGGAGCATCCCCTCCATCAGCTCGATCTCCGCCTGCTGCCCCTGGACCATCGTCGCGGCCAGCCGCCGGACCCGCTCGTGCCCGGTGAGGCCGAGGATCGCCTCGGCCATCTCCACGCCCGCCCGGTGATGGGTGATCATCAGCCGCAGGTACAGCACCTCGGCGTCCCGGCCGGACGCCCGTTCCAGCTCCGCGAGCTGCTCCGGCGTCGCCATCCCCGGCATCGGCCCGGACGGGCCGGGGGACGCGCCCCCGTGCCCGCCGTGGCCCGACATCCAGCGCATCCGGCCGCCCGGATCCGCCTTCGGCAGCTCCCACTCGTCCAGCCAGGCCGTCATCATGCCGATCTGCTGCGACTGGGTGTTGACGATGTCGTAGGCCAGCAGCCGCACGCTCTCGTCGTCGGTTCGGTCCCGCACGATGAACGACATCTGCACCGCCTGGGCGTGGTGGGCGCTCATGTCCCGCGCGAACCCGGCCTCGGGCCCGTCGGTGCCCGGCCGTCCGGACCGCAGCGCGGCCAGCCCGGCGAGGGCCACCGCGCCACCAGCACGGCGACGGCGAGGACGACGGTGACCCGGCGCCCCCGCCCGCCGCCGGTCCAGCGCGCCGTCCGTGTCGTCCGTGCCGGTGGGGGCGTCGCGGTGTCGCCGGTGCTGGTGGGGTCGTCGTCCGGTTCGGGCGTCACGCCGTGGCCTTGGCGCCGGTGCAGGCGGCGCCCGGCTCGGGGGTCTGCGGGCCCTTCACGAACGCCTTGAGGAACTCGTCCAGCCGCGCGTCACCGGCGTCCTGCAGCTTGAGCTGGCTGCCCCAGGCGGTGAGGGTGATCGGGGAGTCCTGCGACGGGTACGGGCTCATGAACGTGTAGCTCGTCGACTCGACCTTCTCCTGCAGCGCCTCGACCTGCGCGGCGGCGAGGCCCGGCCGGTAGGTGATCCACACGGCGCCGTGTTCCAGGGCGTGGACGGCGTTCTCGTTGCGCAGCGCGTCGCCGTAGACGATGCCGTCACAGTTCTGCCACATCGGGTCGTGGTCGCCGCCCATCGGCGGGTCGGTGTCGTAGTCGACGCTCGCCCGGGTGTGCCCGTTGCTGAGCCCGTCCTTGCTGACCACGCCCGCGATGGACGTGCCGGCGTCCGCCGCCGACGACCTGCTCTGCAGGAAGGCGTAGGAGACGGCGACGATCGCCACCAGGCCGATCACGGTGAAGAAGGCGACGCCGCCCCACGGCACCTCCCGCTGCGTGAGGGCGTTCTTCTTCGGGTTCCTGGCCGTCGCCTTGCTCTTGGGGCCGGTGTTCCGGGCGTTCTTGTTCCGGGCGCTCTTGGACATGCGAGCGGTCCTCTCGGGGATGGTTCGGCTGGTCTGGGACACGAAGGCGTCGCCGTACCGCTTCGGGCGGGCACGGCGGCGCGGCGGCCGGAGCGGCCGGTCCTGTTACAGCCGGAGCACCTGGAGGGCGGCCAGGGAGGGGGCGGCGAACGCCCGGCCGGCGGGC
>NZ_MKJY01000031.1 GCF_001942465.1 Actinomadura sp. CNU-125
CTGCTGCTGTGGCGGCACCGGCGGATGGCGGCCCGCGGCCGGGCGCGGCGGGCGACGCGCTGCTGCTGCCGCGCGCGGTGTTCGCCACGGCGGACCGCGCCACCCGCGACGAACTGCGCGCCCAGGCGTCCGCCGAGGTCATCGCGTTCGGCGAGCTGCTGGACCGCACCGACCTGCCGGGCGGCGACCCCGCGGTCCGCGACCTGCTGACCCGCGCGCTGGACGCCTACTCCGCCGCCGGGAAGGTGCTCGACGACGCGGCGGGCGTCCCCGACCTGGCCGGTGTGCTGGTGCTGGTGGATCAGGGCCGGGACGCGCTCGCCTCGGCCGGGTCGCTCGCCGCGGGCGGCCCCGCGGTCCCGTCCGAGCCGCTGTGCTTCTTCAACCCCCTGCACGGCGACGCCGCCGTTCGGCTCACCTGGCGTCCGCCCGGCACCCGCCGGACCCTGCGGGTCCGGGCGTGCCGGGAGTGCGCCCGCACCGCGAAGGACCGCGGCACCCCGAAGTACCTGCTGGACGAGCGCGGCGACCGTCCCGTCCCGTACTTCGAGGTTCCCGCGGAGACCAGCGTGTGGGCCGAGACGGGCTACGGGCAGCTCCGGAGCGACCTGATCGAGCGGATCCTGCGCGGCGACCGCACCCGCTGACCCTCCCCCGCCGACGCCGCGCCCGGCGGCGCCGGTCAGGGCGCGAGCATCTCCGCGGTGAGGTTCGCGTCGGTGCCGGGAATGCCCTGGTCGCCCGCGCGCTTGTCGGCCATGGCCAGCAGACGCCTTATACGGCCGGCGATGGCGTCCTTGGTCAGCGGCGGGTCGGCGAGCTGGCCCAGCTCCTCCAGCGAGGCCTGCTTGTGCTCCAGCCGCAGGCGCCCGGCGTTGACCAGGTGCTCGGGCGCGTCGTCGCCGAGGATCTCCAGCGCGCGCCCCACCCGGGCGCCCGCCGCCACGGCGGCGCGCGCGGAGCGGCGCAGGTTCGCGTCGTCGAAGTTCGCGAGCCGGTTCGCGGTGGCGCGCACCTCGCGGCGCATCCGCCGCTCCTCCCACTGCAGGACGGCGCCGTGCGCGCCGAGCCGGGTCAGCAGGGCGCTGATCGCGTCGCCGTCGCGGACGACGACGCGGTCCACCCCGCGGACCTCGCGGGCCTTCGCGTGGATCTTCAGGCGGCGGGCGGCGCCGACCAGCGCGAGCGCCGCCTCCGGTCCCGGGCACGTCACCTCCAGCGACATCGACCGGCCCGGCTCGGTCAGCGACCCGTGCGCGAGGAACGCGCCCCGCCAGGCCGACACGGCGTCGCAGGCCGCCCCCGCGACCACGTGCCGCGGCAGCCCCCGCACCGGACGTCCGTTGTTGTCGATCAGCCCCGTCTGCCGCGCGAGCGACTCGCCGTCCCGGAAGACGCGGACCACGTACCGGTTGCCCTTGCGCAGCCCGCTCGGCGCGAGCACCACCACCTCGGAGGTGTGTCCGAACACCTCCGAGATGTCCTTGATGAGCCGCCGGGCGGCCACATTGGTGTCGATCTCGGCCTCGATCACGATGCGCCCGCTGACCAGGTGCAGGCCCCCCGCGAAACGCAGCAGCGTCGAGACCTCCGACTTGCGGCAGCACGGCTTCAGCACCGTCAGCCTGCTCAGCTCGTCCTTGACCACACCGGTCATCGCCATCTGTTGAACCCTCCCCCTATCGGACTTCCAGCAGTGTGGCCGAAAACGGCCGCGCCGGTCGTCACTCGCTGAATATCTGTACGAAGGCTTGGGCCAGGCGGGCGGGTTCATGACGCGGCGACCCGTCGTCGGCGGCGACCCCGGCGAGCTCCAGGCGGCCGCCGAGCTCCTGGACGGCCTTGTCGAGCGCGCCGGGATCGTCCACCACGCCTTCGTCGGCCAGGACCACGTCCACCCGGAGGTCGGGGGCGTGCGCCTGGAGCACCTCCAGATGACGCTGGGGGGAGAAATCGTCGGTCTCGCCGGGCTGCGGCGCCAGGTTCAGCGCGACGACGCGGCGGGCCTTGGACGAGGTCAGGGCGCGGGCGAGCGCGGGCACCTTCAGGTGCGGCAGCACGCTGGTGAACCACGAACCGGGGCCGAACACGATCCAGTCGGCGTCCTCGACCGCGGCGATCGTCTCGGGGCAGGCGGGCGGGTCGGCGGGCACCAGCGACACACCGAGGACGGCGCCCGGGGTGCTCGCGCACGCCACCTGGCCCCGCACCTGCCCGATCTCGTCCGGACGGGACGGGTCGGCGCCGCGCACCTCGGCGACGATGTCCAGCGGGACGGCCGCCATCGGCAGCACCCGGCCGTGCGCGCCCAGCAGCCGGCCCACCCAGTCGAGACCGGCGACGGTCGAGCCGTTCGTGCCCGGACCGGCGTCGCCGGAGCCGGACGCCTGCTCGGCGAGCAGCTCCCACAGCGCGACGATCAGCAGGTTCCCGACGGCGTGCCCGCGCAGGTCGCCGTCACTGCGGAACCGGTGCTGGACGACGTCCCGCCAGGTCTGCCCCCACTCGTCGTCGCCGCACAGGGCCGCGAGCGCCATCCGGAGATCGCCGGGCGGCAGCACGCCGAGCTCGCGGCGGAGCCGTCCGCTGGAGCCTCCGTCGTCGGCGACCGTGACCACCGCGGTCAGCCGGTCGGTGACGCGGCGCAGCGCCGACAGGGAGGCGTACAGTCCGTGGCCGCCGCCGAGTGCGACGACCTTCGGCCCGAGGGGCTTCACCGTGCCGTATCTCTCCTCGTCCGGGACCCGCGCCGGGTCGAGGCGGCACGGGTCTCACTCACGGCCGAGGTCACGATGGGCGACCTGCACGTCGAGGCCTTCGTCCCGCAGCCGGGCGGCGATCTGTTCCGCCATGGCCACACTACGGTGTTTGCCGCCGGTACATCCCACGGCGAGCGTCACGTAGTGTTTGCCCTCACGCTCGTACCCGTCGGCGAGCAGCCGCAGGACGTCGGTGTAGGCCTCCAGGAACTCCTTGGCGCCGCGCTGCCCGAGCACGTAGTCGCGGACGGCGACGTCCCGGCCCGTCTTCGGGCGCAGCTCGGGCACCCAGTGCGGGTTCGGCAGGAACCGGCAGTCGACGACCAGGTCGGCGTCCACCGGAAGCCCGTACTTGTAGCCGAACGACACCACGGTCGCGCGCAGCCGCGACTCCCCGGTGTCGGTGCCGAAGTAGCCGATGATCTTCGCGCGGAGCTCGTGCACGTTCAGCCCGCTGGTGTCGATCACCAGGTCGGCCTCGGCCCGCACCTCGCGGACCAGCTCCCGTTCCCGCGCGATGCCGTCGACCAGCCGCCCGTCGCCCTGCAGCGGGTGCGGGCGGCGCACGCTCTCGAACCGCCGCACCAGGTCGGCGTCGCTCGCCTCCAGGAACACCACCCGCGGGTGGACTCCGCGCGCCTCCAGCTCGGCGATCGAGGAGTGCAGGTCGGCGGTGAACGCGCGGCTGCGCACGTCCACCACGACCGCGATGCGCGGCACCGCGTCCTTCACCCGTCCGCCGAGGTCGGCCATGGTGGCCAGCAGCCCCGGCGGGAGGTTGTCGACCACGAACCAGTCGAGGTCCTCCAGCGACTTGGCCGCGGTGCTGCGGCCCGCCCCGGACATCCCGGTGACGATGACGATGTCCGGAATCTTGGTCTCGCTGGTCACGCCCGTCTCCCCCTGTGCTCCCCGTCGGCCGCGGTCCCGTCCGCGGCCGGGTCTCCGGGCCCCTCGCCCGGTTCCTTCCCCGTCGTGCTCCCCGTTCCCGGCGCCCCGCCGGGGCCCGTCGTCCCGCGCGAGGTCGTCCCTTGCTCGGACGCGCCTTGCGCGGACGTGCCGTGCAGTGCGGCGACGATCGTCTCGGCACTGCGCAGCCCGATGCCCGGGACCTCGGCGACCTGCTCGGGCGTCGCCTCCTTCAGCCGCTTCACCGAGCCGAAGTGTTTCAGCAGCGCCGAGCGCCGCGCCGGGCCCAGACCGGGAACACTATCGAGTTCGCTGAACGTCATGGCCTTGGAACGCCGTTGCCGGTGGAAGGTGATGGCGAACCGGTGCGCCTCGTCGCGGAGCCGCTGCACCAGGAACATGCCCTCGCTGTTGCGGGCGAGGATCACGGGATCCTCCTCGCCGGGCAGCCAGATCTCCTCCAGCCGCTTGGCGATGCCGCAGACCGGGATGTCCTCGATGCCGAGCTCGTCCAGGGCGCGCTGCGCGCCGCGACCTGCGGCGGGCCGCCGTCCACCACCACCAGGTTCGGCGGGTAGGCGAACTTGCGCGGCTTGCCCGTCTCCGGGTCGATCGGCGTTCCCGCGCCGTCCGGCGTCCGGTCGCTCTCGGCCTCCGGGTCGCCGAGCGAGTCCAGCTCGCCCGTCCGCTCGCTCTCGGCCAGGTAACGGCGGAACCGGCGCGCGATCACCTCGTGCACGGACCGGACGTCGTCCTGCCCCTCCACCGCCTTGATCGTGAACCGGCGGTACTCGCCCTTGCGGGCCAGCCCGTCCTCGAACACGACCATGGACGCCACGACGTTCGTGCCCTGCAGGTTCGACACGTCGTAGCACTCGATGCGCAGCGGCGCTCGTCGAGTTCGAGGGCCTCCTGCAGCTCGCGCAGTGCCACGCTGCGGGTCGTCAGGTCGCCGGCCCGGCGGGTCTTGTGCTGCTTGAGCGCCTCGTGCGCGTTGCGCTCGACCGTCTCCAGCAGCGCCTTCTTGTCGCCGCGCCGCGGCACCCGCAGCCGGACGGGCCCGCCGCGGCGCTCGGCCAGCAGCTCGGCCATCGGGTCGGGCTCGGGCGGCAGTTCCGGGACGAGCACCTCGCGGGGCACCGTGTCGCTCTCCCCGTAGATCTGGATGAGGAAGGTCTCGACCAGATCGGCGGTCGTGACGTCCTCGACCTTGTCCACGACCCAGCCGCGCTGCCCGCGGATGCGGCCGCCGCGCACGTAGAACACCTGGACGGCCGCGACCAGCTCGTCCTCGGCGAAGGCGATCATGTCGCAGTCGGTGCTGTCGGGCAGCACCACCGCCTGCTTCTCCAGCGCCCGTTCGAGGGCGCGCATGTCGTCGCGGAGCCGCGCGGCCCGCTCGTACTCCTGCTCGGCGGCGGCCTCGCGCATCGTCGCCTCGATGCTCTTGATGAACCGGCCGGTGTCGCCCGCCATGAAGGCGCAGAAGTCCTCGGCGAGGTCGCGGTGCTCGTCCGGGGACACCCGGCCGACGCAGGGCGCCGAGCACTTGCCGATGTCGCCGAGCAGGCACGGCCGGCCGAGCTGGTGCTGCCGCTTGAACACCCCGGCGCTGCACGTCCGGACGGGGAACACGCGCAGGAGCTGGTCGACCGTCTCCCGGATCGCCCACGCGTGGGAGTACGGCCCGAAGTAGCGCACGCCCTTGCGTTTGGCGCCCCGCATCACCATCACCCTCGGGAAGTCCTCACCGAGGGTGACCGCGAGATAGGGATAGGACTTGTCGTCGCGGTAACGGACGTTGAACCGCGGGTCGAACTCCTTGATCCACGAATATTCGAGCTGCAGCGCCTCGACCTCGGTGGCGACGACCGTCCAGTCGACCCGGGCGGCCGTCTGCACCATCGTCTGGGTGCGCGGATGCAGGGCGGTGAAGTCGGCGAAGTACGAGTTCAGCCGCGAGCGCAGGTTCTTGGCCTTGCCCACGTAGACGACGCGGCCGTGCTCGTCGCGGAACCGGTACACGCCCGGGGACTCCGGGATGGAGCCGGGTGCTGGTCGGTAAGTCGCCGGATCTGCCACATTCGAAATGCTAGTGGGCGGCACCGACACGCCGTGCGCCTCCGGTTCCCGTACCGTCCGGCGGTTCACCATGGACGGGACCCCGGGCCCGGTGACGGAGATCTCGGCGCGCGCGCGGGTAGCGGCAAAGCCGCCGGAAAGTATCGTTGAACTGCTCTTTTCGTACTCGCTGGGAGGTCGAAGCGACCGTGTCCGCATTCTGGGCCTGGATCGTGCTGGGCACCGTCGTCGCAGTCTGCGTCATCCTCGTGGAAGCCGTCCGGCGGCTGCTCGCCGGCCGGCTGTCCGCCCGCTGGCCGGGCGCGGGCAACGTGGCCAGGCGCTGCGCGGCGCCCGCGTTCGTGTTCGCGGTGGTCGCGAGCGTCGGCGGCGCGATGCCGTACCGGTACCTGTGGGACGGCGGCCAGCAGGTCGTCTCGCACGCGCTGCGCATCGCGGCCATCGGCGCGACCACCTGGCTGGTGCTCCGGATCATCTACGCGCTCACCGATCCCCCGCTGGAACGGCTGATGGAGGTCGGCGGCGACCGGAACCGGCGCGCCCGGCGGACCCGCACGCAGATGCTGCTGCTGCGCCGCATCGGCGCGGCCGTCCTGGTCGTGCTCGCGGTCGGCGCCGCGCTGTTCACCTTCCCGGCCGTCCGCACGATCGGCGCCGGGGTGCTCGCCTCGGCGGGCATCGCCGGTGTCGTCGTGGGCATCGCCGCCAAACCGGCCGTCGGCAACCTGCTCGCGGGGCTGCAGCTGGCGTTCGGCGACGCCCTCCGCCTGGACGACGTCGTCGTCGCCGGGGGCGAATGGGGACGCGTCGAGGAGCTGACGCTCTCCTACGTCGTCGTGCGGCTCTGGGACGACCGCAGGATGATCTTCCCGGTGTCCTATTTCACGGAGCAGCCCTTCGAGAACTGGACCCGGCACTCCACCCGCCTGTACGGCTCGGTCGAGCTGGCCGTCGACTGGTCGGTCCCCCTCGACGAACTGCGCGAGGCCCTGCACGCGCACCTGCGCGAGAACCCGCTGTGGGACGGCCGCGACTGGGCCCTGCAGGCGACCGAGATCCTGCCGAACGGCCTGGTGAAGCTGCGCGCGATCATGACGGCCGCGGACTCCGGCGCCACGTGGGACCTGCGCTGCGCCGTCCGGGAACACCTGATCTCCTACGTGCGCACCCACCACCCGGACGCGCTCCCGCGCTTCCGCACCGGCCCGGACGGCGCCCCCTTCGGTCCGGACGGCTCCCCGGCCGGCCCGGACGACGGCGCCCGGGCCGACGCGGACCGGGCCGTCCCGAACGCGGACGGCCCGGTGCGCATCGTCAAGCCACGGTGATCGTCAGGCCACGGTGATGTTCCCGCCCTGAACGGTCACGTTCCGGCGGGGCAGCGGGTCCTCGGCGGGCGGCTGCACCACCGACCCGTCGGTGATGCTGAACTTGCTGTCGTGGCACGGGCACACGATCGCCCCGTCGGACACGGACCCGACGCTGCACCCCTTGTGCGTGCACTCCGCGGAGAACGCGGTGAACTCGCCCTGCGACGGCTGGCACAGACGACCTTCGCGTCCTTGAAGATCTTCCCGCCGCCGACGGGGATCTCCCCCGTCGTGGCGAGCGCCTGCCCCCCGCCGGTGTCGCCGCCGTCGGCGCCGCCGCCCGTTTCGCCCGTCCCGCCGGTCTCGCCGCCGGTCCCGCCCGCCGTCTCGTCGTCCCCGCCGCACGCCGCGGCGGAGGCCGGCGACGCCCGCGAGGCCCGCGCCGACGAGCAGCGTGCGGCGGGTGGCGGACGGCCGCTCCGTCGTCTCCCCTTGCGTCTGCGACTCCTGTGCCATGTCGAACCCTCCGGTGCGCGTGTTCGTGTTCCTTCATCGGAAAGCACGTGGCCGCGCACCGGATGGTTCAAATCCGAACGGACTCAGACGACGACGATCGAGTCTCCCTTGACCTGCACGGGGTACTCCTTGAGGGGCTGATCGGCGGGCCCCTTCTGCACCGACCCGTCGGTGATCTTGAACTCGCTGCCGTGGCACGCGCAGTTGATCAGGCCGTTCGCCACCCGCCCGACGGTGCACCCCTGGTGCGTGCACACGGCCGTGAACGCCTTGAACTGCCCCTTCTGCGGCTGTGTCACCACGAGTTCGGTGTCACCGAACGTCTTGCCGCCGCCCACCGGGATCTCGGAGACCTTCGCGATCTCCTGTCCCTTCAGCTCGTCGGCCGACTTGGTGTCGCCGCCGGATCCGCAGCCCGCGAGCACGGCCGTGGCGCCGACGGCGCCGGCGCCGCACAGCACCGCGCGCCGCCCGATCCCCCCGCTCCCGGCGCTCCGCACGTGTTCGCACGCGGCTCCGGGCGTCTGTTCGTTGGTCATGCCCCAATCCTGGTGGACGCCCCGCGCTTCCCCGCACCGACCCCCGCCCACCGTCCCGGAACGGGTCCTGCGAGCGCGCGAACCACCGCAGACCGGCGCCCGCGCGGCCGAAGCGAGCTCTGCGAGCGGGCACGCCGCCGTCCCAGGACGGCCGAAAGCACTCGTGCGGCCGTGGCGGCGGACCCGGCCGGCCGAAAGCACTCGTGCAGTCAGGGCGCCACCACCCGGGACGTCCGAAAACACACGCGCGGCCGAGCGGCGGTACCCGGGCGGCCGGAGCGAGCTCTGCGAGCGGAGGCCGACCGTTGCGGGTCAGGTGAGGATTTTGGACAGGAAGTGGCCGGTGTGGCTGCTTTCGACCTTCGCGACGTCCTCGGGGGTGCCCGCGGCGACGACCGTCCCGCCGCGGGAGCCGCCCTCGGGGCCCATGTCGATGATCCAGTCGGCGGTCTTGATCACGTCGAGGTTGTGCTCGATGACGATGACCGTGTTGCCCTTGTCGACGAGGCCGTTGAGGACGCCGAGGAGCTTGTGGATGTCCTCGAAGTGCAGGCCGGTGGTCGGCTCGTCCAGCACGTAGACGGTCCGGCCGGTGGAGCGCTTCTGCAGCTCGGAGGCGAGCTTGACGCGCTGGGCCTCGCCGCCCGACAGCGTCGGCGCGGGCTGGCCGAGCCGGACGTAGCCGAGCCCGACGTCGTTGAGGGTCTTCAGGTGCCGGTGGATCCCGCTGATCGGCTCGAAGAACTCGGTGGCCTGCTCGATCGGCATGTCGAGCACCTCGGCGATCGTCTTGCCCTTGTAGTGCACCTCGAGCGTCTCGCGGTTGTAGCGGGCGCCGTGGCACACCTCGCAGGGGACGTAGACGTCCGGGAGGAAGTTCATCTCGATCTTGATGGTGCCGTCGCCGGAGCAGTTCTCGCAGCGGCCGCCCTTGACGTTGAAGGAGAACCGGCCCGGCTGGTAGCCGCGGACCTTCGCCTCGGTCGTCTGCGCGAACAGCTTGCGGATGTGGTCGAACACGCCGGTGTAGGTCGCCGGGTTGGAGCGCGGGGTGCGCCCGATCGGCGACTGGTCGACGTGCACGACCTTGTCGAGCTGGTCGACGCCGTTCACGCGCCGGTGCTTGCCGGGCACGGTCTTGGCGTTGTTCACCTTCTTGGCGAGCGAGTTGTAGAGGATGTCGTTGACCAGCGTCGACTTGCCCGACCCGGACACGCCCGTGACGACCGTCAGGACGCCGAGGGGGAACGCCACGTCGACGTTCTGCAGGTTGTTCTGCTGGGCGCCCTTGACGGTGATCTCGCGGCCCTTGGTGCGGGGGCGCCGGATCTGCGGGACGGCGATCGCCCGGCGGCCCGACAGGTACGCGCCGGTGAGCGACTTCTCCGACTCGAGCAGTTCGTCGACGGTGCCGGACACGACGATCTCGCCGCCGTGCTCCCCCGCGCGGGGGCCGATGTCGACGACCCAGTCGGCGGCGGCGATCGTGTCCTCGTCGTGCTCGACGACGATCAGCGTGTTGCCCATGTCGCGCAGCCGGATCAGCGTCTCCAGCAGGCGGTGGTTGTCGCGCTGGTGGAGGCCGATCGACGGCTCGTCCAGCACGTACAGGACGCCGACGAGGCCGGAGCCGATCTGCGTCGCCAGCCGGATCCGCTGCGCCTCGCCGCCCGCGAGCGTCGCGGACGCCCGGTCGAGCGTGAGGTAGTCGAGGCCGACGTCGAGGAGGAAGCCCAGACGGGCGTTGATCTCCTTGAGCACCCGCTCGGCGATCTGCTTCTCGCGGTCGTTCAGCTCCATCGCCAGCAGGAACTTGGCGCATTCGCCGATGGGCAGCGCGGCGACCTCGGCGATCGACATCCCGCCCATCGTGACGGAGAGGATCTCGGGCTTGAGCCGCGCGCCCTTGCAGGTCGGGCACGGGATCTCCCGCATGTAGCCCTCGAGCTTGTCCCGGCTGTAGTCGCTCTCGGACTCGGCGTGCCGCCGCTGGATGTAGGGGATCGCGCCCTCGAACGCCGTGTAGTACGAGCGCGTCCGTCCGTACCGGTTCTTGTACCGGACGTGGACCTGCGTCTCGTGCCCGTTCAGGACGGCTTTGCGCGCCTTGTTCGGCAGTTCGTCCCAGGGGGTGTTGAGGTCGAACCCCATGGCGTCGCCCAGGGCCGACAGCAGCCGCAGGAAGTAGTCGCTGACGTGCCCGCCGGACCACGGCTGGACGGCGCCCTCGCCGAGCGTCAGTTCCCCGTCGGGGATGACGAGCTCGGGGTCGACCTCCATGCGCGTGCCGAGGCCCGTGCAGTCGGGGCAGGCGCCGTAGGGCGAGTTGAACGAGAACGAGCGCGGCTCCAGCTCCTCGAACGACAGGTCGTCGTACGGGCAGTAGAGGTGCTCGGAGAACATCCGGGTGCGCTGCTCGTCGTCCTCGGGCAGGTCGACGAAGTCGAGGAAGATCGTGCCGCCGGCGAGGCCGAGGGCGGTCTCCACCGAGTCGGCGAGGCGCTGCCGGGCCGAGTCCTTGACCGCGAGCCGGTCGACCACGACGGAGATGTCGTGCTTCTCCTGCTTCTTCAGCTTGGGCGCCTCGTCGAGCCGCACCATCCGCCCGTCCACCAGGGCCCTGGAGAACCCCTTCGACTGCAGTTCGCGGAAGAGTTCGACGTACTCGCCCTTGCGGCCGCGGATGACGGGGGCCAGCACCTGGAACCGGGTGCCCTCCTCCAGTTCGAGCACCCGGTCCACGATCTGCTGCGGCGCCTGCTTGCTGATCGGCCGCCCGCACTCGGGACAGTGCGGATGCCCGATCCGCGCGTAGAGCAGGCGCAGGTAGTCGTAGACCTCGGTGATCGTCCCGACCGTCGACCGCGGGTTCTTGCTGGTCGATTTCTGGTCGATGGACACGGCGGGCGACAGGCCCTCGATGAAGTCGACGTCCGGCTTGTCCATCTGCCCGAGGAACTGCCGCGCGTACGCCGAGAGCGACTCGACGTACCTGCGCTGCCCCTCGGCGAAGATCGTGTCGAACGCCAGGCTCGACTTCCCGGAACCCGACAGACCGGTGAACACGATCATGGAGTCCCGCGGGAGGTCGAGCGAGACGTCCTTCAGGTTGTGCTCGCGTGCTCCACGCACGATGAGTCGGTCATGCACGGCGATTCCCGGTTCCCCTTCTGGGCGCGGCGATGCGTAGTGGGGAGGACGCAACGTCCCCGATTCCATAACAGCGCTGGTCGCCGCCGCATTTCCTGGTGTCCCCCGCCCGTCCCGCAGGGAGCGGACGGCACCATCGCACCGTACACGTGTTCGAACACCCCTGCCACCGGAACGCGCGCTCCGGGGCCGCCCGCCGCCCGGGGCCGCCCGCCGCGGGGGGGGGTCACTCGTCGTCGAGGGCGTATTCGAGGTAGCGGTCGGCGGAGCGGCGCACGGCGTCCTTGCCGTCGGTGTAGACGATCTTGCGCCACCAGGCGCCGTAGACGCGGTCGAAGTCGTAGGGCTCCAGGAGGCGCAGCGCGCGGCGGACGGTCCGGGGACGCTCCGGGATGAAATTCGGGTACGAGTACATGAAACTCACCCAGTCGCGGTCGTTGGCGACCTGCAGGATGTCGCCGGAGAACAGGGCGCGCCCGTCGCGCCAGTGCAGGACCTGGCCGCCGTCGAAGTGCACGCCCGCGTTGATCAGCGTGACGCCGTCGGCGATCTCGTGCGTGTCGCCCTCCCAGAAGACGACGGCGTCGTCCGGACGGGCGATCCAGCGGCGGTCGGCCTCGTGGATGTAGACGGGCGCGTCGAAGGCGTGCGCCCATTCGATCATCGTGCCGTAGTAGTGCGGGTGGCTGATCGCGATCGCGTCGATGCCGCCCAGGTCGTCGACCTCGCGGATCAGGTCGTTGTCGATGTGGGTGATCATGTCCCACAGGACGTTGCCCGCGGGCGTGCGCAGGAGCAGCGCGCGCTGGCCGATGGCGATGGACGGCTCGGTGCCGATCCCGACGACGTCCAGGCCCTCGTCCTCGATCCGCGCCCGGTGCCCGGCCGCCCGCAGTTCCGCCAGGCTCGTCCAGCGCTGGCCTTCCCAGCCGACGTACTGCCGCTCGTCCGCGCAGATGGGACAGTCGGACCGGGGAGCACCGTACTGGACGCCGCAGGTGACGCAGATCGGAAATTCCATGATCGGCATTGTGAACGGGCGACGGCCGGGGTGCAACGCGGCGTGCGGGTGGGTCAGGATGGACGGTCGTGAGCACCTCGGAGTATTCCCGCGACGTGATCGGCGAACTCGACTCGGGCGTGGAGCGGATCGCCGCCACGCTGTCCGCGCTGGACGACGCGGACCTGCGCGCCCCCTCGGCGCTGCCCGGGTGGAGCCGCGCGCACGTCGCCGTCCACATCGCCCGTAACGCCGACTCGCTGAGCAATCTGCTGGAGTGGGCGCGGACGGGCGAGGAGATCCCGCAGTATCCGAGCATCGAGCGGCGGAACGCCGACATCGAGGCCGGGGCCGGACGGAACGCCGCCGAGCTCGTCGAGGACGTGCGGGCCACCGCCGCCCGGTTCGGCGAGCTGGCCCGCGGCCTGCCGGAGGACGCCCGGGACTTCACCGTTCGGGCCATGCCGGGCTTCGCCCACCCGGCCTGGTACGCGATCCTGCGCCGCTGGCACGAGGTCGAGGCGCACCACGTCGATCTCGCCGCCGGGTACGGGCCCGCCGACTGGCCGGACTCCTACGTCGGCTGGGCGGTGCGCGGCACGCTGGCCGACGCGGCGGCGCTGCCGCGCGAGCGGCTGCTCGGCCTGGCCGGGTACCGGATCACGGTGACCGACCTGGACGAGTCGGCGGTGTTCGGCGACGCGTCCGGCGCGGAGGCGTCCGGGACGGGCCGCGCGGTGCTGGCCTGGCTGAGCGGGCGCTCGGACGGCGCGGGCGTGACCCTCCGCCCGGACGGCCCCTCGCCGGAGGTTCCGCCGTGGCCGCACGCCCCCGCCGGGTTCCCGTCCGCCTAGCTCCCCGGGTTCGTTGGTCTGCGGCGCGTTGCCCTCATCCGGGCGCGCGTAAGGGCAACACGCCGCAGGTCGGAGTCAGTGAGCGCTCGACGGCGGGGCGGACGTTCACATGTCGAGCGATCTATCCGATTCGAGCCATTTGTCGAGGGCGCGGACGCGCCGGGCGCAGTCGGCGGCGGAGTCGGCGTCGCCGAGCGCCCGGTACGACGCGCCCTGCATCCGGAGCGCCTCGCGCCGCCCCGGATGGTCGTCCATGTCGCGGCGGATGGCGATCTCGGCGCCGAAGTGCGCGGCCGCGCGCGCGTGCTCGCCGAGCAGCTGGGACGCCCGCGCCATCACGTGCAGCGCGTACGCCTGCTCGCGGGCGTCCCCGAGTTCGGCGGCCAGGTCCAGCGCGCGCCGTCCGGTCTCCAGGGCGTCCGCGGCGCGGCCCAGGTCCAGGTGGACGGCGGCGAGGTGGACGAGCGCGGTGCCCTCGGCGTACCGGTCGCCGGCCTCGCAGACGAGCCGCAGCGCGTCCAGGCCGACGCGCAGGGCGTCCCGCGGGCGCCCGCTGCGCCGCAGGACCATCGCGAGGGTGTCGGTGCCGACGCCGAGGCCGTGCCGGTCGCCGACGCCGCGCCGGATCCCGAGCGCCTGCTGCGCGGCGCGTTCGGCGTCCTCGGGCAGCCCGAGCCGCAGGTAGGTGCGGGCGATGCTGCCGAGCGTGCCGGCCAGCCGGCCGCGGGCGCCGAGCCGGTGCCACAGGTCCAGGGCCTCCAGGCCGAGGACGAACGCCTCCTGCGGGCGCCCGAGCCGGCGCATCACCACCGACAGGTGCTCCAGGTCGTTGGCCTCGCCGTGCCGGTCGCCGATCTCCCGCCGCACCTCCAGGGCGAGCAGGAGGTGCTCGCGGGCCTCCCGGTGGCGGCCGAGCCGCAGGTGGACGACGCCGATCTGCGCGAGCGTCTCCGCTTCGCCGTGCCGGTCGCCGACGTCGCGGTGCAGCCGCAGGGCGTCCCCGCAGTAGGTGAACGCCTCGGCGAACCGTGCCGCGTCGCACGTCAGCATCCCGAGGGTGGTCAGCGCGCGCGCCTCTCCGTGGCGTGCGCCCAGTGCGCGATAGGTGCGCAGGGCCTGTTCGGCGTCGCGCATGGCGAGGTCGCGCTGTCCGAGGGAGGAATGCGTGCGGGCGAGCAGGGTAAGCGCTTGGGCGGCACCGAGTTGGTCGGATTCTTCTTGCCGGATGTAAAGGGCCTCTAGGGCGTGCAGGATGGCGTCCCGGACGTTGCCCCAGCGGCGGTGGACCCTCGCCAAGGTGAGCAGGGTTCCGGCCACGCCGGGCAGGTCACCGATCCGCCTCCGTATGGCGAGCGCCTGGTCCGCGTGGTCGAGCGCCCGTTCGTGGTCGGACAGGCCCAGGTGCGCGCGGGCGAGCGTGTCGTGCGCCTGGGCGACGCCCCCGTCGTCGCCCAGGTCGCGGTGCGCGTCCAGGGCGCGGTGCGCGTCCAGGGCGCGGCGCGCGAGGTCGATCGCGGTCGGGTACCGGCCCAGGGCGGCGTGCACGTCGGCGAGCGTGCCCAGGGTGGCGGCCTCCCCGTGCCGGTCCGGCGGGTCGACGGCCCGGAACCCGCGCCGCGCGTCCTCCCCGTACCCGACGGCCTGGAGGGAGCGGTCGAGCTCGACGTGCGCGACGGCGAGGTCGTGCAGCATCACGGCCGCGGCCGCCCAGTCCTCCTCGGCGCGGGCGGCGCGCAGGCCCGCCTGCAGGACCGCGACGTTGTCCTCCCCGTAGCGCCGGAGGCGCTGGAAGTCGAACAGGGCGTCGGCGAGCTCCCAGCACGTCCGGTGCAGGCCGAGCCGGGCCGCCCGGTGCACGGCCGCGACGAGGTTGCGCCGCTCGGCCTCGAACCAGGCGAGGCCCGCGGCCCGCGCGTCCGCCCCTTTGTCCGGCCCGTGGCCCGGCGTGCCGTCCGCGCCCGGTTCCGGGGATTCGGGCGTGTTCCCGGCGGCCCGCGGACGCGCGGGCGCGCCGAGCGCCTCGCCCGCCGTGCGGGCCCCGGCGAGGTAGGCGGCCAGCAGCCGCCGCTGCGCGGCCTGCAGGTCGCTGTCGGCGTCCTCGACGAGCGCGCGCCCGCGGGCGAACTCGCGCAGCAGGTCGTGCATCCGGTAGCGGCCGGGGGCGGCGTCCTGGACCAGGTACGCCTGCCGCAGCCCCTCCAGGCAGTCGCGCGCCTCGTCCTGCGTCCGGTCCAGGAGGGCGGCGAGGGCGGCGGCGGTGAAGTCGGGCCCGGCGACGAGCCCGAGCCGGCGGAACGCCTCCCGCTGGTCGAGGCCCAGCCCCCGGTAGGCCACCTCGAACGTCGGGCTCAGCACGCCGTGCAGCGCGCCGCCGCGCGCCGCGCCCCGCACGCCGTCCCGCGCCGCCGCGCCGGACACCCCGGGAGCCGTCTCCTCGTCGTGCGCGGTCAGTTCCCGGACGGTCTCGGCGATCGACTCGTCCGGGTTCTCGGCGAGCCGCCCGGCCATCACCGCGAGGGCCAGCGGCAGCCGCCCGCACTCGCGGGCCAGCCGGGCGAGCGGCCGCCGCTCCCCCGCGACCCGCGGGTCGCCGGATCGAGCACGCCCGCGATCAGGTCCTCGGCCTCCTGCGCCGCCAGTTCCCGCAGCTCCAGCGTGCGGACGTCCGCGCCCCGCAGCGGCGGCGGGAGCCGGCGCCGGCTCGTCACGATCACCAGCCCGGACTCGGCCGCGGCGAGCAGCGGCCCGACCTGCTCGGGCCCGGCGGCGTCGTCCAGGATCAGCAGCATCCGGCGGTCGGCCAGCAGCGACCGGCACTGCGCCGCCAGGCCCGCCGCGGTGCGCGGCAGCTGGTCGCCGGGGACGCCCATCGCGCGCAGCACCTGCCCCATCGCCGCGCCGGGCGTGACGGGGCCGCCGGACGTCCCGCGCAGGTCGGTGAACAGGATCCCGTCGGGGAACCGCCCGGCCGTCCGGTGCGCCCAGTGCAGCGCCAGGGCCGTCTTGCCCGACCCTGCCATCCCCTGGACGACGACCGCGCGCGGCCACTCGGCCTGCGCCACGAGCATGTCGAGCTTGCGCAGGCTCACGTCGCGGCCGGTGAAGAAGGGGTTGTCCGCCGGGAGCTTCAGCACGGCGGTCCTCCCCCCGGACGACTCCAGCCGCACGGGCGCGCGCGCGGCGATGCCGCCCGGTTCCGTCGCTGCGCCGGGGCGTGCTCGACGGCGGGCCACTCGTCCCCCCAGGGGCTCGCGGCACGGCGCAGCCGTTCGGGGTCCAGGACGACGAGCGGACGGGGCCGCGGGTCCAGGATCCTCTTCGCCCGCCACTTGCGGAACCAGCGGACGAGCGTCTCCCGGGACATCCCCGACCAGTTCGCCAGCTCGGCCTGGCTGAGCCGCAGCGGCACCTCCAGGCCGCGCGAGGTGCGCTCCCCGAACCGGTGGACCAGCTCCAGCAGGTGGTAGGCGAGCCGCTGCGGATGATCCGCGGCGCGCACCGCGTGGCGGCGCCCCCCGTAGGTGACGGTCTGGGAGACGGTGTGCATCATCGCCTCGGCGACCCGGGGGTTGGCCGCCAGCAGGCTGCGGAACTTGCGGCGCTCCACCCGCAGCGCCACGAGGTGGTCGAGCGCGGCGACCGTCCCGCGCTGGGGATGCCCCCACGGGCCGAGGACGCCGACGAGGTCGCCCGCCCCGAACAGGTCGATGATCGACTGGTCGCCGTCGCTGGAGTCCACGAACTCCTTGGCGACGACGTTGCCCCTCGCGCGCGTCACGTCCTTGAACAGCACGTAGACGGCGGGGGCCGTCATGCCCTGGTGGCACAGCGTTCCCCGCGGGGGGACGGCGGTGGTGCGGCCCATCGCCCGCAGCGCCTGCCGGTCGGCGGGCGCGAGCCGCGCCCAGAAGCTCCCCGGGCGCACGCCGTGATCCGGGTCGTGGTGGTCGAAGCCGTGGTCCAGCACGATTCACCCGCCGCCCGCCGTCGTCGCCGCCGCGAGCGTCCAGAACAGGAACAGCACCCCGGTCGTGACCGCCCACGCGAGCGCCCGCCAGGACAGCCCGCCGCAGCGGTGCGCGGCCGACAGCAGCCGCCGCAGCTCCCGGTCGCGGACCGCCCCGTCCAGCGCGGCGGCCGACGCGAACGTCGTCCACGGGACCGCCGGGTCGAGCGGCGCGCCGGTGCGGCCGCGGACCTCGCCGAGCACCGACACCAGCGTCAGCCGCGTCCGGACGGCGAAGGCCGCCGACGTCGCGAACGACCCGGCGAGCACGGGCAGCAGCGCCAGCGCGGCGACGCCGGGCGGTCCCGCGGCCAGCCGCGTGCCGGTCCCGACCAGCACCAGGGCGAGCAGCACCGCCGCGATCGCGGCGTCCTGCCCGCAGAGCCGGACCAGCGCGCACGCCTGCCCGAGGACGTCCTCGGGCGGTTCGGGGCGCGGTCCGGGACGAGACGCGGTGACCCGCCGGTCCACCTGCATCGTCGCACCGTCCTCCCGGTCGAACCTGATCTGCCAATGACCATGGTGCGGCGGCGGGCGGGAGATTTCCGCCCACTAATGCACGGTTCGGGTGAGTCCGGTGACCCATTCCGGCGGCCTAGCGGGACGGCCGTGCCGGACGGCCGTGCCGGTCGGCGCCGCCGGAGGGTGATCGCCGCCGCCGATGGGAGAAGATGGTCGTCCGGCATCCAGCGCGGCCTACGAAGGAGGACCCATGACCTACACGGGGAACGTCGAGCCCGGCGGGCGGCCCGACGTCCGGGAGCTGCCGGGCCTGACGGTCACGAAGGTGTCGGTCGGCCCGTACGACAACAACGCCTACGTCCTGCGCTGCACGGCGACGGGCGAGCAGCTTCTGGTGGACGCGGCGAACGAGGCGTCCCGGCTGCTGGAGCTGGTCGGCGACGGCCCGCTCGCCCGGATCGTCACCACCCACCGGCACCAGGACCACTGGATGGCGCTCAGCGAGGTCGCGCGCGCGACCGGCGCGCCCGTCGTCGCGCACCCCCACGACGCCGAGGCGCTGCCCGAGCCCGTCGCCGAGCCCGTCGAGGACGGCGGCACCGTCCGGGTGGGACGGGCGACGCTCGAAGTGATCCATCTGCGCGGGCACACGCCCGGCTCGATCGCGCTGCTCTACGACGCGGGCGGCGAACTCGCCGACCGTCCGCACCTGTTCACCGGCGACAGCCTGTTCCCCGGCGGCATCGGCAACACCTGGGGCGACCCGACGCTGTTCAAGCAGCTGCTCGCCGACGTGGAGGAGCGCGTCTTCGAGCGGCTCCCGGACGCCACCTGGTTCTATCCCGGGCACGGCAAGGACTCCACGCTCGGCCGCGAGCGCCCCGGCATCCCGGAGTGGCGCGCCCGCGGCTGGTGACCGTGCCGGCCGCGCCCGATCACGGGCCCGATCCCCCGGCCGTTCGCCCGGCCGTTCGCCGCACCCGATCGTCCGCCCGGCTCCGCCGCCGGCCCGTCCGGAACAACCGGCGGGGAGTGTTCGTTTCTCCAACCACACTTCCGGCGGCCAGGAGAGCGACATCCACGACATCGACGAGGTGGATCCGGGGCCGGCGCTGCACTACCCGGCCGGTTCCCTCGTGCTCGTCGCCGGTCTGCCCGGCGCCGGAAAGAGCACGCTGCTGAACCGGCTCTACGGCCTGCGCGGCGACGAGATCGCGCCGGTGCCCGCGGGCGACGTCCTGGTGATCGACTCCGGGCAGGCGCGCAACTGGTGGGCCCGGCGGCTGCGCCCGCTGCCCGGGGTGCTGCGCACCCCGCTGATCCACGCCACGCACGTGTGGCGGATCGGACGGGCCGTGCTGCGCGGCCGCGGCGTCGTCGCCCACACCCGCGGCACCTGGCCGCACATCCTGCATCTGTTCGCGTGGATGGCGCGGCTGCACGGCGGCGGGGTCCACCTGATCCTGATCGACGTCGACCCCGAGACGGCGCGGGCCGGGCAGTTCGCGCGCGGGCGGGTGGTCACCCGCGCGACGTTCCACCGGCACTGCCGCCGCTGGCGCCCGCTCCTCGACAGCGCTCGCGACGCGCCGTCCCGCCCGCCGCGGGCGTCACCGTCCTGGACCGCAACACCGCCGACAAACTGCAGGTCATCCGCTTCCGCTGAACTCCGCCGAGCCCCGCTGGTCCCGTCGCCGGCCCGGTCGCCCGCTTCGGGGTCAGCGCAGCCCGGCGAACCAGTCGGCCACCATGCCGGTCGCCGCCGTGTTCGACCCGAGGTGCCGCGACCCCTCGTGGAGCCGGTCGTCCACATCGACGACCCGCACCCGCGCGCCGCGGTCCCGGAAAGCCGCCGCGCACGCCGTCGTGTTCGCGGTGACCGCCTGCTCGTCGCCGTCCATCTTGTACAGCCGGACGGGCACGCGCGGCGTCCAGGCCGTGCAGACCTCGCCGTCCACGCGCAGCCCCTCGGCGAACGCCCCCGACGGGTTCCGCAGGAGGTCCAGCCCGCGCGGGGTGAGCAGCTCGTCCAGCGTGCCGGGCAGGCCCTGCAGCATGACCGGGCCGGGCGTCGTGCCGTCGAAGAACTTCTCGACGCGTCCGGCGTAGGGGTCACGGAACAGCTCCGACGGGTCCCGGTAGACGCCGCCGAAGATCCGGTTCCAGGACGTCAGCAGGTAGGACGTGTACGCGACGCCGATCTTCGGGACGACCTCGCCGTTCAGCAGCGCGGGCAGCTCCGACCCCCGGAAGTCGTAGGCGCCGCTGATCGGGGCCGCAGCACGGACGCGGAACCGCGGGTCGGCGCCCTCCTGCAGCGCCCGGGCGAGGCCGAGCGCCGACGACGCGCCCTGCGAGAACCCGGTGACCAGGACGTCCCGCTCGAGGACGCGGCCCCGGCGCGGCGCGAACGCGCGCGCCGCCCGCAGCATGTCGAGCGCCGCCGACGTCTCGGACGGCACGTGCTTCCACGGGTGGACGCCCGGTCCCTCGCCGAGCCCCAGGTAGTCGGGGGCGACGGCGGCGAACCCGGCGGCGCCGAAGGTGACGGCCGGGCCGCGCGCCCAGGCGTCGTCGGCGACGGACGGGGCGTCCGGTTTGTAGCTGGTCGTCCCGTGCGTGTAGGAGACCGTGCGGAGCCGCCGGTCGCCGTTGCGGGGCAGCACCAGCAGGCCGCTCGCGGTGGTCGGGCGGCGTGCGCGTCGACCGTCCGGTAGACGAGCCGGTAGGCGTCCACCCCGTACCGGACGGGCGCGGCGTCGAAGCCCGCGCCCTCCAGCAGCCGGCGCGCGTCCGCCGCCGTCAGGCCGTCGAGGCGCGTCGCGGACACCAGGCTCCCCCGCCGGGCGTGCCCGTGCGCGGGCCCGTGCCCGGCGGCCTCCCGGACGGACGCGCTCGCCTCCCGGTTCGCGGCGTCGGTGCCGAGCAGGCCGGTCGTGGCGGCGCCCGTGACGGCGGCCACGAGACCGGCGGTGATGCGGGCGGTGGGACGGGACATCTCGGCTCCTTCTTCGGGGATCGCCCCCAAAGCCTTCAACCGGCCGCACCGGGCGCTCCACACCCGCAGTAACGATCTTGCAGTCGCTACCTGAGCGGGTCACGGATCCCTCTGAAGCCCTACGGCCCCGGCCGCCGCCCGCCCGCCGCGTCGATCGGGTTTTTCCGATTGATGAAAGTGGCGTGCGACAGGTGGAGCGGGGATTTATAGGGTCGTCGGACATCGAGAGCACGAGGAGATAGAGCATGGCGCAGCAGGTACGCGGGGTCGTCGCACCGGGCAAGGGCGAGCCGGTACGGATCGAGACGATCACGATTCCCGATCCCGGCCCCGGGGAGGCGGTGGTGGACGTCCAGGCCTGCGGGGTCTGCCACACCGACCTGCACTACCGGGAGGGCGGGATCAACAACGAGTTCCCGTTCCTGCTCGGGCACGAGGCCGCCGGGGTCGTGGAGTCGGTCGGCGCGGGCGTCACCGAGGTCGAGCCGGGCGACTTCGTGGTGCTGAACTGGCGGGCGGTGTGCGGGCAGTGCCGGGCGTGCCTGCGGGGACGCCCGTGGTACTGCTTCGACACCCACAACGCGAAGCAGAAGATGACCCTCGCCGACGGCACGGAGCTGTCCCCCGCGCTGGGCATCGGCGCGTTCGCCGACAAGACCCTGGTGGCCGCCGGGCAGTGCACGAAGGTCGACCCGGCCGCCAAGCCGGAGGTCGCGGGGCTGCTCGGCTGCGGCGTGATGGCGGGCCTGGGCGCGGCGATCAACACCGGGAACGTCGGCCGGGGCGACTCGGTCGCGGTCATCGGCTGCGGCGGGGTCGGCGCGGCGTCGGTGCTCGGCGCGCGGCTGGCCGGCGCGGCGAAGATCATCGCGATCGACCTGGACGAGCGCAAGCTCGCCACCGCGACGTCCCTCGGGGCGACGCACACCATCAACGCGAAGGACGCCGACGTCGTCGAGTCCGTGCGGGAGCTGACCGGCGGGTTCGGCGCCGACGTGGTGATCGAGGCGGTGGGCCGCCCGGAGACCTACGAGCAGGCGTTCTACGCCCGCGACCTCGCCGGGACGGTCGTGCTGGTCGGCGTGCCGACGCCGGAGATGAAGCTCGAACTGCCGCTGCTGGACGTGTTCGGCCGGGGCGGGGCGCTGAAGTCGTCCTGGTACGGCGACTGCCTGCCCTCCCGCGACTTCCCGATGCTGATCGACCTGTACCTGCAGGGACGCCTCGACCTGGACGCGTTCGTCACCGAGACCATCGGGATCGGCGACGTCGAGGCGGCGTTCGAGAAGATGCACCACGGCGACGTCCTGCGTTCGGTGGTGACGCTCTGATGGCGGCCGAGATCACCTCCCGCGTCACGTCCGGGACGTTCTCGCTGGACGGCGGCACCTGGGACGTCGACAACAACGTGTGGATCGTCGGCGACGCGAACGAGGCGATCGTCATCGACGCCGCGCACGACGCCGGCGCGATCCTCGACGCCCTCGACGGGACGAAGCTGCTGGCGATCGTGTCGACGCACGCCCACGACGACCACGTCAACGCCGCGCCCGCCCTGTCCGACGCCACGGGCGCGCCCGTCCTGCTGCACCCCGACGACCTGCCGCTGTGGCGGCAGCGCCACCCGGACCGCGAACCCGACGGCCTGCTGGCCGACGGCCAGGTCATCACGGTCGCCGGCACGGACCTGACCGTCCTGCACACCCCGGGGCACAGCCCCGGCGGCGTGTGCCTCCACGCGCCCGGGCCGAAGGCGCTGTTCTCCGGCGACACGCTGTTCAAGGGAGGCCCCGGCGCGACCGGGCGGTCGTTCTCCGACTTCCCGACGATCATCACGTCCATCCGGGAGCGGCTGCTGACGCTCCCGGACGACACCCGCGTCCACCCGGGCCACGGCGACGGCACCACGATCGGCGCCGAGGCCCCGCACCTCGACGAGTGGATCGCCCGCGGCCACTGACCCCGGCCGGCGCCGCGCCCGCCCCGCTAGGACGGACCGGCGGGCGCGGCGAGCCGGGTGGGGCGGGTGTGGCCGCGCAGCACGACCTCGTCGCCGAGGCCCAGCGCGCCGCCTCGTCCGGCCCGGCCTCCGCGACGAGCGTCCCGGCGGCCAGGACGCGCGCGGGGGTGGTCTTGGCGAGGTCGGTGAGGCGCGCGGCCTCGTTCACCGGGTCGCCGATCACCGTGTACTCGAAACGCTCCTCGGCGCCGATGTGCCCGGCGACGGCCTCCCCGGCGGAGACGCCGACGGCGGCCTCGATCCCGCGGACCTCGGTGCGCAGCCGGGCGGCCAGCTCGCGGCCCGCCGCCAGCGCGGCGGGCGGGCGCGCCGTCCAGGTCGAGCGGCGCCCCGAAGATCGCCAGGGCGGCGTCGCCCTCGAACTTGTTGATCCAGCCGCCGTGCGCGCCGACGACCTCGACCACGACGGCGAAGAAGTCGTTGAGCAGCTTGACGACCTCGGCGGGCGGCCGGTCGGCGGCGAGCCGGGTGGAGCCGATGATGTCGACGAACAGCACCGCGACCTCGCGCAGCTCCCCGCCGAGGTCGACGCCGCGCTCGACGGCGACGCGCGCGGCGTCCGCGCCGACCTGCCTGCCGAACAGGTCCCGCAGCCGCTCGTGCTCGCGCAGCCCGGCGGCCATGTGGTTGAACCCGGCCTGCAGCAGGCCGACCTCGCTCGCGTCGTAGACGGGGACCTCGACGTCCAGGTCGCCGTGCTGGACGCGCGCGAGGCCGTGCCGGACGGACTCGACCGGGTCGGCGACCGCGCGGGCGGCCCCGTAGGTGACGAGGAACCCGACGACCAGGGCGATGCCGCCGAGGGTGAGGACCGCGACGGCGAAGTCCCGGACGGTGATCCGCGCGATGAGGAACGAGCCGACCGCCAGGCTGATGAGCCCGAGGACCGGGACGGCGGTGCCGAGCGCCCACGCGAGGACGGACCGGGCGACGACGCCGGGCAGCCCGGTGCGCCGCGGCAGTTCGCTGCGCAGCGCGGTGGTGACCGCGCGGCGGAGCAGCCGCTCGGTGATCAGGTAGACGAACGTGCAGGTAGTGAGGCCGCCGAGCAGGCTCGTCAGGCCGAGCTTGACCGCGAGCAGCCAGGAGAACGGCAGGTTGATCAGCACCCAGCCGACCGTCCCGATCCCCCACAGCGTCAGGTGCAGGCCCATCAGCCGCAGCGGCCCGTAGAGCAGCAGGGACGCGCGGCGCTGCGGTTCGTCGTGGTGTTGCAGGAGGTGGCGGACGCGGCGGAAGAACCGTTCGCCGAGGACGAGCCCGACCGGGAGCGCGGCGGCGACGTAGGCGGTGAAGACGATCAGGTTGACCAGCTTGATCCGGTCGGAGACGTCGCCGACCGGATCGGGGACGACGAGGCCGAACATCACCACGACGAGCGCGCCGCCGAGGTTGGCCAGGCCGGTGGCGATCGTGACCAGGATCCGCGCGCGCCGCGCGACGGCCGTCCGCGAGTCCCCCGGCCGCCCGTCGATCAGCCGCCACAGGGGCCCGAGCAGCGTCCGCCGAGCCCGCGGCACGGAAGGCCCGGCAAGCGCGCCCGGCCGCCGCCCGGCCGCCGCATCGGCCGCCGCATCGGCCGCCGCCCCGGCCGCCGCATCGGACGCCATGTCGGACGCCGCATCGGACGCCGCATCGGACACCGCATCGGACGCCATGTCGGACGCCGGGCCGGACGCCGGGTCCACGGCCGCCGGGTCCACGGCCGCCGGGTCCACGGCCGCGTCCGTGCCCGGCTCCGCGTCCACCCGCGCGCCCACACCCGTATGCGTGTCCGCATGCGCGTCCG
>NZ_MKJY01000032.1 GCF_001942465.1 Actinomadura sp. CNU-125
ATCGGCGGGGGAGACGGCGGGGCGGGTCGACGGGGAGCGGATGCGGCGGGTGCTCGGCACGTTCTGCACCGGCGTCGTCGTGGTCACGGCGGTGGACGGCGGCGAGCCGGTCGGGATGGCGTGCCAGTCGTTCGCGTCGCTGTCACTGGACCCGCCGCTCGTGTGCTTCTGCCCGTCCGCGGCCTCGACGACCTGGCCCCGGATCCGCGCCGCCGGACGGTTCGCGGTGAACGTGCTGGCCGCCGACCAGGGGGAGCTGTGCCGGGCGATGGCCGGCCGCGACAAGTTCGCCGGGGTGTCCTGGACGCCCGGCCCGGACGGCTCGCCGCTGCTGGACGGCGCCCTCGCCTGGATCGAGGCCGACGTCGAGCGCGAGCTGCCCGGTGGCGACCACACGATCGTCATCGGGCGGGTGCGGCACCTCGCGTCCGTCCGGACGGCCGGGCCGCTGCTGTTCTTCCGGGGCGGGTTCGGCGTCCCGGCGGCGTGACCGGCCCGTCGGCGGTCGTGAGCCGCGGGCCCTCGCGGGCCGTCAGTCCTCGCGGGCCGCCAGCTCGTCGAGGTCGGCGAGCATCTTGCGGGTCAGTTCGCGCTCGGCCTCGTAGTAGCGCGCCGACCAGCGCAGCACCAGCTCGGGATAGGCCCACTCGGCGACCTCCGCGGCGCCCGCGGCGTCCGCCTCCGCCCGCCGGACCATCTTGGCGGCGTAGGCGCCGTGCTCCTCCAGCACCTCGCGGAGCCGCTCGGGCGTCAGGAGATGGCCGAGCCAGGCGCGCAGCATCACGCCGTGCTTGAGGACGGGCGGTTCGACGGGCGACTCGCGGGCCCAGCGGGTGACGGCGTCCAGCCCGTCCTCGGTGATCGCGTAGACGCGCTTGCCGCGGGTGCTCTCGGTCAGCTCGACCCGGGACGTCGCGTAGCCGGTCTTCTCCAGCCGCTTGAGCTCGCCGTAGATCTGGCTGAACGAGGGGCTCCAGTAGAAGAACTTCAGGCTCCAGTCGGCCCACTTCTTCAGGTCGTAGCCCGACAGCTCCTCCCCGAACGAGAGCAGCCCGAGGACGGCCCAGCTCGTCGGCGGCAGGTTCGGGAGGTCGGGCTTCTCGCTCACCCGGCCAGGTTAGCGCTCCCGCCTACCGGGTCGTGATGTAGCACCCGCACTATATATCTGTTAGAAGTATTCCTAATCGAAATACAGGAGGTCCCCATGGAGTTCTCGATGATCTTCGAGGCCCAGCTCGCGCACCCGACGCCCGAACGCGAGCGCCGGGTGCTCCTCGACTGCGTCGAGCAGGCCGTCTACGGCGAGGAGATGGGGTTCGACCGCGTCTGGGCCGTCGAGCACCACGGGCTGGAGCGGTACGCGCACATGACGGCGTCCGAGATCTTCCTGTCGTGGGTGGCGGCCAAGACGTCCCGCATCCGCATCGGGCACGGCGTCGTCTGCATGCCGTTCCGGTACAACCACCCGGTGCGGGTCGCCGAGCGGGTCGGCATGCTGGACGCGCTGTCCGGCGGACGCCTCGACGTCGGCGGCGGCCGCGGCTCCACCCGTATGGAGATGGGGATGTACGGGGTGAAACCGTCCGACACCTACCCGCAGATGGAGGAGTCGCTGCGGTTCCTCGCCAACGCGTGGCGCAAGGACGAGATCGACTGGCACACCGACCTGCTCGACGTCGGCCCCGCGAAGATCATGCCGCGTCCCGTCCAGACGCCGCACCCGCCGCTCTACATGGCGTGCAGCAAGCGCGACACCGTCAAGCTCGCCGCCGAACTCGGCGTGGGCGCGCTCGTGATGGGGTTCGCCGGCCCCGACGAGGTCCGGGAGATGCACGACCTCTACCACGCGACGATCCGGACCCGCGGCGCCGACCGGCTCGTCAGCCCCGACACCAACGACAAGTTCGTCGCGCTCTGCCCCACGATCGTCCTGGACGACCCGGAGCGCGCCCTGCGGATCGGCGCGCGCGGGCAGCGGTTCTTCGCCGAGGCCATCGCGCACTGGTACGGCAACGGTCCCGCGCCCGCCGAGGACACCGAGGACGACGACAACATCGCCGCGCTCGCCCGCGACAAGGAGGCGCTCGTCGCCAAGCTCAACGAGGCGAACATCCCGGCCCGCCCGCAGGACACCGGCGCGTTCAACGCCGAGCACGCCTACGGCACCGCCCGCGACGCCATCGAGTACGTGGAGCGGCTCGCCGAGATCGGCGTCGACGAGATCATGTGCCTGGTCCAGATGGGCACCGTCCCGCAGGACGTGGCCATGGAGACGATCCGGCAGTGGGGCGAGACCGTCCTGCCGCACTTCCGGAACAAGACGCGATGACGGGCGCCCCCGACCTGAACTGAACCGCGACCGCGCGAGGCCGCCGGGACGCGCCCGGCGGCCTCGTCGCACGCGCTCAGCGGCTCACCGCGCCAGCAGGTTCTGCCGCAGCCGGGTGCGGGTGCGGCCGTCGATGCCGAGGCCCTCGCGCAGGTAGCGCTCCACCGACCCGTACTCGCGGCGGACCTCCTCCAGCGCCGCCCCGAGATACTCGGGACGCACGTCCTGGATCGGCTTCAGCAGTTCGGCGTCCTGCATGTATCCGGAGGACTCCAGGCGCGCGCGCACGGCCGCGTCGGCCTCGGCCCGGTACTCGTTGGACAGCAGGTAGTCGTACATGGCCGTGCGGTGCGGGACGCCGACGGCCCGCAGCAGCAGGTAGCTCATCCAGCCCGTCCGGTCCTTGCCGCTGGTGCAGTGGAACACCAGCGGCGTCTCCGACCGGTCGGCCGCCTCCCGCAGCGTGCGGCCGAACGACGCGGCCGACGCGGGGTCGGTGACGAAGCTCCGGTACAGCGTCCGCATGATCGCGGCGCCCCGCCCGTCGCCGAGAACGGCGCGCTGCCGCGCCGGATCCTTCGACCCGATCGCCGCGTTCACGGTGGCGTACATGCCGGTGTCGCCGATCGGGCGGGCGGTGACGCGCAGGCCGTCCGGCAGCCGGTCGGGACCGTCCGTCGAGGTTTCGAGGGGCGTGCGGAAGTCGACGACGCTCTCGACCCCCAGCCGCCGGAGTTCCCGCAGGCCCGCGTCGGTGACGTGGTTCAGCGCGTCCGCCCGGTAGAGCACGCCCGGCCGGACGCGCGCGTGGAAGTACGTCCTGTACCCGCCGAGGTCGCGGAAGTTGATCGTGCCGTCGACGAGCCCGGACGCGCGGTCGTGGTGCCGGACGATCCCGGGCGGGGCGGACGGGGCGGACGGCGCCGCGTGCGCGCCCGGTACTGGTCAGCAGCGGCGCGGCCAGCACCGCGGCGGCGATGACGGGGGTTCTTCGCATGGGGGCTCCCAGGGTCGTGACCGGCGAAAACGGCCTCAACGTAAGGAGCGTCGCACGGCCCCGGCGTCACCCCTTCCCGATCACCGGGAAACCGGAAGCGGCCGCCGGGGGCGCGCCCGCCCGGCGCCGGCCGGGCTCGAACAGCGCCCGCCACACCGCCCGCGACGTCGTCAGCAGCGGCGGGACGAGCCGCTGCGGGTCCATCTTCGGCGGCGGCCCGGAGATCGAGATCGCCGCGACCGGGACGCCCCCGGCGTCGCGCAGCGGAGCGGCGACGCACGCGATGCCCCGGTGGCCCTCCTCCCGGTCGAAGGCGACGCCGTGCTCGCGGATCCGCGTCAGCTCGCGGCGCAGCGCCCGCTCGCCGGTGATCGTGAACGGGGTGCGGGCGGGCAGCGGCGGCCAGCACCTCGGCGAGCCGGTCCGCGTCCGCGAACGCCAGGATCGCCTTGCCCGCGCCGGTGCAGTACGCGGGCTGGCGGCCGCCCAGCCGGGACGGCACGCGCCCGCCCGCCGGGCCGCCGATCTTCTCCAGGTAGACGATCTCGTGGCCGTCCAGTACCGCCAGGTGCACCATCGCGCCCGTCGCCGCGTGCAGGGCGCGCAGGTGCGGCAGCGCCGTCTCGCGCAGCCGGTTCTGGTGCGCCGCGAGCGCGCCCAGTTCGAGCAGCCCGAGGCCGAGCCGGTACCGGGAGCCGGTCCGCTCCAGCGCCCGGAGCCGGACGAGCTGGTCCATGATGCGGTGCACCGAGGAGCGGGGCAGCCCGGTGCGCCGGACGACGTCGCTCATCGACAGCTCCGGCGTGGTCGTGGTGAACGCGTACAGGATGCGGGCCGCCCGGGCCAGCATCGAGGACTCCAGGGGCGGCGCGGTCGCCGCTGCGGGTGCCGGCATGGGGTGGTTCCTTTCTCCCCGTCCCGATCGACCTTCCCGGTGACCGGGAAGGTCGTATTTCTAATTGGAACACCTCGCCTAGCGTGCTCGCAAGCCGCCGAGTGATCCGCATCACCCGGCGCGGGAGCGAGGAGCGAGCATGAGCGAACAGGTTCTCCGGGTCGTCCGGGACCTCCTGCCCGGCATCGCCGCGCGGGCGGCGGAGGCCGAGGCGGCGCGGCGGATCCCGGAGCCGACCGTCAAGGAACTCGCGGACGCCGGGTTCTTCCGGCTGCTGCAGCCGAAGGCGTTCGGCGGCCGCGAGGCCCACCCGGCGGAGTTCTACGAGGCCGTCCGGGAGATCGCCGCGGCCTGCGGGTCGACCGGCTGGGTCGCGTCGGTCGTCGGCGTCCACGCGTGGCAGCTCGGCCTGTTCCCCGTCCGCGCCCAGGAAGACGTGTGGGGCGCCGACCCGGACGCCCGCGTCTCCTCGTCCTTCGCCCCGACCGGCACGGTCACCCCCGTCGACGGCGGGTTCCGGCTGGACGGCCGGTGGAGCTTCTCGTCCGGCTGCGACCACGCCGACTGGGTGTTCCTCGGCGGGCTGATCCACGACGCGGACGGCGGCCCGCCCGACATGCGCACGTTCCTGCTGCCCCGCGCCGACTACCGGATCGAGGACGTCTGGAACACGATCGGCCTGCGCGGCACCGGCAGCAACGACATCGTCGTCGAGGACGCGTTCGTCCCCGAGCACCGCACGCTCAGCTTCGCCGACACGTCCGCCCTCGCCTGCCCCGGCCAGGAACTCAACACCGGGGCGCTCTACAAGCTGCCGTACGCGGCGGTGTTCAGCACCACGATCAGCATGCCGATCGCCGGGATGGCGCAGGGCGCACTCGACGCCCACCTGAAAGCCACCCGGAACCGGATCCGGGTCTCCTACGGCGGCCAGAAGGTCGCCGAGGACCCGCACGCGCACGTCCGCATCGCCACCGCCGCGAGCGAGATCGACGCCGCGTGGACGCTGATGGACCGCAACGTCCGCGACCTCATGGCCGACGCCGAGGCCGGCCGCGATTTCGGCCTGAAGCTGCGGCTCCGCACCCGCCGCGACCAGGTGCTCGGCACCGCCCGCGCGATCAGGGCCGTCGACCTGCTGTTCGAGAACGCGGGCGGCCGCGCCCTCGGCGAGGGCGACCCCGTCGCGCGCCTGGCGCGACGCCCACGCGGGCCGCGTCCACGCCGTCAACGACCCGGAGCGCGCGCTCTCCCTGTACGGCCGGGGCGCGCTCGGCTTCGACGTCGAGGACGTGATGCTGTGACGGCCCCCGACGACGCCGCCGGACGGCCGATGGTGGCCGAGACCGGACGGTCCGCGGCCGACCGCACCGTTGCCGACGTCCGCGAGGCGGGCGACCATCTGATCGTGATCGGCACCGTCCGGGAACCCGCCGCGCGCGACGGCGGCGGCCCGCCGCTCAGCCGCCGCGGCGCCCGCCACCCCGGCCACGACGCCGTGGCCGATGCCTAGCCGGAGAAGCACATGGACCAAGTGGACGAAAACCCAGCCGACATGAACCCAGCCGACATGAACCCAGCCGACATGAACCCGGCCGACATGAGCGCGGTCGGTGCGGACGCGGACGGGACCGGCGGGGAGCACGAGTACGACGTCGTGGTGGTCGGTTCCGGCGCGGGCGGGCTCACCGCCGCCCTCACCGCCCGGCTGCGCGGGCTGTCGGCGGTCGTCGTCGAGAAGACCGGACGGTTCGGCGGCTCCACGGCGCTGTCCGGGGGCGCGATCTGGGTGCCGAACAACCTGTACCTGGAGGAGGCCGGGCAGCGCGACACCCCCGAGAACGCCCGCGCCTACCTGGACGCGACGGTGGGGGAGCGGGTGCCCGCCGAACGCAAGGACGCCTACCTGGCGCGCGGTCCGGAGATGCTGCGCTACCTGCACGACCGGACGCGCTGGGTGCGGTTCGTCTACACCCCCGGCTACTCCGACTACTACCCGGAGCTTCCGGGCGGGAAGCCGGAGGGACGGTCGGTGGAGCCGCGCATCGTGGACGGCCGCAAGCTGGGCCCCGAGTTCGCGCGGATGCGCCGCGCCGGGCTCCCCACCTACGGCCTCACGATGACGTCCGCCGACTTCGGCAAGCTCAACATGGTCACCCGCACGTGGAAGGGGAAGCGCACCGCCGTCCGGGTGGGGCTGCGCGCGGCGGGCGCCCTGCTCACCGGCCGCAGGCTGCTCTCGCTCGGCGAGGCGCTCGTCGCGCGGCTCCGGCTGGCGCTGGCCGAGGCGGGCGGCGAGCTGTGGCTGAACAGCCCGTTCCGCGACCTGGTGATCGAGGACGGGCGCGTAACCGGCGTCCGCGTGCGGCGCGGCGGACGGGACGTGACCGTGCGGGCCCGGCACGGGGTGGTCCTCGCCGCCGGGGGGTTCTCGCACGCGCAGGACCTCCGCGAGAAGTACCTCCCGGCGCCCACCACGACCGACTGGACGCACGCAGCCGAGGGGCAGACGGGCGACACGCTGCTCGCGGGCCTGCGCGCGGGCGCGGCCGTCGACCTGATGGAGAAGGTGTGGGGCGCGCCGTCGGTCCCGGCGCCGGACGGCCCGCCGTTCTTCCTCGTCGCCGACCGGGCCGTCCCCGCGATGGTGATCGTGGACGGGAACGGGGAGCGGTACGTGCGCGAGTCGCTGCCGTACCACGAGTTCGTCGACCGGATGTACGAGCACGGCGAGCCCGCGATGAACTCGTGGATGATCGTCGACGCGCGGGCGAAGTCGCGCTACATCGTCGTCGGGCTGTTCCCCGGCCAGAAGTTCCCGAAGCGCTGGCACGAGACCGGCGCCGTCCGGACGGCGGCGACGCCCGCCGGGCTGGCCGCCGCGATCGGCGTTCCCGCCGCGAAGCTGGAGGCGACCATCGCGCGGTTCAACGGGTTCGCCCGCGCGGGCGCGGACGCCGACTTCCGGCGGGGCGACAGCGCCTACGACAACTACTACGGCGACCCGACGCTGCCGAACCCGAACCTCGCGCCGCTGGACAAGGGCCCGTTCTACGCGGTCCGGGTCGTGCCGGGCGACATCGGCACGAAGGGCGGCCTCGTCACCGACGCCGACGCGCGCGTCCTGCGCGCGGACGGCACCCCCGTCCCGGGCCTGTACGCCACCGGGAACTGCTCGGCCGCCGTGACCGGCGAGACCTACCCGGGGCCGGGCGCCACGATCGGACCCGCCATGACGTTCGGCTACGCCGCCGCGACCCACATCGCGGAGCGCAAGCCCGTCGCACAAGGAGGAAAGCCATGAACCACCGTGTCATCGAGGCCGCGCCGCCGCCCGCGCGGTTCGCCCGGGGCTGGCACTGCCTCGGCCCGGCCGATTCGTTCCGGGACGGCGAACCGCACGCCGTCGAGGCGTTCGGCACCACGCTCGTCGTGTTCCGGGGCGAGAGCGGCGGACTGCACGTACTGAACGGCTTCTGCCCCCATATGGGCGGGAACCTTACGCAGGGCACGGTCAAGGGCGACGCGATCGCGTGCCCGTTCCACGACTGGCGCTGGGGCGGGGACGGCCGCTGCGCGGGCATCCCGTACGCCAAGCGCGTCCCCCGCGCGGCCCGCACCGCCTCCTGGCCGACGCTGGAGGAGAACGGGCAGCTGTTCGTCTGGAACGACCCGCAGGGCAACCCGCCGCCGCCGGAGGTGACGATCCCGCGCATCGAGGGCGCGTTCAGCGACGAGTGGAGCGACTGGACGTGGAACACGCTCCGCGTCGAGAACTCGCACTGCCGCGAGATCGTCGACAACGTCTCGACATGGCGCACTTCTTCTACGTCCACTACGCGCTGCCGACGTACTTCAAGAACATCTTCGAGGGGCACGTCGCGACCCAGTACTTCGACGGGACGTCCCGCGACGACGCGCACCTGGGGATGATCCCGGGCCCCGCCGACCAGAAGATCGACCAGCGGTCCGAGGCGGCCTACTACGGCCCGTCCTACATGATCGACTACCTGTGGAACGAGGCCGAGGGCGTCACGGTCGAGACCGTGCTGATCAACTGCCACTACCCGATCACGTCCAACAGTTTCATGCTGCAGTGGGGCGCGATCGTCAAGAAGTTCCCCGGGATGTCCGACGAGGAGGCCGACGCGATGGCCGCGCAGGTCGCCGAGGGCGTCGGGCTCGGCTTCATGCAGGACGTCGAGATCTGGAAGAACAAGGCCCCGATCGACAACCCGCTGCTGTGCGACCAGGACGGCCCCGTCTACCAGCTCCGCCGCTGGTACGAGCAGTTCTACGTGGACGTCGAGGACGTCACGCCCGAGATGACGAACCGGTTCGAGTTCGAGATCGACACGTCCCGCGCCGTCGAGACGTGGGAGCGGGAGGTCGCCGGGAACGTCGCCGACGGCGTCTCGTTCTCGATGATCCCGGCGTCGCGGCGGACGTGAGCGCCCGGCCGGTCGATCACGGGCAATAAACTGCCCCGATGGACGAACCCGGGGCGGACGATGATCGCGGGGGCGCGGCGCCGCCGGCCGTGGACGGCATGGACCCGGTGCGCGTCCACGCGGCGCTCGCCCTCCTCACCGGCGGGTGGCGCACCCGCGCCGAGCTGGTCCGCGGGACGGCCGCGCCGCGCCGCGGGATCGAGGCGCTGCTGCGCGACCGTCCCGGTCGAGCGGTCCGGCGACCGCTACCGGCTGGCGCCGACGCCCGAGCTGTCCGCGCTGGACGCGGCGCACCCGTCCGTCCCGGCCGACCCCGTCGGGCACCTGCTGCCCGCGCACGCCCCGGCCGTCGAGCGGCTCGCCGACCTGATCGCCCGCGCGCCCCGGGGGCGGCGGGAACTCGACCACGTGTCGGCGACGCCCGAGACCGCCGTCCGCCGGGCGCTGTTCCTCGGCGCCCGCTTCTGGCTGCCGGGCTCGCACCTGCTGTGCGTCGGCGACCACGACCTGACCTCGCTCGCCGTCGGCCTGATCCACCCGCACGTCCGGACGACCGTCGTCGACATCGACGACCGCGTCCTCGCCTACATCGACGCCGAAGCGCGGCGGCTCGGCCTCGACGTCCGGACCCGCTGGGCCGACCTGCGCCTCGGCCTGCCGCCGTCGGCCCGCGACGCCGACGTCGCCGTCACCGACCCGCCCTACACCCCGGACGGCGTCGGCCTGTTCGTCGCCCGCGCCGTCGAGGGCCTCCGCGACCCCGGGCGGGGCCGCGTCCTGCTCGCCTACGGCGCCGGTGACCTCACCCCGGCGCTCGCCCTCAAGGTGCAGAACGCGCTGAGCGAACTGAACCTGCTCTCCGAGGCCATCTATCCCGACTTCAACCGCTACTTCGGTGCTGAGGCCATCGGGTCGGCCGCCGACCTGTACGTGCTGCGGCCCACCACGAAGACGCTGCCCGCCGCCGTCGCCCGCGCCGACCGGTTCGCCGCCGCGATCTACACGCACGGCCCGCAGTCGATCGAGTCGGCGGCGGCCTCGGTCCCGCCCCGGTCGACGGCTTCGCGCCGGACGTGCTCGTCGGCCCCTGGCCGAACGACGTCCTGCCGAACGTCCCGCGGGCCCGGCTGGCGACCTGGCTCGGCAAGCCCTACGCCGCGACCGTTCGCCGCGCCGCGATCGCGCTGCCGCCCGGGCTCGAACCCGCGCTCGTCCGGGTGCTGCTCGCCACCCGCGCCGAGCACGTCCGGGTGTTCACCGCCGCCGGTGCCGCCGACGCGGCCTCGATCGCCGAAGCCGCCGAGATCCTCGCGCCCGTGTACGAGCTGACGGCCCGGGGGACGCACGTCGACGCCGTCCGCCGCGCACCGTCCGGCACGCTCGCCCGCACGCTGATGGACCGCGCGCACGGGAAGGCCGCGAACGCCTGGCGCGACGTGCTGATGCGCACCCGCGGGCTCACCAAGCGCGAGGCCCGCGCCGAGGTCCCCGCGTGGGCGCGCGACGTCACCGTCCTGGAACTCCCGGCGCACCGCCTGAAGGCCCTGGCCGCCGACGACGCCCAGCACGACTTCACCGTGGTTCGTTGATCTGCGGCGTGTTGCCCTAACTCGGGCGCCCATAAGGGCAACACGCCGCAGATCAACGTTAGGGCGGACGGCACGCCCACGGCCGCACGAGGGCGCGGCGACCGATCCTCTAACTCCCGGCGGGACGATTCGGCCACCTGCCACCGAGAAGAGGATCAGGGGATCGCCATGCTCAGCCGGAGAGACGCGATGAAGCTGGGCGCCGCGGGCGGCGCCGGACTGGTGACCACGGCCGCGTTCGGGGGGACGGCGCTCGGCGCCCCGCGGACGACCGCGCGCCGCGCGGCACGCGGAGGGGCCGTTCACGCGGCCGCTGACCCTGCCGCCGGAGCTGCGGCCGTGGCTGCGCACCCGCACGACCGACTACTACACGATGGTGATGCGCGAGACCGAGGCCGAGATCCTGCCGGGCCGCCGCAGCCGGGTGCTGACCTACCACGGCTCGTTCCCCGGCCCGACGATCCGCGCGAAGTCGGGCCGCCGCACCGTCATCACGCAGGTCAACGCGCTGTCGCAGGACGCCGTCGTCCACCTGCACGGCGGGCACGTCCACCCGGACCACGACGGGTACCCGATGGACGTGATCGAGCCGGGCGCCGCGCGGACGTACCGGTACCCGAACCGGCAGCCGGGCGCGACGCTCTGGTACCACGACCACTCGCACCACACCGAGGCGGAGATGGTGTTCCGCGGTCTCTCCGGCGCCTACCTGATCGAGGACCCCGCCGAGCGGGCGCTGCGCCTGCCGTCCGGCCGCCACGACGTCACGCTGATGATGCGGGACGCGCGGTTCGACGACGACGGGCAGCTCCTGTTCGAGATGGACGACTTCCGGTACCGCAACACGCTGCTGGTCAACGGCCGCCCGCAGCCGTTCATGGAGGTGTCGCGCCGCAAGTACCGGCTGCGGCTGATGAACGCCTCGAACGAGCGGTACTTCAAGCTCGGCCTCGACGACGGCGGCGAGCTGGTGCAGATCGCGTCGGACGGCGGGCTGCTGCCCGCGCCGGTCCCCGCCACGTCCGTGGAGTTGTCGCCGGGGGAGCGGGTCGACGTGGTCGTGGACTTCGGCCGGTACCGCGTCGGGACGAAGATCGTCCTGGAGAACACCGCGTTCGACTCCAGCGAGGAGACCCGGCAGGTCATGCGGTTCGACGTCGTCCGCGGCGCCGCCGACCACAGCCGCGTCCCCGACCGGCTGCGCCCGATGCACGACCTCGGGCCCGCCGCGAAGGAGCGCGAGGTCAAGTTCTCTCTCGACATGACGATCCCGGCCTTCGTCATCGACGGCAAGATATTCGACCACCACCGGATCGACGCGACCGTCCGGCGGGGCGAGACCGAGATCTGGACGGTCCGCAACGAGGACCCGATGGGCATCCCGCACAACGTCCACCTGCACGGGACCCACTTCCAGGTCCTGGAGCGCAGCGACCGGCCGCTGGAGGGCCACGAGCGGGGCTGGAAGGACACGGTCGGCGTGCCCGTCGGCGGGCACGTGCGCTTCCGGGTGCGGTTCGACGACTACACGGGCAGGTACCTGTACCACTGCCACCTGCTCGACCACTCCTCGATGGGGATGATGGCCCAGCTCGAAGTCGTCGAGTGACGCGCGTCCCCGGGCACGCGGGAGCCCCGGCCGTCCGCGGACGGCCGGGGCTCTCCCGTGCTCAGCCGCCGTCGCCCTCCGCCAGGCGCCGCGCGAGCGAATCGATGGTGGGGAAGTCGTACAGCAGGACCGGCTTGATCGTCATGCGGAGTTCCGCCGCGGCCCGGTTCGCGACGTTCACCACGCCGAGCGAGTCCAGGCCGAGCTCCTCGAACGTCTCGTCGGGGTCGACGTCGGCCGGCCCGTCGGTCTCGTCGGCGACCAGCCGGGCCAGGCAGTCGCCGATCGTCTCGGCGTCGAGCCCGCCGGTGTCCGGGGGAACGCCGGCCGGTGCGGTCGTGGGCAGGGTCATCGGGAACCTCCGGTTCCGTTTCCGGTGCGCGGGCCGCGGACGACGAGCGCCGAATTGAACCCGCCGTGGCCTCGCGCGACGATCAGCGCCGTGCGCACGTCGCCGTGCCGCGGCTCGGTGACCAGGTCGATCCCGTGCTCGGGGGCGGGGACGATCCCGGGCGTGGGCGGGACGACGCCGTCCCGGATGCTCAGCAGCGCGGTGGCGACGTCCAGCGCCGCACCGGCGTACAACCGGCCGGTCAGCGCCTTCGGCGCGGTGACCGGCACCCCGGACCGGCCGAACACCGCGGCGAGCGCCGCCGCCTCGATCCGGTCGAGTCCGGGGTCGCCGACCGCGTCGGCGAACACCACGTCGACGTCGACGCGCTCGCGCGGCCCGCGGCGTCCAGCGCCTGCTCGATCGCCCGGCGCAGCCCCGGCGGGCGCCCCGACTCCGGATCGGGTCGAACGTCGCGCCGTGCCCGGCATCTCGCCGTACCGCTGCGGCGCGACCGCGCGGCCGCGTGCTCGGCGGCCTCCACGATCAGCATCGCGCCGCCCTCGCCCGGCAGGTAGCCGCAGGCGTCGGCGGCGAACGGGACGTACGCGCGCGCCGCGTCCGCGCGGCGGCTGAGCCGCCGGTTGCTGAACTGCGCGACCAGCCCGTACGGGCAGAGCGAGGCGTCCGTGCCGCCCGTCACCACCACCGCCGCCTCCGTCCCCGCGAGCCGCCGCGCCTGCGCGATCGCGTCCAGGGCGCCCGCCTCCTCGGCGACGATCACCCCGCACGGCCCGCGCATCCCGTGCCGGATCGAGATCTGGCCGGTCGTCGCGGCGTAGAACCAGGCGATCGACTGGTACGCGCCTACCCAGCGCGGCCCCTTGCTCCAGAGCCGCTCGATCTCCCGCTGCCCGAAGGCCGTCCCGCCGGACGAGCTGGCGGTGACGACCGCCATCGAGTACTCCGGCAGTTCCGACGGCTCGACGCGCGCGTCCGACAGGGCCATCCCGGCCGCCGCCAGGCCCATGTGCGTCCAGTGGTCGGTCTGCGAGATCAGCCGGCTCGGCACGTGGTCGGCGGCCGCGAAGTCGGACACCTCCCCGGCGAACCGCACCGGGAAGTCGGAGTCGTAGCGGGTGATCGGCCCGATCCCGCTGCGCCCCTCCAGCACCGCCGACCAGTACGTTTCGGTCCCCAGCCCGTTCGGGGCGACCACCCCGATGCCGGTGACGACGCTCGCCGCGCTCATCCGTCCGCCTCCACGGTCAGCGCCGCGGTGAGGGAACGGGCCGTCCGCTCCCGCCAGCCGCGCTGGAACAGGCGGCGGTACACGCCGCCGGGACAGTGCCGGGCGATCGCGGCCCGCACCCGGTACGCGCCGCCCGGCACGCACACCGGACGGCCCGCGCCGACGGCCGCGAGCGCCCGCCGGGCGACCTCGTCCGGCTCCAGCAGCGGACCCATCCGGCTGCGGTGACTTCCGGACGCGGCCCGCCCGGCCGTCCGCGTCGCGCCCGGGCACACCACCGTGACGTGCACGCCCAGCGGGCCCACCTCCTCGTGGACGGCCCGGCTGAAGCACGTCACGAACGCCTTCGACGCCGAGTAGGTGGCGCCGCCCGGGGACGGCATGAACGCCGCCATCGACGCGATGTTCACCACGCGCCCGCGCCCCCGCCGGACCATCCCGGGCAGCACGGCGTTCGTCAGCCGGACGACCGCCGTCACGTTCAGCGCGACCTTGACCTCCTCGTCGTCGGCGCCCTGCAGCGCGAGCGCGCCGACCGCGCCGAGCAGCCCGGCCCCGTTGACCAGCACGTCGACGGGACGCGCGGGGTCGGCGAGCCGGGCCTCCACCGCGGCCCGTCCGGCCGGGTCGAGCAGGTCCGCGGCCAGGACCTCCGCCGCCACCCCGCACCGCCCGGTCAGCTCGGCGCGCACGGCCTCCAGCCGGTCCGCGTGCCGGGCGACCAGGACCAGGTCGGTCCCGGCGGCGGCCAGCTCCCGGGCGAACGCTCCCCGATCCCGCTGGACGCGCCCGGTCACCAGGGCGGTCGGTCTCATGACGCGGCCCCCGCGGGGACGGCGCCCCGCCCGGCCGCCAGCCCTTCGAGGATCCCGGCCGCCTCGGCGGGCGTGGGCAGCGTGCGTTCGCGTCCAGCCAGCCGCACCGCCGCCGTCCGGTGGCCGGGCCCGCCGAGCAGCTCGGCGACGAGCTCGCGGATCCGGTCGGGCGTCGCCGTCCACGCCCACTGCTCGATGCCCGCCCCGGTCGCGGCGAGCCGCCGCGCCGACAGCGCGGTGTCGCCGACGGAGCCGAGCACCACCTGCGGCACCCCGGCGGCCATGGTGGTCAGCAGCGTGCCCGCACCGCCGTGGTGGACGACCGCGGCGCAGCCGGGCAGCATCAGGTGCAGCGGCATGTCCTCCACCAGCCGCACGTTGTCCGGCAGCGCGCCGAGCGGGTCGCGCTGGTCGGAGAACACCCCCGCCAGCACCTCCACGTCCAGCGCCGCGATCGCGCAGATCACCTCGTGGACGAGGTTCATGTTGCCCATCACCGTCGCGACGAGCGTGCCCAGGCTCGTGAACACCCGCGGGCGCGCGGCCGGCTCCTCCAGCCACGGCGGCACCACCGCCGGGCCGTTGTAGGGGACGAACCGCACCGGCTGCCGGCGGACCGCCCCGCCGTCCTCGACCTGCAGGCCGGGCGGGCACGGGTCGAGCGTGAGGTCGCCGAACGGGTCGGGGTCGTCCAGCCCGATCTGGTCCCACAGGCCGGCCAGCGCGTCCCGCTCGGCCGGGAGCCGGGTGAAGGTGTAGTCGGGGCCGGGCAGCACCCGGACGGCGGGCACGCCGAGGACGCGCGCCGCCTTCAGCGCCGCGTACATGCGGGGCTCGAACAGGATCAGGTCGGGCCGCCAGGACCGGGCGAAGCCGACGACGTCGCCGACCGTCTCCCGCGCGCCCATGGCGAACATCTCGAACGCGCGGGCGGAGCGCTGCCGCTCGTGCTCGTCCTCGTCCATCCCCGCCGGGGGCCGGTAGGGGAACCCGTCCCAGACCTTGCCGGGGTCGAGCCGCGGGCCGGTGACGGTGAGCGCGAGCCCGGAGCGCAGGACCGCGCTCTCGATGCCGGGCGCGGAGACGACGCGCACGTCGTGCCCCGCCGACCGCAGGGCCCAGCCGAGCCCCGCCAGTGAGAAGAAGTGCGACGCGGTCGGCCACGTCGCGAGCATGATGCGCACGTTGGACCTCCAAGGATTCGGAAGCGGAGACGGAAGGCGGAAGGCCGTCCGGTGGAACGAGGCGAACCAGATGAGACGGAGCGGGGGGCGCCGGGGCGTCAGACGAGTTCGACGACCTGGTGCATGCCCTCTTCGGCGCGCTTAACGGCCGTGTCGGGGTTGCGGTAGAACGACAGGATCGCGTAGAGGCCGGGCGGGAAGTCGTAGTGCAGCACGGCCATGTGCCCGGTCGACATCGCCATCAGCCCGCCCACCTGCGTCTGCAGCGGGTACGGCGGCTTCTCGCCCTCGGGCGCGTCGTAGTAGTCCTGGATGTCGCGGTCGGTCGTGCCGGGCGCGACGCCCACGAACACGCACTCCTGCGGCTGCGACGTGTGGTTGACGACCAGGTAGCTGCCCTTCGCGCGCATCTTGCGCGGCGCGCGGAACCGGGTCCGGTCGCCGTGCTCCACCATGCGGACGGCGCCGTGCACGCGGGGCGGCATCGCCGGCCGGTACTCGTCGGAGACGTTCAGCGTCTCGACGATCGGGCCGTCGATCCCGTAGTAGGTGTCGGCGGGCAGGTGCACGGTCGCCGCGATCGGGTCGGTGCCGGGGAAGACGCCGGTGCCGCCGAAGAACTCGACGTCCCGGTACAGCGCGCGCAGCGCGGGGATCGCCACCTCCGGGTCGGGGGACTGGCTCATCCAGAACAGGCGCATCCCCTCCTCCAGGGAGATGCCGTTGCGGGCGGCGCCCAGCCCCATGAAGTGCCCGGCGGGCACCGGCGTCGTCGCCCGGATCGTCACCAGGCCCGCGGGCCGCGGGTTGGGCGCGGGGAAGGCGAACCCCTCGTCGGTGAGTTCGATGTCCAGGACGGGCGGCGGGTCGAACAGCCCGGCGGTGGCGGCCTCCGCCCGTCCGCTCCCGCCCGGGACCAGGCCGGACGTGACGGTCAGCGCGCCGCCGAGCAGCGCCGCGCCGAGCGCGGTCCGCCGGGTCAGCAGGTGGTCGCCGTTGCGGTCGGTGTTCATAGCACCTTCTCCTTCTGGCCGTGCACCAGCATGTGCGGATTCGTGGAGCGGCATTTGATGAGCATGTAGGCCTCGTAGCAGGCGTCGTCGGCGGCCTCGTGGACCTTGGCCTGCCGGGCCCACCAGGTGGCGCGCGCGATGATCGCGTTCTCGCGCATGTAGGGCTTGGACGACTCGGACTCGTACTGGGCGATCGCCGCCAGCTTCTTCGGCATGAACTCCGAGACGTCCACGAAGAAGTTCGGCGTGAACCCGGCGTTCAGCACCGGCGGCTCGCCCTGGATGATCAGCTGCGGGGTGATGGCGCGCTTGGCGAGCGTCGTGGCCACCAGTCCCGTCGCGTGGTGGTCCTGGTGGTCGTCCAGCGGCAGCGGGCTGGTGAAGTGGGTGATCACGACGTCCGGGGACAGCTCGCGCATCCACCGCTCGACCTTCGCGAACGTGGGCCCGGCCACCCGGACCTCGCCGTCCGGCAGGTCCTCGATGGTGATGGTCGCGCCGATGATCGCGGCCGAGGCCTCGGCCTCCCGCCTGCGGTCCTGCGGGCGGGGGACCGAGCTGTTCGAGCCGTCGGTCAGGGCGAGGATGTGGACGTCGTAGCCGCCGTCGCGGAAGCTCGCGAGGGTGCCGCCGCAGGCGAGCTCGGCGTCGTCGGGATGGGCGAATACCGCCAGCACACAGGGGGGACGCACGGTCGATCCGTCCTACTCGCCCACCCGCAGGCCGCGGACGGTCCGTGCCGCCGGGCTGTCGGGCATCGTCGATTCGACCCAGTCCTCGATGTGCCGCTGCCGGACCCGCGTCATCGCGAGCGCCCCGGGCGGGACGTCCTTGGTCAGCAGCGACCCCGCGGCGGTGTACGCGCCGCCGCCGATCGAGATCGGCGCGACCATCGCGGTCCCCGCCCCGATCATCACGTCGTCGCCGATGGTGGTCCGGTGCGCGCGCACCCCGTCGTGGTTCACCGTGCCGGTGAACCCGGACAGGTTGCAGCGCGCCCCGATCTCCGCATCGCCCAGGTAGGCGAAGTGCGGGACCTTCGAGTCGTCGCCGATCACGGTCGCCTTGATGTGCGCGAACGAGCCCATGATGACGCCGCGTCCCGACCGGGTCCCGCCCCGCAGGTAGGTGTACGGGCCGACGTCGTTGTCGGCGCCGATCGCCACGTTCTCGCACGTCGACGAGCGGATGCGGGTGCCCGCGCCGACCGTCGTGCCGATCAGCGTGCAGTCCGGCCCGATGGTGCAGCCGGACTCCACGACCGTCCCGCCGGTCAGCTCGGTGTTGCGCAGCAGCGTGGCGCCGGGACGGACGACCACGTCCGCGCCGATCCACGTCGTCTCCGGGTCGAGGACCGTCACGCCCTCGCTCATCCGGAGCCGGACGATCCGGTCGCGCATCGCGCGCCGCGCCGCGGCCAGCTCCGGTTGCCCGGTCACGGTCAGCCCGTCCCCGGGCTCGGGTTCCGGGGCCGCGACGGGCACACCGGACGCCTCCAGCAGCTTCGCCACGGCGGCCGGAACCTCCCCGGGGTCGCCGAGCGCCGGATCGTCCAGCGCGTGATCGTCGAGCGCCGGGTCGTCGAGCACCGAGTCGAGGACGTCCCCGGCGAACGCCCACGCCGCGCCCAGCCGGGCCGCCGCGTACCTGCCCTCGCGCAGCGGCGCGAGCAGGCGTTCGACGCTCTCGGCGGTCAGCAGCGGCGCGTCGGCGCGCAGCATCAGCACGATGGCGCGGTCGGCGGAGCGCAGCGCGCCGGCGGTGCGTCCCCGCCAGGGTTCGCAGCGTCCGTCGAGGTCGCGCAGCCGCGCCGCGGTCTCCTCATCGGCCCCGACGACGAGCACCTCGTCGCAATCGGTGCCCGACAGCGCGTGCGCGGCCATCGGCCGTCCGCACACGTCGGTCAGCGGTCCGGGCGCGTTGGGCGGATGCGGGCGGCAGAACAGGACCGTCCGCGTGGATCGTGGTCGGCTCATGCGGGCCCCTTCGTTACGCGGCTTCGTTGCGCGACGGCGGTCGTCGCTCTGCGCCGAGCATCGGCGGCGGGGCTGGTGCTCCGATCGAGCGCAACTCGCGGACGGGTCGCCCGCCGTCGCGGTCGACGCTCCCGGTGCGATGAGCGATGATGGGGGACGGTCGTTGCCCGGTCCCAATCGCCGCGGAGGTTGCATGGGTCGCTCGCGGGCCGATGACCTCGATCTCGACGCGTGCGGATCGGGGCGCCGGGAGATCGAACGCTACCTCCGGTCGATGGACCGCGCCCTGCTCGGCCCGTCCAAGGCCAGAGCCGACATGGTGAGCGAGCTGCGCGAGGGCCTCGAAGACGCGATCGAGGCGCACATGGACGGCGGGCTCGGCGAGGACGAGGCCGCCAAGGCCGCGCTCGCCGAGTTCGGCACCGTCCGGCAGGTCGCGTCCGGGCTGCAGCGCGAGCTGAGCTACGCGCAGGCCGCCGCACCGCCTGGCTGCTGTCCTTCCTGGTCATCGTGCAGACCCTGGTCGCCCAGTTCGCCTGGACCAACGACCCGAAGGCGATCGGCACGGACGCCGACCTGGTCACCGGCTACACCACGCTCGCGAACGCCCTCGACGTGTTCCAGTACTTCACGCTCGTCGTCGGCATCGCCGCGATCGTCGCGTTCGGCTGGGGCGAACGCTGGGTCGCGATCCGGCCGATGATGGTCGGCGTCGTCGGCGTCTTCGCGTTCGCCGCGCTCGTCATCAAGAGCATCATCGGTTTCCTGCTGGTCGCGCTGGTGCCGGGGATGCTCGCCGAGAGCATGACCGACCCCCTCGGGCTGCTGCAGCAGCTTTTCCTGTGGATCCTGCCGACCTGCTACGTCGCGGGCTCGGCGTGGAGCTCGTGCCGCGCCGCGGCCGTCCGCGGATTCCGCGTCCGCGAATCCTGACCGCGGGCGGGCCCGACCCGCCCACCATCCGGACTCCAGCCCTCCGCGAGATCCGTCCCGCACGCTGTTCGCGTGATGGTCACGGACGACTGCGGAGGTGGGGCCGATGCCCGTCGATGAAGCGTTGCGCGGCAGGCGCGTCCTCGTCACCGGGGGGACCCGCGGAGTCGGGCGCAGCACCGTCCGTGCCTTCGCGGCGGCCGGGGCCCGGGTGGTGACGTGCTACCACCGGGACGAGAAGGCCGCCGAGGCCCTCGTCGCGGACCTGCCCGACACCGTCGGGCGTCCCGCCGTCGTACGGGCGGACGTGACGCGGACCGGCGACCTCGAACGGCTCGCCGCCGTGTGCGCGAGCACGCTCGGCGGACTCGACGTCGTCGTCAACAACGTCGGCGTGGACGGTTCCGCGCCCTTCGCGGAGCTGGCCGAGGCGGAATGGCGGCGGGTCCTCGACACGAGCGTCACCGCGGCGTTCCGCGTGCTGCGGGCCGTGCTGCCGCTGGTGGCCGCGGACGCCTCGATCGTCAACATCGGCGCGGCCGGCGCGCTGCGCGGACGGCCGGGCGCCGCCCACCACGGGGCCGCGAAGGCCGCCGTGATCGGCCTCACCCGGTCCTCGCCAAGGAGCTCGGGCCGCGCGGCGTGCGCGTCAACACCGTCGCGCCCGGCCCGATCGAGGACGGGCTCCCGCCCGGACTGCACGACCGGCTGCGGGCGATGTCGCCGCTCGGCAGGCTCGCGACCTCGGACGACGTCGCCGACGCCGTCCTGTACCTGGCCGGTGGCCACGCAAGGTGCGTCACCGGAATCACCCTCGATGTGGACGGAGGCATGTGATGCCCTACGCAGCGATCACCTACCGGGTCAAGCCGGGACACGAAGAGGAGATCTCCGAGATCTTCGCGAACTTCAAGCGGGTGGAGACCCCCGACCTGCACGACGACGACGGCGGCGTCGTCGGCTCCCTCCTCGGCACCGGCGTGTTCATCAAGGACGACGTCATGGTCCGCGTCATCCACTACGAGGGCGACTTTGCCGCCGTCGCGCGCAAGATGTCCATGCAGCCCGGCGTGCACGCCCTGGAGGAGAAGCTCCAGCCGTACCTCACCGAGGAGCGCGACACCAAGAGCCCGCAGGCGTTCGCCGAGTACTTCCGCAACGCCCTGATGCGCTCGGTGTCGCAGCTGTCGGCCGACACGCTCGGCACGGGACGGTGAGCCCGGTGACCGGAGCGGACGACCGGACCGGCGTCGCGGTCATCGGCCTCGGCGGCATCGGCGGCGGCGTCGCCCACCGCCTCCTCGCCGCGGGCCGCGACGTCACCGTCTACAACCGGACCCGGGCCAAGGCCGAGCCGCTGATCGAGGCCGGGGCACGCGGCGCGGACTCCCCGGCCGAGGCGGCCGCGGACGCCGGCGTCGTCGTGGTGAGCCTCAGCGACGAGGACGCCGTGGAGAAGGTCGTCTTCGGCGACCTGGCGCCCGCGCTGCGGCCCGGCACCCTCCTGGTGGAGATGTCGACGCTGTCGCCCGCGTACGCGCGGGAGGCCGCCGACCGGCTCGCCGCCATGGGCGTCGCCCGGGTGGAGGCGTGCGTCATCGGCAACCCGCAGATGGCCAAGAGCGGCGACCTGCGGGTGTTCGCGGCCGGGGCGAGCGAGGACGTCGAACGGGCCCGCGGGCTGCTCGGCGCCCTCGGCCGCCAGGGCGTCCTCTACCTCGGCGAGACCGGACGGGCCGGCGCGCTGAAGCTGTCGTTCAACCTCCTCCTCGGCGTGATGACCGCGGGCCTGGCCGAGGCGGTCGCCTTCGCCGAGCACGCCGGCATCTCCCGGGAGCTGCTGCTGACGGCGGTGCAGAAGAGCGGCTGGCGGTCGCCCGTGCTGAACTTCCGCGCGGAGTTCATGCGCACCGGCGAGTACCGTCCGGCCGGGTTCCGGGCGCGGCTCATGGCCAAGGACATGCGGCTGGCCGTCGGCGCGGCGCACGACAACGGCGTCACGCTGCCGCTGACGGAACGGACGGCGCAGCGGTACGCCGACGTCGTGGACGCGCGGCGGCGGGCGACCGGGACGCCGCCGCGGTCGTCGAGCTGAGCGCCCCGGGAGGCCGCCGATGACCGTCGCCCCGGAGCGCCCCGCGTTCCTGGACCGGCCCGCGGACCGGCCGACGGACTGGCTCCGCTGCCGCTCCTGCCGAGGCTTCGTGTACCGCGCCCGGTACGAGGACGAGCTGCGGGTGTGCCCGTCGTGCGGCGCGCACGGGCGGGTCGAACCGGAACCGCGCGCCGCGCAGCTCCTCGACCCGGGCTCGGTCGCGCCGCTGCCGGTCCCGGCCGTCCCGGACGACCCGCTGTCGTTCGCCACGTCCCACGGCGGCTACGCCGCCGAGCTCGACCGGGCCCGCGCGCGCGGCGTCGACGAGGGCGTCCTGTGCGTGCGCGGAACCGTGCAGGGACACCCCCTCATCGCCGCGATCATGGACTTCCGGTTCTTCGGCGGCAGCATGGGCGGCGCCGTCGGCGAGCGCCTCACCCGCGCGATGGAGCTGGCCCTGCGGGAGCGGACGCCGCTGCTGCTGGTGACCGCGTCGGGCGGGGCGCGCATGCAGGAGGGCGCGCTCTCGCTGATGCAGATGGCCAAGACCAGCCGCGCGATGGCGGACCTGGACGAGGCCGGAGTCCCGACCGTCACCCTCGTCACCGACCCCACCTACGGCGGCGTGGCCGCGTCGTTCACCACGCTCGCCGACGTCATCCTCGCCGAGCCCGGCGCCCGGATGGGCTTCGCCGGACCCCGCGTGATCGAGCAGACGATCCGGCAGCGGCTCCCCGAGGGATTCCAGACCGCGGAGTTCCTGCTGGCCGAGGGCCTCGTCGACGGCGTCGTCCAGCGCTCCGCCCTGCGCCCCGCCCTGGCCCGCCTCCTGCGCATGTGGGCCGCCCGCCCCGCCGAACGCCCCGCCGGGGAACCCGACATCACCGCCCCGGCCGCCACGGCGACCGCGTCCGGCGCGGGGTTGCTGCGGCGGGCCGAGGAGGTGCCCGCCGGGGACGCCTGGGACGCCGTGCGGCTCGCGCGGCACGCCGACCGGCCGACGACGCTCGACTACGCCGGCTACCTCCTGGAGGACTTCCAGGAACTGCACGGCGACCGGATGACGGGCGACTGCCCGGCGATCGTCGGCGGGCTCGGCACGCTGGACGGCCGCACCGTGATGCTCATCGGCCACGAGAAGGGGCACAGCACCCGCGACCGGGCGGCGCGCAACTTCGGCATGGCCACCCCGGCCGGGTACCGGAAAGCGGCGCGCCTGATGCGGACGGCGGCCAAGCTGCGGGTCCCGGTGGTCGACCTGATCGACACGCCGGGCGCCTACCCGGGGCTGGAGGCCGAACGGCGCGGGCAGTCCATCGCCATCGCGGAGAGCCTGCGGCTGATGTCGCGGCTGCCGGTGCCGGTCGTCTCCGTCGTCACCGGCGAGGGCGGCAGCGGCGGCGCGCTGGCGCTCGGCGTCGCCGACCGGGTGCTGGCCCTGCGCAACTCCGTGTACTCCGTCATCAGCCCCGAAGGCTGCGCGGCGATCCTCTGGAACGACGCGACGGCCGCGCCCGAGGCGGCGCGGGCGCTGAAACTGGACGCGCGGGAGCTGCTGCGGCACGGGATCGTCGACGCCGTCGTCCCCGAGCCGCCGGGCGGCGCGCACGCCGACCCCGCCGCGGCGCGCGCTGCTGCGCGGCGCGGCTGCTGGAGTCGCTCGACGCGCTCGCGGGGAGTCGACCCCGCGCGGCTCGTCGCCGAGCGCGGCCGCCGGTTCCGCCGCTTCGGCACCTGAACCGCCCGCCCGTCCCCGCACCGGCGGGCGGAAGGCCCCGTGGTCCCCCGGCCACGGGGCCTTCGCGCGCGGTCGCGGCGTTCTGGTGCGCCGCTGGACGGCCCGGCTCCAGTCCGCGTCGACCGGGTCGCCACCCCGCCGGGCGAGCCTGGGACGGTCGCGAGGAGAGGAGACAGCCGTGCCGCACCGGACACTGATCGTCGCCCGGATGGAACCCGGGAACGCCGACAACGTCGCGAAGATCTTCGCAGAGTCGGACGCGAGCGAGTTGCCGCACATGATCGGCGTATCCCGCCGGACCCTGTTCCGCTTCCACGAGCTGTACTTCCACCTCGTGGAGGCCGACGACGACATCACCCCCGACCTCTACAAGGCGCGCAGCCACCCGCTGTACGAGGACATCAACACGCGGCTGGCCGAGCAGGTCAGCCCGTACGACCCGGGCTGGAAGGAGCCGAAGGACGCCATGGCGATTCCCTTCTACACCTGGGAGGCGGGCCGGAATGGCTGACGACGTGCAGACCGCGGCCGCCGCGCGGACGTTCGCCCGCGCCGACGCGGCCGTCAACCGCCGCCGCGGCGGCGAGATCCGCGTACTGCTCAGCCCGAAGACGGTGCAGTGCACGTCGGGTTTCATGGGCGACCTGACGCTGCGGCCGGACGAGTTCGTCGCCGAGCACTACCACCCGTACTCCGAGGAGTTCCTGTACGTCGTGCGCGGCGCCCTGCGGGTCCGCGTCGACGGCGACCGCGAGCTGACGGTGCCCGCCGGGGAGGGCGTGCTCATCCCCAAGAACGTGCGGCACCGCGTCACCAACCCCGGGACGGACGAGGCGTTCGCCGTCTTCCACCTGTCCCCGCTGGCGCCGCGGCCGAGCTCGGGCACGTCGACACCGAGCCCCGCCGGCCCGGCCGAGTCGGGGCCCGAGGTCCGGAGGCACGGGATGACCCGTCCCAGCGGCGGCCGCCGGGTCGTGGTGACCGGCGCGGGGTGGTCGCCCCGGGCGCGCGCGAGGACGGCGCGGACGTGGTGATCTGCGACGA
>NZ_MKJY01000033.1 GCF_001942465.1 Actinomadura sp. CNU-125
CCGGACGGCCGCGCGCGTCCTCGCGCCGGGGCGCTGCGCGTGCTGGCGGCGGCCGTCCCGGACGAGCGGACGCGCACCCTCCGCGAGGCGGCGCGGACGGCGGAACGCGGCGGGGACCGGCTGGAGCTGGCCCGGATCCTGGCCGACCTCGCCGCGTGCCACCGGATCGAGCGGCCCCGCCGCGCCCGCGAACTCGCCCGGCGGGCCGGGGAACTGGCCGCCGAGTGCGGCGCGGCCGGGATCGGCGGCGACCGGGTCCGGCCGCCGCGACCGGACCCGGCGGCGCGCCGACGCCCGCGCCGACCCGTTCACCGAGTTGAGCGACGCGGAACGCCGGGTCGCGGCGCTCGCCGCGGAGGGCTGGACCAACCGGCAGATCGCCAAGCGCCTGCACGTCACCACCAGCACGGTCGAGCAGCACCTGACCCGCGTCTACCGCAAACTGCGGATCAACCGCAGGACCGACCTTCCGCTGGACCTGGCCGGAATTCCGCCGCGCGACTTTCTCGCCTGATATCGCGGATTCACCGCCTCGCGGCGTTGGACGCCCTGACACGCTCGGGTGCGCCGGTTATTATTTCTTTGCCCTCGTAGCCCAATTGGTAGAGGTACTGGCGTTCGCCGTGCTCGCCGCATCGCTCTACTTCGCGCTGAAAGAACCGGCCCGGCTCGGCCTCGACCTGCGCGGCGGCACGCAGATCGTCCTTGAGGCGCAGGACACGCCGCAGGTCAAGGCGGACCGCGAGTCCACCGACCGGGCCCGCGAGGTCCTGCAGCGCCGGATCAACGCCCTCGGCGTCGCCGAATCGTCGATCACCCGCTCCGGCGAGCGGCGGCTGATCGTCGAACTGCCGACGTGCAGGACCCGTCCGGCGCCGCCGAGGTCATCGGCCGCACCGCCCAGCTCACCGTGCACCCGGTCCTGCCGCAGACCACCGGCGAACTGCAGAAGGGCCAGCAGCGGATCAACGACGAGAGCGGCCAGCCGATCATCATCGGACCGGCGAAGCTCACCGGCGACCAGATCGGCGGCGCCGAGGCCGTCTACGACCCGCAGAACCTCAGCGGCTGGGCCGTCACCCTGGACTTCCGGGCGAACGGCGACGACATCTGGCAGAAGATGACCGCCGAGGCCGCCTGCAAGACCGGCGACGAGCGGCGCGCCGCGATCGTCCTGGACGGGCGCGTCATCTCCTCCCCGGGCGTCGTGCAGAGCGTCCCGTGCGGGGTCGGGATCAGCGGCGGATCCACCCAGATCACCGGCGACTTCACCCCCGACGAGGCCAAGGACCTTGCCGCGCTGATCCAGGGCGGCTCGCTGCCCGTCCCCGTCAAGATCATCGAGCAGCGGGTGATCGGCCCGACGCTGGGCGAGGAGGCCATCGACGCCAGCGCCCGGGCCGCGATCATCGGCATCGCGCTGACCGCCCTGTTCATCACCGCCGTGTACCGCATCGCCGGCTTCCTGTCGATCATCGCGCTCTGCGCGTACGCGCTGATCTCCTACGCCGCGCTCGTCGCCATCGGCGCGACCCTCACCCTCCCCGGCCTCGCCGGGTTCGTCCTCGCCATCGGCATGGCCATCGACGCGAACGTCCTGGCGTTCGAACGGGCCAGAGAGGAACGCGGCATCCGCCCCGGGGCGACCTCCGCGGCTGGCCCTGGCGACCGGCTTCGACAAGGCGTGGTCGGCGATCGCCGACTCCCAGATCACGACCCTGCTGGCCGCCGCGCTGCTGTTCTTCCTCGCGTCCGGCCCGGTGAAGGGCTTCGGTGTCACCCTCAGCATCGGCGTCATCGCCTCGCTGATCTCCGCGATGCTGCTCAGCCGGGTGCTGACCGAAGTCGCCGCCACCTGGATGCCGCGGGTGATGAAGTCGCGCGCCGGCGGCCTCAGCGGACCCGGCCGCATCCGCCGCTGGCTGGAGAACAGCGGACCCGACCTGATGAAGCGCCGCAAGCTCTGGCTCGGGATCTCCGGACTCGCCGTCGTCCTCGCCGTCACCGGCATCGCCACCCGCGGCCTGAACTTCGGCGTCGAGTTCACCGGCGGCCGCATCGTCGAGTACTCCACGACCAAGCCGGTCGACATCGACGTCGCGCGCTCGGCCGTCTCCGACGCCGGGTTCCCCCGCGCGATCGTCCAGACGTCGGGCGACCAGGACATCTCCGTCCGCACCAGCGACCTCACCAACGAGGACGTCGAGAAGATCCAGAAGTCGCTCGCGGAGGAGGGCGGCGGCGCCACCAAGCAGCGCGACGAGCTGATCGGACCGAGCCTCGGGGACGAGCTGCGGCAGAAGGCGCTGATCGCGCTCGGTGTCGCGCTGCTCGTCCAGCTCGCCTACCTGACCATCAGGTTCCGCTGGACGTTCGGTGCCGGTGCCGTCCTCGCGATGTTCCACGACGTGCTGATCGTCGTCGGCGTCTTCGCGTGGCTCGGCAAACCCATCGACGGCGTGTTCCTCGCCGCCCTGCTCACCGTCATCGGATACTCGGTCAACGACTCCGTCGTCGTGTTCGACCGCGTGCGCGAACTGTGGGGCGCCAACCCGAAGAAACCGTTCGCCGAGATCGCGAACCAGGGCGTCCTGCAGACGATCCCGCGGACCATCAACACCGGCATGGGCGCCCTGTTCATCCTCGCGGCGCTCGCCGTCCTCGGCGGCGACTCGCTCACCGACTTCGCGATCGCGCTGCTGATCGGCATCGTCGTCGGCACGTACTCCAGCGTGTTCACCGGGACGCCGCTGGCGGTCGTGTTCGAACGGTACGCCAAGTCTCCGCCGCCGCACGCGAAGACGAAGTCCCGCCCGTCCCGTCCCCGCTCGTCGGGCGACTCGGGCGCCGTCGTCTGACGGCCCGCGTGCCGCCGGTGCCCGCGAAGGGCCCGGCGGCACGCCCCGTCCCTACTTCCGCACGATCGACTTCTTCAGCGGCGTGCCGCCCGGTAGGCCGACGAGGCAGACGGTCTCCCGCTGCCGCTCCCAGCTCGAAGAGGTCGGCATGAGGGGGACGACGGCGTACTCGCGGCCCGGCACTTCATTGATCGAGTCCCAGAGCCGTGCCTCACAGCCCTTCCCCGACTTCTCGGCGATGTACTCGTCGCTGGGAATCCAGTCGGGATCGCCGTCCTGGTACGGGACGTCGAAGGTCGCGTACACCTGGTACAGATGCGGTTCCGTGCAGGGAGCGGTCTTCACCGAGTCGAAAAGCCACCTGTGCACGTCGTCTTCCGGCCGATTTTCGACGCACATGCCGATCCGCAGGTCCCGGTACGACGTCCGACCTTTCTCGAGCGTCTCGGCGAGCGGCGACTGGAGGACCCCGGCGCCGGTGTAGTGCACCGAGCAGGAGACGCTGCCGGCATTCTCCGAGCCCGGCTCCAACACGTGGACGTACACGTCGAGATCCTCAAAGAAGGTGCTCGTCGCAAGATGTGTCGCCTTCTCGCTGCACAAGGCTTCGGCCGTCTCGCGTGAGGGCGCAGGTTCTGCGGACGTCCCCGCCGCGCCGACCGGTACCAGTGCGACGACCTCCCCTCGGTGCGAGGCGTTGCACGGACGTGCGTCCACGAGGGCGGTCCGCACTTCGTTTCCGAACCAGGTGTAGCAGTCGCCCGCCTCCAACGTCGAGAGGTGGACTTTCTCCGCTTGCGTAGTGGTATCGGACGAGCTGTTGTCGGCGGGGGAGACCGTCACGATCAGCACGACGACGGCCGTCCAGGCCATGGCCCAGGCGAGGGCCGCGGCCAGCCCGCCGATGGCGAGGCCCCGGCCTCTGCGCGTCCGGACGAGCGCGGCGACGCCGAACGCGATCGCGACGGGGACGATCCCGAGCAGGCCGGTGACGAGCGCGGTGATCGCGAGCCGGTTCGCGCGCGGTGGCCCCGCGGCGTCCGGAGCGCCGGCGTCCAGGGCCTCGTGGACGGTCTCGCGGGTGCTCTGTACGGGGGATTCGTCAACGCTATCAGCGTCTGGTGGCGTGGTCACCGGAGCGACAATAATGATCTTCTATAACAAGAGGCGCATTTCTGTCGTATGACGCCGAAACGTAACCAAATCCGGCGGCTTCCTGTCCTTACCCGGAGACGATCGACTTCTTCAGCCGCGTGCCGCCCGGCAGGCCCACGAGGCAGGTCGTCTCCCGGTCGGAGTTCCATGCCTGCGAGCTCGGCGGGAGGTAAGCGATCTCGTACTCGACGCCCGGCACCTCGTCGATCGCGTCCCAGAACCGGTCGTCGCAGCCGTTCCTGGACACCTTGTCGATGTACTCCTGGTCGGGGATGATCGAGGGATCCCCGTCCTGGTAGGGGACGTCGAAGTTCGCGTACACCTGGTAGAGGTGCGGCTCGGTGCAGGGCACCGTCCGCACGTACCTGGCGATCCAGGACCCGCCATATCCCCCGTCGAGGTCCTTGACGCACTCGCCGACCCCTAGGTAGATGTTCTCCTTCAACGCGTCGTCCAGGGTGTCCGCCAGCCGGGTGTCGAGCGTCCCGGCGCCGAGGTAGTGCATCGCGCACGACGTGCGGGTCGTCCTCACCGAGGGTCTCCGGCGCGTGCACGTACATCTTGAGGTCGGCGAAATAGCGGCTCTTGGAGAGGTAGGCGCTCCTGTCCCGGCAGATCGCGTTCTCGTCCTGGCCGAAGGCGCCGAACGCCATCCGGGCGATGACCTCGCCCCGGTGCGGCTCGGTGCAGGGCACCGCCTCCACGAGCGCGAGCCGGACCTCGTCCGGCGCGAAACCGGTGTAGCAGTCGCCCTCGCGGAGCGTCGCGATGTGGACCTTGCCTCCGTCCGTGACCTGGCCGGACGCGTTCCGGTCGACGGAGTACGTCGACACCGCGACGGTCGCCGCCACGACGATGACCGCGCCCCACACGAGCGAGGCGGCCAGCCCGCCGATGGCGAGCCCCCGTCCCTTGTGCGCCCGGCGCCGCACCTGGACGAGCGCCGCGATGCCGAGCCCGATCGCGACCGGGACGAGCCCGAGCAGCCCCGTGACCAGGGCGGTGACCGCGAGCGGGCTCGTCGGCGGCCGTTGCGGCCCGAAGGGCCCCGGCGCGGGCGGGGGAGGAGGCCCCCAGGCGGCCGCGGCGGGCGGCGGCGGGACGGAGACGGGCGGTCCGGTGTCTTCGGCGCGCGGGGCGTCCGGCAGCGCCCAGACGGTCGGGGCGGCTTCGGACGTCTGCGGGGGAGGGGTTTCCATGTCGTCGGTGCTCATGCCGTCAGCCCGTGACGATCGACTTCTTCAGAGGGGTGCCGTCCATCAAGCCGACGAAGCACACCACGCCGCGGCTGATGCTCCAGGAGAATTCGGTCGGGACGATCCACGTGATCTCGTAATCGAGCTGCGGCGCGTTCCTGAGCGCCGCGTCGAATCGCCTGTCGCACTGCTGCTCCCCCTGCTTGTCGAGGAACGTCTGTGAGGGGGCCTTGCCGGAGCCCGCCGCGTTCTTGGGGATGTCGAACTCGGCGTACACCTGGTACCGGTGCGGGGCGTTGCAGGGGAGGAGCTTCACGGCCCCGGTGACCAGGGATTCCTCGCCGTCCTCCTCGATCTCCGCGAGGCAGTCGCCGATCGTCAGCTCGCCGTAGGTCCGCCGGTCGGCGTCCACCGTGTCGGCCAGCGGGACGTCGAGCGTGCCGGACGCGGTGTAATGCATGGCGCAGACGACCTCCCCGTTCTCGTCGGCCGAGGTCAAGCCGCCTGGCTCGGGCAGGTACACGTACGGGTAGAGATCGGCGTAGAAGCGGCTCTTGCTCACCCACTCGGTCTCGCCCTGGCAGTACAGGTCGGCCCGCTCGAACATGGTGCCGGAGCCGAAGTCCTCGACCGGCCCGACCGGCAGGCGCGCGGTGATCTCGCCCCGGTGGGGTTCGTCGCACGGCACCGCCTCCACGAGCATCACCTCCTCGGCGTCCGGTGCGAACCCGGTGTAGCAGTCGCCCTTCTTCAGCGCCGCGAAGTGGACCCTGCCCCCGTCCGTGATCGCGCCCGACGCGTCCCGCTCGACGCTGAACTCCGACACGACCGCGCCGCCCGCCGCGACGATCCCGATCGTGCTCCAGACCCGCCGCGACGAGGCCGCCGATCGCGAGGTTCCGGCCCCGGTGCGTCCGGCGTCGCGCCTGCACGAGCCCGGCGATGCCGAACCCGATCGCGACGGGGACGAGTCCGAGAAGCCCGGTGACCAGCGCGACGATCGAGTGCGGGCTCGTCTTCGACGGCTCGGCGAGCGGCGGTGGCCCGGGCATCGGGCCACCGAACGGCCCCGGCGGGACGGCTCCGGGCGGCGGGGGCGGGAACGCGCCCCCGGCGTGCGCCGGGGGTGCCGCGAAGGCTGCCGGCGGGGCGTCCCCGGTCGAGGCGGAGCCCGGTTGTGCCCAGACGGTCGCCGGGTCCGAGGCGGGCGTCTCGGGATGAGCGTCCGGGAGGCGATCGTCAGCGTTCGGTGGCATGGTCACGGCGCAGGACCGTAATGATCTTGCATAACGAATCACGCAGTTTCGGCACTTACTGCCGAAACATGACCGGTACCGGACACCTCACCCGGGCATCAGGGAGCCTTCGAGCCCCGGGCCATTGGCGCCCAGGTAGCAGACGACGGTCAGTATGCCGATCTCCCAGTCCTCCGGAGCCGGCCACCTGGCGCCGATCGACACCCCCGCCTTCGGGGGAACCCTTTTGAAGATCCTCCGGGCCTCCGCGATGCATCTGCGTTCCGTCCCAAGGCGAAGAAGTTCGTCGGCGGGACGGGGCGGAAGGGTGCCCGGAGCGTAGGTGCCGCCCAGGGAGATCTCGTAGGTGGCGAACACCTCGGACCAGTGAGGTTCGCCGCACGGCACGGTCGGGATGATGTCGTCGACGGTCGTCAGCCTGCTGACGCACGTTCCCGGGGTCAGTTCCTGGTACGTCTTCAGAGAGGTGTCCACCGTTTCGACCAACGGAGTGGTGAGCTCGCCGCCCGCGCGATGTATTGCGCAGATGACGTCTCCCTCCCGAGGCGTCGGGAGTCCGATGTACGGCTCGAGTTGAGTGCGCACACGGCTTTTGCGGAGATATGTGGACCTTCCCCTGCACAGGGTGAACGCCGCGTCGATCCCGTCCGGGGAGGCCTGGGGGGCACGCGCGATGACCTCGCCGGTGTGGGCTTCGGTGCAGGGAACGGCCCGCACCGGCCCGGGGCGGGCGATCTTCGTGGCGTAGTCGTACCGGTACCCGGTGAAGCAGTCGCCTTCGCGCAGTTCCGAGAACGGGGCCTCGCCGCCGACGGTGATCGTTCCCGTCGCGTCCCGTTCGAGCGTGGAGCCGGACGCGACGAGGACCACCGCGAGCGTCCCCGCGATCGTCCAGGCGAGGGACGCGGCCAGGCCGCCGAAGGCGAGGGCCCGGCCCTTCTCCGTGCCCCGCCGGAGCCGGACGAGCGCGGTGGCGGCGAACGCGATCGCTACCGGGGCGAGGCCGATGAGCCCGGTGACCAGCGCGGCGACGGCCGTCCGGTCCGTGCGGCGCGGGTCTGCGGACGGCGGCGGGGCCGGGGCTCCCGGCGCGGCGGCGCCGGGCACGCCGGACGGTTCCGCGGGCGGGACGTCCGGCGGCGCCCACTCCCGCGCGGGGTTCGAGGCGACGTCGTCGGCGTTCGGTGGCGTGGTCACGGCGCAGGAATGTAATGATCTTGCATAACGAACCGTGCACTTTCGGCACCTGTCGCCGAACCGTGATCGCCGGGGGCGCCCGTCACCTCGGGACGAGCGAGCCTCTCAGGTCCCGGCCCTTCGCGGTGAGCATGCACACGGCCGTCCGGATCCCGCTCTCCCAGTCGTTGGGGGAGGGCGGTATCGCGAAGAGTTCGAGTCCGGCGCGCGGGGGGCGGGCGAAGATCGCGGCGAGTCGTGCTTCGCACTTGTCGAGCACCTGTGGAGTGAGGGCGTCCATGCCCGGATACCGCGGGTATTCGAGGGGGTCGTCCTCCACCTTCGGGCTGATCTTGTACGTGGCGAAGACCTCGGCGAAATGCGGCTTTCTGCAGGAGACCGGTGAGATGACCGGGTGTGTCTCCCGCGCCCAGGTCTTGAGGCAGTGTCCGCGCTTGAGTTGCTCGTAGGTGTACAGCTTGGTGTTCACCGAGTCGGCCAGTGGGCCCTCGATCGCGCCACCGTCGTGGTGCAGGGCGCAGGTGATCTGCCGGTTGCCCGCGTTCCAGGCGGCCGACTTCGGCCACTCGTAGTAGGGCTTGAGGTTCGGATACAGGGGGCTCTTGCGGAGCCTGGCGGATTCGGTTCCGCATACGACGTGCGTCGCGTTCTCGGTGCGATCGTCGCCCGGGTAGGGGCCGTCGGGCAGTGCCGACCGCGTGACGATCTCGCCCGTGTGGGGTTCGGCGCACGGCACCGCGTCGACGATCCGGAGCGGCTTGGTGGGGTTGTAACCGGTGAAGCAGTCGCCCTTGCGGAGGGTCGTGAACAGGGCCTTGCCGCCCTTGGAGATCGCGCCCGACTCGTCGCGCTCGACCGAGAACACCGATTCGAGGACGGCGGGGACGAGCATGCCGATGGCCACGGACCAGGCGGCCGAGGCGGCGATGCCCACGATGGCGAAGCCCTTGCCCTTCCGGGTCTTGCGCCGCCGGTGGACGAGCGCGGCGATGCCGAATCCGAGCGCGAGGGGGATCAGGCCGAAGAGGCCGGTGAGCAGGGCGGTGACCGCGAGCCCGCTCGTCCGCGGCGGCTCGTCCGGCGGCCGCGGGGCGGGCGCCACGGGCGGAGGCGGGAGGGAGCCCGCCTGCGGGAAGGCCGTGCCCGGACGGCCGAAGGGAGGCGCGGCGTCCACCTCCGGGAGGTCGGAGAAGGGGATCGCGCCGGTGCCGGGCGGGTCGGTGAAGGGGACGGCTCCCGTCGGAGCCGGGGGAGCGGCGTTCATCTCGGGCAGGTCCGAGAAGGGGACGGCGCCCGGTGGCGGCCAGGCGTGGTGGTCGTCGGCGCCGGGGGCGTCCGGTGGCATGGTCACATCGCCGAACTTAATGATCTTGGACTGGCGGCGGCGCGTTTCCGGCACCCGGTGCCGAAGATGGCCGTTTGCGGCCGTGGCCGGGGCGGGGCCCGGCCACGGCGACAGGTCAGGCCAGTGGCGGCTGGTCCTCGTCGTTCTCGGCCCGGATCACCTGCATGACCGCGTTGATCAGTGCCAGGTGCGTGAACGCCTGCGGGAAGTTGCCGAGGTGGCGGCCCGTGTGCGGGTCGATCTCCTCGGCGTAGAGCTGCAGCGGGCTCGCGTACGACAGCAGCTTCTCGCACAGCGCCCGGGCGCGGTCGAGCTCGCCGATCAGGACGAGCGTCGACACCAGCCAGAACGAGCAGATCGTGAACGTGCCCTCGTCGGACTCGAACCCGTCGTCGGTCTCGGCCGCGCGGTAGCGCAGCACGAGGTCGTCCTCGGACAGTTCGTCGGCGATCGCCAGGACGGTCTCACGGACCCGCTTGTCGTCGGCGGGCAGGAAACCGAGCAGCGGGATCAGCAGCGCGGACGCGTCGAGGGCCGTCGCGCCGTAGTGGGCGGTGAAGACCCCGCGGTCGTCGAGCGCGTTGGCGAGGACGTCCGCGTGGATCTCGTCGGCGGCGGCCTGCCAGCGGCGGGCGCGTTCGGCGTCGCCGCGGATGCGGGCCAGCCGGGCGCCGCGCTCGGCCGCCACCCAGCAGAAGACCTTGGACGAGGTGAAGTGCTGGGGTTCGCCCCGCACCTCCCACATGCCGCAGTCGGGGGTGCGCCAGTTCGCGAGCGCGTCCTCCACCTGCTTCACGACGATCTTCCACAGCCGGTCGTCGAGGCGGTCGCGCTTGCGCACGAACAGGTAGACCGACCCGATGATCGCGCCCCAGACGTCGTGCTGGGCCTGCATGTACGCCTCGTTGCCGATGCGCACGGGACGGGCGTTGTCGTAGCCCGTCAGATGATCGAGCGTCGACTCGGGCAGCTCCTCCCGGCCGTCCAGCCCGTACATGATCTGCAGCTTGCCCTCGGCGGCCTCGGCGACGTCGGTGATGAAGTAGAAGAAGTCGTTGGCCTCCCAGTCGTAGCCGAGCGTGTAGAACGCCCACAGCGCCATCGTGGAGTCGCGGATCCACGTGTAGCGGTAGTCCCAGTTGCGGTCGCCGCCGGGGGTCTCGGGCAGCGAGGTCGTCGCCGCCGCCGCGACCGCGCCGGACGGCCCGAACGTCAGCCCCTTGAGGGTGAGGGCGCTGCGCTGCAGGTGGGCGCGCCACGGGTGGTCCGGGAACCGGCCCCGGTCGAGCCAGTGCTGCCAGTGGTGGACGGTCCAGACGAGCCGTTCCTGCGCCTCCTTGTAGGTGGCGGGAGCGGCGTGCTCGCTCCACGAGAGCGCGACGAACCGTGACTCGCCCTGCTTCAGGAGCGTGCGGGCCGTCGCGAGGGACCCCTCGAAGCCGACGTTCATGTCGGTGGTGAGCCGCAGCCCGACGCCGTTCCCGCGCGCGGCGGCCTCGTGGTATCCGGCGCCGGTGTGCTCCCAGCGGGCGGGCGTCTGGCCGTAGTCGAACACCGGCATGCAGTCGAGCCGGACCTGGACCTGGCCGTTCACGCAGCGCACCATCCGCAGCAGCACGTGGTCGGCGTCGTAGTCCGTGGGGGCGCGGCGGTGCGTGTGGGACCGTTCCGTCTCGTGGTGCCAGGGCCCCATGAGCAGCGCGTCGGTCACCACCAGCCAGCCACCGTGCACCCACCAGGTCGTCTCCATGACCATGGTGCCGGGGATGTAGCGCTGCGCCGCGGGGACCTCCACCCCGGCCGGGCCGACCCGGAAATACCCGGCGTCGCGGTCCAGGATGGACCCGAAGACGCTCGGGGAGTCCATCTTGGGCAGGCACATCCACTCGATGTTGCCGCTGGGGGCTACCAGCGCGGTCGTCTCGCAGTCGGACAGGAATCCGTAATCGGCGATGGGGGCGAACGGATCTCCCGCCCGGCCGCCGGCGACCTTCGGCCTCACAGCCTCACCTCCTTGATCCTCCATCATTCCCTCTCGCGTCCGGTGGCTACGCCATGGGCGGGCGCGAATGTGCCCCCGGGCGTGTTCGGCCCGGGGAATCTGTGACGCATGTCCGGAGTGTCCTAGTGGAATAGACCACTATCCGGGGTTTGACCTGCGAGAACGCCCCTCCGGTGGTGGGGCGCCGAGCGAAGCCTCGCGGCGCGGGTACAGTCCCGGCAAACAGGGCAGCGGACCCGCCGCTGCCTGGGGGAACGCGATGACGCGCGCCTCCGGGCGAGCGGGACCGGCACTGTCCCTGGCCGAAACCGGAGCGAAAAGGAGCTCCCCGTGGCGAAGTTCGTGTACGACTTCACCGAGGGCAACAAGGACCTCAAAGATCTGCTGGGCGGCAAGGGCGCCAACCTGGCCGAGATGACCAACCTCGGACTGCCCGTTCCTCCCGGGTTCACGATCACCACGGAGGCGTGCCGGTACTACCTGGAGCACGGGGGCCTGCCCGCCGGGCTCCAGGACGAGGTGGACCGGCACCTGGCCGAGCTCGAACGCGCGATGGGCAAGCGGCTCGGGCAGAGCGACGACCCGCTGCTGGTTAGCGTCCGGTCCGGCGCCAAGTTCAGCATGCCGGGCATGATGGAGACCGTCCTCAACGTCGGCCTCAACGACGAGTCGGTGCACGGTCTCGCGGCCCAGGCCGGGGACGAGCGGTTCGCGTGGGACTCCTACCGGCGGCTCGTCCAGATGTTCGGCGGCACGGTCCTCGGCATCGACGGCGAGCTGTTCGAGGACGCCGTCGAGGACGCCAAGCGGGCCCGCGGCACCAAGGACGACGTCGACCTCACCGCCGAGGACTTCAAGGACCTCGTCGGACGGTTCAAGACGATCGTCCGCGAGCAGGCCGGACGGGACTTCCCGACCGACCCCCGCGAGCAGATGGACCTCGCCGTCCGCGCCGTGTTCGACTCCTGGAACGCCGACCGCGCGATCCTGTACCGCCGCCAGGAGCGCATCCCCGTCGACCTCGGCACGGCGGTGAACATCTGCTCGATGGTCTTCGGGAACCTCGGCATGGACTCCGGGACGGGCGTCGCGTTCACCCGCGACCCCGCGTCCGGCCAGCAGGGCATCTACGGCGACTACCTGCAGAACGCGCAGGGCGAGGACGTCGTCGCCGGAATCCGGAACACGGTGCCGCTGACCGAGCTGGAGCGCCTCGACAAGGCGTCCTACGACCAGTTGCTCCAGATCATGGAGAAGCTGGAGAACCACTACCTCGACATGTGCGACATCGAGTTCACCATCGAGAGCGGCAAGCTGTGGATGCTGCAGACCCGCGTCGGCAAGCGGACCGCCGCGGCCGCGTTCCGCATCGCCTGCCAGCTGCTCGACCAGGGGCTCATCGACGCCGACGAGGCCGCCCGCCGCGTCAAGGGCGACCAGCTCGCGCAGCTGATGTTCCCGCGCTTCACCTCCACCGCCCACGGCATCACCAAGCTGACCCGCGGCATGAACGCCTCCCCGGGCGCCGCCGTCGGCAAGGTCGTGTTCAACTCCGCGCGGGCGGTGGAACTGGCCGAACGCGGCGAGGACGTCATCCTCGTCCGCCGCGAGACCAACCCCGACGACCTCGCCGGGATGATGGCGGCGCGGGGCGTCCTGACGTCCCGCGGCGGCAAGACTTCGCACGCGGCCGTCGTCGCCCGCGGCATGGGCAAGACGTGCGTGTGCGGCGCCGAGGAACTCGACGTCGACGTCAAGGCGGGCCGGTTCACCGCGCCGGACGGGACGGCCGTCACCGAGGGCGACGTGATCTCGATCGACGGGTCGTCCGGCGACGTGTACCTCGGCGAGGTCCCGGTCGAGGACTCCCCGGTCGTCCGGTACTTCGAGGGCGAGCTGGCCGCCGAAGACGGCGACGACCTCGTCAAGGCCGTCGACCGGGTCATGCGGCACGCCGACGGGCGCGCCGCGCTGGCCGTCCGCGCGAACGCCGACAACCCGGAGGACTCGGCGCGCGCCCGCCGGTTCGGGGCGCGGGGCATCGGGCTCTGCCGCACCGAGCACATGTTCCTCGGCGACCGGCGGCGGCTGGTCGAGAAGCTGATCCTGGCCGCGGACGACGCCGAGCGGCGCACGGCCCTCGACGCCCTGGAGCCGCTGCAGCGCAGCGACTTCGAGGGCATCTTCGAGGCCATGGACGGGCAGCCGGTCACCATCCGGCTGATCGACCCGCCGCTGCACGAATTCCTCCCCGACCTGACCGAACTGTCGGTGAAGGTCGCGCTCGCCGGCGACGGCGCGGACCCCCGGGACCGCCGCCTCCTCGAGGCGGTCAACCGACTGCACGAGCAGAACCCTATGTTGGGATTGCGGGGCGTGCGGCTGGGTTTGGTGATTCCCGGCCTGTTCTCCATGCAGGTGCGCGCGATCGCCGAGGCCGCGGCGGCGCGGCGCGCGCGCGGACGGCGACCCGCGCCCGGAGATCATGATCCCGCTCGTCGGCGCGGTGCAGGAACTGGAGGCCGTCCGCGACGAGGCCCGCGAGGTCCTCGCCGCCGTCGCCGCGGAGACCGGCGTGGACGTCCCCGCGCTGATCGGCACCATGATCGAGCTGCCGCGGGCGGCGCTGACCGCCGGGCAGATCGCCGAGGCCGCCGAGTTCTTCTCGTTCGGGACGAACGACCTCACCCAGACGACGTGGGGCTTCTCCCGCGACGACGTCGAGGCCGCGTTCTTCTCCCGGTACCTGGAGCTCGGGATCTTCGGCGCGTCCCCGTTCGAGACGCTCGACCGAGACGGGGTCGGACGGCTCGTCCGGATCGCCGCGCAGGAGGGCCGGCGCGCCCGTCCGGGCCTCAAGCTCGGGATCTGCGGGGAGCACGGCGGCGACCCCGACTCGGTGCACTTCTGCCACGAGGTCGGGCTCGACTACGTGTCCTGCTCGCCGTTCCGGGTACCGGTGGCGCGGCTGGAGGCGGGCCGCGCGGCGATCGCGGCGGCGGACGCGGCCGCCCGCTGACCGTGCGTCCGCGCGGCGGCCGGGAGTGCCCGGCCGCCGCGCGGAAACGCCGGTGCGACGAAGGCGACACACGACGTTCGAGAACTTCGCGCATCCGCCGGGCCATCTAACTAACGTGTCCGTCGAGATGACGTTGGATCTGGATTTGCCGCACTCCGCATCGGGGGGCCGGGGCGGACGGTCCGGCAGGCGCCGCGGGTCGGCGTGGGTCGTGCTCCCCGTCGGCCTCGTGGTCGGCCTGCTGATCGTCGCCCTGCTCACGCCCCTCACCCTCGCCGCTCGCGTCTGGTACGAGGCGCGCCAGGACGAGCGTCCGCGCTCGGACGCGATCATCGTCCTCGGCGCCGCGCAGTACAACGGGAAGCCGTCGCCGACGCTGCGCTGGCGCCTGCAGCACGCGCTGGACCTCTACCGGGACGGGGTCGCGCCGACGATCGTCACCGTCGGCGGCAACCGGCCCGGCGACGAGTACACCGAGGCCGGTTCGGGCCGCCGCTGGCTGATCGAGGAGGGCGGGGTGCCCGCGGGGGACGTCGTCGCGGTCCCCACCGGAAGCGACACGCTGCAGAGCTTCGAGGCGGTCGGGCGGCTGTACGACGACCGCGGCTGGGCGTCCGGGGTGATCGTCTCCGATCCGTGGCACTCGCTGCGCTCCGAGCGGATGGCCGAGGACCACGGCATCGAGGCCGCGGCGTCCCCGACGCGCAGCGGCCCGACCGTCCAGACCCGCGAGACGCAGGCGTACTACATCGTCCGGGAGACCGCCGCCTACCTGTCCTACGCGTTCCTCGGCGGCGACGGCGATCCCGCGGCCTGACCCGCCGCCCGACCCGCCCGCTTAACCTGGACGGGAGATGACCACCTACACCGAAGACGACCGGCGGCGCTGGGCGCCCGAACCGTCCAAGCGGCGCGACCGCACCGCCTTCGAACGCGACCGGGCGCGCGTCCTGCACAGCGCCGCGCTGCGCAGGCTGGCGGCCAGACCCAGGTCGCCTCGCCCGGCGCGGACGCGGGCGACGACACCGTGCAGAGCCTGCGCACCCGCCTCACCCACTCGCTGGAGTGCGCCCAGGTGGGCCGTGAGCTGGGCAAAGCGCTCGGCTGCGACCCCGATCTGGTGGAGACGGCCTGCCTGTCGCACGACATCGGGCACCCCCCGTTCGGGCACAACGGGGAGGCCGCCCTCGACGTCGTCGCGCGCGACTGCGGCGGGTTCGAGGGCAACGCGCAGAGCCTGCGGGTGCTGACCAGGCTGGAACCCAAGTCGTTCGCCCCGGACGCCCCGCCGCTGCTCGGCCGCAGCGTCGGCCTCAACCTGACGCGGGCCGCGCTGGACGCCGCGATGAAGTACCCCTGGACGGCCGGCACGCCGCAGTGCGACGCCGCCGGCGGCAAGTTCGGGGTCTACGACGACGATCTGGACGTCGCGCGCTGGGTGCGCGAAAGCGCCGAACCCGGCCGGACGTGCTTCGAGGCCCAGGTCATGGACTGGAGCGACGACGTCGCCTACTCCGTCCACGATCTGGAGGACGCGCTGGTCGCCGGGCACATCGACTTCGTGCGGCTGGCCGACCCCGCCGAGCGCCGCCTCGTCGCCGCGACCGCGCGCAAGCTGTACTGCGCCGACGCCGACCTGGCCGAACTGGAGGAACGCTTCGCCGCGCTGCTCGCCGAACCGTACTGGCCGTCCCGCTACGACGGCACCCCGCGCAGCCTCGCCGCGCTGAAGAACCTCACGAGCACGCTGATCGGCCGGTTCTGCCTGGCCGCCGAGGACGCCACCCGGGCCGCGCACGGCGACCGCCCGCTGACCCGGTACGCCGCGGAACTCGTCGTCCCGCGGGCGACCCGGCTGGAGAACGCGCTGCTCAAGGGCATCACCGCGCACTACGTGTGGATCAGCCACGAGGAGGTCAGGGCCCGCCAGCGCACGCTGATCACCGAGCTGGCCGAGCTGATGCTCGCGGGCGCTCCCGGCACCCTCGAACCGGGGTTCCGCGCCGCCTTCGAGGAGGCGGCCGACGACGCGGGCCGGCTGCGCGCCGTCGTCGACCAGATCGCCTCGCTCACCGACATTTCCGCCATCGCCCGCCACAGGCTGCTGACCGGCTGACCGGCCGATCACGTAAGACGCGCCCGCCCCGGGACCCTTGTCTCATCACAGATGTCACGTGAGGATGACTCAAGGTGACCATAGGAGGCATCATGCCCGAGGGGACGTTCGTCATCGTGGGCGCCGGCCTGACCGGCGCCAAGGCCGCGGAGACGCTCCGGGAGGAGGGTTTCGCCGGACGGATCGTGCTGATCGGCGAGGAGATCGAGCGCCCGTACGAGCGGCCGCCGCTGTCGAAGGGGTTCCTGCTGGGCGCGGAGCCGCGGGACAAGGCGCACGTCCACGACGCCGAGTGGTACGGCGAGCACGACGTCGAACTGCGGCTCGGGGTGGCGGCCGACGCGCTCGACGCGGCCGCGCACGTCGTCCGGCTGGCGAGCGGCGAGCGGATCGGCTACGACCGGGCGCTGCTGGCCACCGGCGTGGCGCCGCGGCGGCTGGACGTCCCGGGGGCGCGGCTGCAGGGGATCCACTATCTGCGGACGATGGCGGACGCGGCGGAGCTGAAGCAGGCGCTCGTCCACGGTGGCCGCCGGGTCGTGGTGGCCGGGGCGGGCTGGATCGGGCTGGAGACGGCCGCGGCTGCGCGCGCGCACGGCAACGACGTGACGGTGATCGAGCCGGAACCCGTGCCGCTGCACCAGGCCGTCGGGCCGGAGATCGGCGGGATGTTCGCCGACCTGCACCGCGACAACGGCGTCGACCTGCGCCTGGAGCAGGGCGTCGCGGGGTTCTGGGGCGCCGGGCAGGTGTCGGCGGCGGTGACGTCCGGCGGCGCGGAGGTGCCCGCGGACGTCGTGATCGTCGGCATCGGGGTGCGGCCGAACACCCGGCTCGCGGAGGGCGCGGGCCTGGAGGTGTCGGACGGGATCCTGGTGGACCAGTCGCTGCGCACGTCCGACGCCGACGTGTTCGCGGCGGGCGACGTCGCCAACGCCTACAACCCGCTGCTGGGCCGCCGGATCCGCGTCGAGCACTGGGCGAACGCGCTGAACGGCGGCACGGCCGCCGCCCGCGCGATGCTCGGCCGCGACGTCGTCTACGACCGCGTCCCGTACTTCTTCAGCGACCAGTTCGACCTCGGCATGGAGATGTCGGGCGTCGCCTCGCCGGGGGAGTACGACGAGGTGGTGTACCGGGGCGACCGTGCCGCCGGCGAGTTCGTCGCGTTCTGGCTGTCGGGCGGGCGGGTCGTCGCGGGCATGAACGTGAACGTGTGGGACGTGACCGGCGACGTCCAGGAACTCATCCGGTCGGGACGGCCGGTGGACGCGGCGCGGCTCGCCGATCCGGCCGTCCCGCTCGCCGACCTGCGCTGACGAGGCGTTCCGGGGCGGACGGCGGCGCGTCGGCGGCGTGTCGGCGGCGTGTCGGCGGCGTGTAGGCGGCCCGCCGCCGCGGGCCGCCGGCCTCGGGCGTCCCCGCAGGCTCCTCCCAAGGTATGAGTTTCCCTCGGGTAAGGTCTGGGCGAGTGAGCACCATGCAACGGTCGAGGCCGACCGAAACGGTCGCGACCGTCCGGCCGAAACGCACGTTCCTGCGCGAGCTGCTCACGTTCGGTTTCGTCGGGACCATCGGCACGCTGATCATGATCCTGGGCGCGAACCTCATGCGCGCCTGGCTCGGCGACAGCCCCATCACCAGCGTCGTCGTGCCCGGGATCGTCTCCACGCTGACGTCCTACCTCGCCAACCGCTTCTGGACGTTCCGGCACCGCGACAGCGACGGGTCGGGCCGCGAGGTCGTCGTCTTCTTCGCGCTGAACGGCCTCGGGATCCTCATCCAGGTGGCGTGCACCGGGTTCACCTACTACACGCTCGGCCTGCACGGCGGCATCGCCTACAACCTCGGGCTGCTCGCCGGTGTCGGCCTCGGCGCCGCGTTCCGGTACTGGTCGTACAAGAAGTGGGTGTTCACCCCTGCCACGACCTGAGGCGGGCCGCCTGGACGACGAGTGGGCGCTGCACCGTCCGGCGGTGTTCGGCGCCGCGTACCGCATCACCGGCTCCGTCGCCGACGCCGACGACATCGTCCAGGACACCTGGCTGCGCGCGGCGGACGCGTCCCTCGACGACGTCCGCGACCTGCGCGCCTGGCTGATCACGGTCGCCGCGCGCCGCGCCTACGACGTCCTGCGCTCCGCCCGCGCCCGCCGCGTCGACTACGTCGGCCCGTGGCTGCCCGAACCGCTCCTGACCGGCCCGGACGCGGCCGAGCCGGTGCTCGTCGACGACACGCTCGGCACCGCGATGCTGCTGGTGATGGAGGAGCTGTCGCCGCCCGAGCGCGTCGCGTTCGTCCTGTACCGGGCGTTCGGCGTCCCGTACGAGCGGATCGCGGAGGTGCTCGGGAAGACGCCCGCCGCGTGCCGCCAGCTGGTGTCGCGGGCGGGCCGTAAGGTCGCCGCCGCCCCGCCGCCGTCCGGCGGGCCCGAAGGCGCCCGCGTGCTGGCCGCGTTCCGCGCCGCCTACGAGCGCCGCGACGAGGCCGCGCTGCTCGAACTGCTGGACCCGGACGCCGCCTACACCACCGACGGCGGCGGCCGCGTCTTCGCCGCCCGCAAGGTCGTCCGCGGTGCCGCGCGGATCGCGACCGCGCTGCTGCGGACGTCCGTCAATTACGGCTTCCGGTCGACCCCCGCCGAGGTCAACGGCGGTCCCGGCATGCTGGTCCACCGCGACGGACGGCTCGTTGCCATCGACGCGCTGGAGATCGCGGACGGTCGCGTGGTCGCCTACCGGCGCGTCCTCAACCCGGCCAAGCTCGACGGCGGCGGCCGCGCGGACGCGCGCTGAATCGAGCGCCGAACCGCGCGCCGAATCGGACCCGGGTATCGCTGTCACAACCCCGGCGGGTGCGTCGTCTCCCTGGCGACGAAAGGAGACGACCATGCCGCGCATGCTGCTGCAGGAGGCCAGCCCCGAGGTCTACCAGGGGATCATCAAGACGGCCGGGGTGATCCACAAGGGACCGCTCGACCCCGCCGTGCGGGAACTGATCAAGCTTCGGGCGTCCCAGCTCAACGGGTGCGCCTACTGCGTGGACATCCACTCCCGGGACGCGCGCGACCAGGGCGAACGGGAGGAGCGCCTGCACCACCTCACCGTCTGGCGGGAGTCGCCGCACTACACCGGTGCGGAGCGGGCCGCGCTCGACTACACCGAGGCGGTCACCCGGCGCGAGCCGGTCACCGACGAGATGTGGAAGGCGCTGCGCGAGCACTACCCGGACGACCGGGAGGCCGGCGACCTCGTGGGGCTGGTGGCGATCATCAACGCGCTGAACCTGTTCGGGGTGCCGCTGCACTACCACGAGATGATCCCCGGCTGAGGAACGCGCGGCGCCCCGGACTCCGGGGGCGGCCGCGCGCGTCACCGTCCGGCCGGGACGGGCTTCACCGCCCCGCCGGGACGATCTTCTCCGTCTGCGCCCGGGCCTCGCCGAGCAGGCCGACCAGGTCCTGGCCGGTGCTCTGCGAGAAGAGCCCGTGGTCGCGCCCGCCTCGGCGAGCCTGCCGATCGTGTCGACGGCCGCGTCCACCGACGGCGGGCCCTGGAAGATCGACAAACAGGTCTTCTCGATGTCGGCGTAGTCGCGTCCCTCCCGCTCGCAGTGCTCGCGCAGGACGTCGAGCTTGCGTGGCAGCTCGTCGCCGTCGAACAGGTTGCAGGCGTCGGCGTACTTCGCGACGAACCGCAGCGTCTTCTTCTCGCCGCTGCCGCCGATCAGGATCGGCGGGTGCGGGGGGCGCAGCGCGGGCGGCGAGTTCAGCGGACGCTCCAGCCGGTAGTGCTCGCCCTCGAACGGCGCCTCGTCGCCCCGCCACATCCGGTGGGCGATCCGCAGCGTCTCCTCCAGCCGCTCGAACCGCTCGGCGGTCGGCGGGAACGCGATGCCGAGGCCCCGCGACTCCTCGTCGTTCCACGCCGCGCCGATGCCGAGCCACGCCCGTCCGCCCGACAGGACGTCCAGGGTGGTGACCGTCTTCACGAGGATCCCCGGGTGGCGGTAGGTGACGCCGGTGACCAGCGTCCCCAGCGTGATGTTCTCCGTCAGCGCCGCCGCGTACGACAGCGCCGAGTACGCCTCCAGCATCGGCTCCTCGGGAGGGCCGACCATGTCGATCTGGAAGAAGTGGTCCATGACCCACAGCGAGTGGAGCCCGGCCTGGTCGGCGTCTCGGGCGATGCCCCCGAACGTCGGGCCGATCTGCTCGGGCCCGCCGGGGAAGGTGAAGCTGGGGACCTGAAGTCCGATGCGCATGCTGGTCCTTCGTCGGTGCCGGTGGACGGTGTCGTCGCAACCCTGGTGCCATCACTCTGCGACCTGGAGCGCGCTCCAGGTCAAGCGCGCCGTACCCGCCATCGGGGTGCGGTGAACGTCTCCTTGACCTGGAGTGCACTCCAGGTGGGAAGCTGGCCGGGTGAGTTCTTACACTCCGTCCGAAACCGCCGAGAAGAGCGGCTTCAGCATCGACACCCTGCGGTACTACGAGAAGATCGGCCTGCTGTCGGGCATCGCGCGGAACGCGGCGCGTGTTCAGCGACGACGACCTGCACTGGCTCGGCCTGCTGCGGTGCCTGCGCGAGACCGGGATGCCCATCGCCGAGATGCTGCGCTACTCCGAGCTCGTCCGGGGCGAGGGCGAGACGGTGCGGGAGCGCCTCGACCTCCTGCGGGCCCACGACCGGCGGGTCGAGGAGCAGATCGCCCGGCTGCGCGACCAGCAGCGGCACATCCACCGGAAGATCGACCTCTACCGCGAGAACCTCTGCGACGGCGCCGCCCCCGCCCCATCCTGACCCTGCCCCTGATTCGAACCCGTGAGGACGAGTTCGGCGCGGGCCCACGTCGCGGCCCTGTCGAAGACGTCGGCGGCGTCCGTCTCCCACGTGACGGAGCGGATCTCCCCGCGGTCGCGGTACCGCCGCATGATCGCGACGTGCTCCGGAAGCCGCACGAAGCCGCGCAGCGCGGCGCCGTCCGTCCAGACCGACACCGAGCCGCACCGGCGCTCCCGCGGGAGCGACCAGAGCCAGAGCCCGACCGCGCCCGGCAGGTCCGGCCAGGAACGGCGCAGCGCCGTGCCCGCCCGGAAGACGCCCGGGAGGTCGCGTGCGCGGGCGCACGTGAAGTCGGTGACGGCGACGAGGAGGGACCCCGAGCCGGGAGCCGGGAGGGGAGCCGGGCCGGGGGTCCAGGCGCTCCTCAGCATCGGACGGGGGAGCGGCCGAGGAGGGCGAGCAGGCGGTCCCGCGGTCCGCGCCGTCGGCGGCCGGGACGGGCGCGGCGAACGCCTCGCCCGGTCCGCGCCCGTCCGCCGGGACGATCGCGGCGATCGCGAGCGACGCCTCGACGAGATCGGCGTCCGGCTCCCACCCGGCGCCGACGCGACGGCCGCGTCCCACGCGTGCACGACCACGTCCACCAGGTGGAACCCGATCGCGAGGGACGCGGGCACCGTGACGCCGTCGCCGATCTCGGGGAGGAAGAACTCGTCGCGCGGGCCGGTCGCGGCGAACGCGGCGGTGACGCGGTCGGCGGACGCCTCGGCGGCGGCGTGCGGGTCGCCGCCGAGGTCGGTGCCGCGCCAGACGGACGGGCGCGCGCCCTCGCCCCGCGCGGCGGCGGCGAACCCCGAGTCCTGGTCGAGCTGGTGCCGGATCAGGCCGTGCAGCGTCCAGTCCGGGCACGGTGTGGGCAGGGCGAGCATGTCGGTCCCGACCTGCGCGATCGTGCCGAGCCAGAGGTCGAGGCCGCTGCGGTCGAGGTCGCGGAAATCGGTGGAAAGCAGCTCTTTCGTGAGGCTCATGCCGTCACCGTAAGGCGGCAGAGCGGCCCGGTCACAGGGCCAAAATTGCGCCGAATGACTGAGCCGATCTACCGTCACCGGGTGGACCTCCATGTCAGCCTGGTCGGCCGGAAGGACCTGTCCGGGCAGATCTACCGGCAGTTGCGGGACGCGATCCTGGACGGCAGGCTGCGGGCCGCCGAGCCGGTGCCGCCCACCCGCGAACTGGCCCGGCGGCTCGCCGTCTCCCGCAACACCGTCGCCGTCGCCTACGACCGCCTCGCCGCCGAAGGGTTCCTGCGCAGCCGCGTCGGCGCGGGCACGTACGTCCAGGACGCGGGCGCGGCCCCGCGCGGCGCCCCGGCCGCGTCGCCGCTGCGCCCCCGCCCCGTATGGGACGAACTGTCGGTCTGGCCGCGGCCCATGCCGGGCATTCGCTTCGACCTGCGCGCCGGGATCCCGGACGTGCGGCTGTTCCCGTTCGAGGCGTGGCGGCGGATCACCGCCGGGGTGCTGCGCCCGTCCGGGCTGCGCGACGCCGCGTCGGCGGGCGACCCGGCCGGGCTCGCCGGCCTGCGGGAGGCGATCGCCCGGCACGTCGGCGTCTCCCGCTCGGTACGGGCGAGCCCGGCGGACGTCGTCGTCACCTCCGGCACGCAGCAGGCGATCGACCTGATCGTCCGCGTCCTGCTCGAACCCGGCGACGTCGTGGCCGTCGAGGACCCCGGCTACCCGCCCGTCGTCACGCTGCTGCGCGCCGCCGGGCTGCGGGTGGCGGGCGTGCCCGTGGACGGCGACGGACTGCGGGTCGACGACCTGCCCGGCGACGCCCGCGCGGTGTACGTGACGCCGTCCCACCAGTTCCCGCTGGGCATGCCCATGTCGCTGCCCCGCCGCCGCGCCCTCCTGGACTGGGCGCGGCGCCGCGACGCGGTGATCGTCGAGGACGACTACGACACCGAGTTCCGGTACGGCGGACGCCCGATCGAACCGCTGCAGAACCTCGACGAGGACGGCCGCGTCCTGTACACCGGCACGTTCTCCAAGGTCATGCGGCCGGTGCTGCGCCTGGGGTTCCTCGTCGCGCCGCCGTCCCTGCACCGCGCGTTCCGGCTGGCCCGCTACGCGTCGAGCTGGCACGCCGAACTTCCCGCGCAGGCCGCGCTCGCCCGGTTCATCGACGAGGGCCTGCTCGCCCGGCACGTCCGCCGCTCCCGGCGCGCGTACCGGGCCCGGCACGAGCGGGTCGCCGAACTCGCGGGCCGCTGGTCGCGGCCCGTCCCGTCCGAGGCCGGGCTGCACCTGAGCGCGCTGCTGCCGGAAGGGACGGACGACGCGGCGGTCGCGCGGCGCGCGCTCGCCGCCGGGGTCGGGCTGTTCGCCCTGTCGGAGTTCGCCGTGACCGGGCCCGCGGCCCCCGGCCTCGTCCTCGGCTACGGCGCCGTCGCGGAAGCCGGGATCGACGCGGGATTCGCGCGGCTGGACCGGATCATCGCCGGACGGGCGTGACCCGCCGGCCGTCCGCGTCGAAGATCAGCATCCGGTCGAACGAGACGGTCAGCGCCACGTGCTCGCCGGGGTTCGGCCGCTGGCCGGGCCCGATCCGGAAGATCAGGTCGGACCGGCGATGGTGCCCCGAGTGCTCCTCCTCCGCCGGCGGCTCGGCGGCCGCGGCGGGACGGCCGCCCAGCATCGCCCGCACCCGGTCGCGCACCCCCGGCCGTCCGGTCTCGGCGTACCCGACGCGGACGGGACGGCCCACCTCGTTCGCGTCCACGGTCGGGATCCCCGCCCCCGCGTAGGCCAGCCACTCGTGCCCGTGGAACTCCAGCGACCGGACCTGCCCGGACAGGACCGTTCCCGGCGGGGCCGGCGTCCCGGCGGCGATCGGCGTCAGCGTGTCCGGGCGGATCCCCACGATCACCTGGCGGCCGTGCTGGCTGATCAGCCAGGACGCGCGCGGATCGTCCCACGGCACCAGCAGCCGCTGCGCGCCGAAGTCCAGTTGCAGGCCCTCGCCCTCGACGGCCCACAGCGTCGCCTGCAGCAGGTTGATCGGCGGCGAGCTGAGGAACGCCGCGACGAACACGGTCGCCGGATCCTCGTAGATCTGCTCGGGCGTGCCGACGTCCTCCAGCACGCCGTCGCGCAGGACGGCCATGCGGTCGGCCATCGTCATCGCCTCGATCTGGTCGTGCGTGACGTAGACCGTGGTGGTGCGGCTGGAGCGCACCAGCGCGGAGATCTCCACGCGCAGCTCAGTGCGCAGCCCCGCGTCGAGGCTCGACAGCGGTTCGTCCATCAGGAACAGCGACGGCTCGCGGATCAGCGCCCGGCCGATCGCCGCCCGCTGCCGCTGCCGCCCGACAGCGTCGCCGGCAGCCGGTCGATCATCGTGTTCAGGCCCAGCGCGCGCGCCAGCTCGACCACCCGCGCGGACGCCTCGGCGCGATCGTCCCCCGACACCTCCAGCGGGAACATCATGTTCCCCTTGACGGTGCGGTGCGGGTACAGGGCGCCCTCCTGGAACACCATCGCGACGTTCCGCTCGCGCGGCGTCAGCTCGTTCGCCACCGAACCGTTCAGCCACAGGTCGCCCGAGGTGATGTCCTCCAGCCCGGCGATCATCCGCAGGATCGTCGACTTGCCGCAGCCGGACGGTCCCAGCAGCACGAACAGCTCGCCGTCGTTGATCCGCAGGCGCACGTTGCGGACGGCCGCCTGCCCGCCGGGATAGATTTTCTCGACGCCGTCGAGCACAACATCCGTCATCGGGTCCGCCTGGGGGTGGGCAAAATCTCGGTTCGCCATCACACCGCGCACCGGTCCCGGTTGTCCATAGCCGCACCATGGTTACCCGCCGTTAACCGGACCGGGTCCGGCCACCGGCGTTCCCGACCGGCCGGGGGCGCCGGTTCCCGCCGGGATGCCTCGGATGTCGTTCCCCCGCCGTAGACTCCCCGACGTGGCAGGCCGTATTCGCAATGAGGACATCGCGCTCGTCCGCGAGCGCTCGTCCATCGCCGACGTCATCGGCGAGTACCTGCAGCTGCGCAACGCGGGCGGCGGCAACCTCAAGGGGCTGTGCCCCTTCCACGACGAGAAGTCCCCGTCGTTCAACGTGACCCCGGCGCGCGGCCTGTACTACTGCTTCGGCTGCGAGGCGGGCGGCGACGTCATCAAGTTCGTCCAGGAGATCGACCACCTGTCGTTCTCCGAGGCGGTCGAGCGGCTCGCCGCCCAGGGCGGCATCCAGCTCCGCTACGAGGACGACGGGCGGCGCGGCCCCCGGCAGGACGGCGGGCAGCGCGCCCGGATGCTGGAGGCGCACAAGGCCGCCGCCGAGTTCTACGCCGAGCGGCTCGCCGCGCCCGAGGGCGAGATCGCCCGCCGGTTCCTGTCCGAGCGCGGCTTCGAGCCCGCCGACGCCGCGCGGTTCGGCGTCGGGTTCGCGCCCCGCGAATGGGAGGGGCTCGTCCGGCACCTGCGCGGCGCGCTCGCCGACCGGGACGTCGTCACCGGCGGCCTCGCCAAGGAGGGGCGGCGCGGGCCGATGGACCGGTTCCGCGGCCGGCTGATGTGGCCGATCCGCGACCTGAGCGGCGACGTCGTCGGGTTCGGCGCGCGGCGCCTGTTCGACGACGACGAGGGCCCCAAGTACCTGAACACCCCCGAGACGCCGCTGTTCCACAAGGGATCGGTGCTGTACGGGGCCGACCTCGCCAAGAAGGCGATCGCGCGGCGGCGGCAGGCCGTGGTGGTCGAGGGCTACACCGACGTGATGGCGTGCCACCTGTCGGGCGTCGAGACCGCCATCGCGACGTCCGGGACGGCGTTCGGCGACGACCACATCAAGGTGCTGCGCCGCCTCCTGATGGACCAGGACGAGTTCCGCGGCGAGGTGATCTTCACGTTCGACGGCGACGCGGCCGGGCAGAAGGCCGCGCTGCGGGCCTTCGACGACGAGCAGAAGTTCGTCAGCCAGACGTTCGTGGCCGTCCAGCCGGACGGTCTCGACCCGTGCGACCTGCGCATCCGGCACGGCGAGGCGGCCGTGCGCGACCTGGTGGCGTCCCGGGTGCCGCTGTTCGAGTTCGCGGTGCGCAGGCCATCGAGCGGCACGACCTCGACACCGTCGAGGGGCGGCTCGCCGCGCTGGACGCCGCCGCCCCCGTCGTCGCGGCGATCAAGGACCGGTCGCGCCGCCACATGTACGCGATCAACCTGGACCGCTGGCTCGGCATCATGGACGAGCAGTTCGTGTTGCGCCGCGTCCGCGAACTGGCCGCCCGCCGGCACGGCAACGGCGGCCAGAACGGGCGGGGCGGCCCGAACGGGCGGGGCGGCGACCGCGCGGCGGGAACGCGAACGCCCGGAACGGCGGCGGCCCCAACGGCGGCCGGAACGGCGCCGGTCCGAACGGCGGCCCGAACGGCGGCCCGAACGGCGGGGCGCAGGCGTCCGGGGGGCCCGCGGCGCCCGCTCGTCCGGCCGTCGACCCGAACGATCCCGAGGTGCAGCGGGAGCGCGAGCTGCTCAAACTGGCCGTGCAGCGCCCGGCGCTGCTCGGGCCGGGCTTCGACGAGGAGGTCCTGCCCGAGGCGTTCCTCGCGCCGCAGCACGCCGCCGTCCGCACCGTGATCGGCTCGGCGGGCGGCGTGACGGCGGCCGGCGCGATCTCCGAGTGGGTCGGCGCGCTCCTGGAGCTGTCCCCGAACGAGCAGGTCAGAGACCTGATCACCATGCTCGGAGTCGAGCCGGTACGGTCCGCGTCCGAATCGGACGACCGTTATGCCGCGGAACTGCTGGCCCGAATCCAGGAGCGGCAGCTCACCCGCATGATCGCCGACGCCAAATCTAAACTCGGGCGGCTGAATCCGGCCGAGAACCCCGAGGAGTACAACCGGCTCTTCGGCGATCTTGTCGCGCTTGAGCAGCAGCGACGGGTGTTGCGTGAGCGCGGTCTTGGAGCGCAGTAGGTCAAGCGCCCGCAAAATGGGTCCTGTGATCTAGGCCGCATTTATCGCAGACTGTCCACGTGGGCCCTTCGGTGCTGCCTAGCGAGGCGCCATCGGTTGATCAGGTGGCGGACCTCGTCGCACGTGGCAGAGAGCGCGGCGGTGTGACCGTCGCGGACGTCGCTGCCGCGCTCGACCGCTCGGACTTGCCGGACGACTCCCTGGAACGGGTCGTCCGGATGCTCGCGGAGCAGGGGGTGGACGTCCTCGAACCCCAGCAGGAGAACGAGGACGCCGCGCGGGTTGATGAGGGAGACCTCGGCAAGCGGGCGCCGACGAGCGACCTGGTCCGGATCTATCTGAGAGAGATCGGTCGCGTACCGCTTCTCACGGCAGAAGATGAAGTAGAACTCGCGAAGTCGATCGAGGCGGGACTGTTCGCGGAGGAGAAGACGGCGCGCGCCGCCGTCCTCGACCGCGGCGAACGGATCGACCTCGAACTCCTCGCCCGCGAAGGCAGGCGGGCGAAGCAACGACTGATCGAGGCCAACCTGCGGCTCGTGGTCTCGATCGCCAAACGCTATGTGGGGCGGGGAATGCTGTTCCTCGACCTGATCCAGGAGGGAAATCTCGGACTCATCCGAGCGGTCGAGAAATTCGACTACACGAAAGGGTTCAAGTTCTCCACCTACGCCACGTGGTGGATCCGCCAGGCGATCACCCGGGCCATCGCCGACCAGGCCCGCACGATCCGGATCCCCGTGCACATGGTGGAGACGATCAACAAGCTCGTCCGCGTGCAACGCCAGCTCCACCAGGACCTCGGACGCGAGCCGACGCCCGAGGAGATCGGCCTGGAGATGGCACTGACGCCCGTCCGGGTCGTGGAGATCCAGCGGATCTCCCAGGAACCGGTCTCGCTGCAGTCGCCGATCGGTGAGGAGGACTCCGACCTCGGCGACTTCATCGAGGACGCGGACGCGGTCGTCCCGATCGAGGCCGCGGCGTTCATCCTGCTGCAGGACCAGCTGGAGGACATCCTCGGCACGCTGTCGGAACGGGAGCAGCGCATCATCCAGCTGCGCTTCGGCCTGGCCGACGGTCATCCGCGCACCCTCGAGGAGGTCGGCCGGGAGTTCGGCGTGACCCGGGAGCGGATCCGCCAGATCGAGTCCAAGACGCTCGCGAAACTCCGCCACCCGTCCCGCGCGCAGATGCTGCGCGAATATCTGGAGTGAACCCCATGGCCACGGCGGGCGCGCGCGCGGAGGGCCGCGGTGGGGAACGCGGCGAGAGCCGCGCCGGGCGCGCCCGTCCGTGGCGGGGGACGCCCGCGCGCGGCGATGCGCAGGTACGGGCGAACGTCGCATTCCGTCCGTCCCGTCGATTACCGTTGTGACCATGCTGATCGTGACCACTGACGGCCTGGCGGGTTTCGAGATCCGCAGCGTGCTCGGCGAGGTCCTGGGCGCCGCCGTCCAGCCCGACCAGGGCATGGCGCCGCAGCACGGGCCGTCCGGCAGCAGCTCCACGTTCCGGGTGACGGGGGAGCGCCCGGCGCCCGGGCTGAGCGCGGCCCGCCGCGAGGCGGTGGACCGGCTCGGCGAGGAGGCGCGCCGCAAGGGCGCCAACTCGGTCGTCGGCATGCGCTTCGACACCGCCCCGATCGGCGGCGGCGCCTACGAGGTCTGCGCCTACGGCACGGCCGTCTGGGCCGAGCCCGCCGCCGCGCCGCCCCGCGACCAGGCGCCGCCCATGCCGCAGCACGGGCAGCAGCACGGGCAGGTGCCCCCGTACAAGGACCCCGGCCCCGGCGGCCCCCCGATGGCCGCGCGCAACCTGACGATGGGCGTGCACGACCGTCCGCGCTGATGGCCGCGCCGGCCGTCCGTGCCGACCGTCCGTGCCGCCCTGGCCGTCCGGGGCGTCAGCCCTGCGCGGCCCGCTCGGAGCGGATGCGGGTGACGACGTCGCCCGCCGCCGTCTTGATCGACTCGAGTTCTTGCAGGTACGCCCAGTAGTCGGGGTGCGTGCCCGTGAGGCGTCCCGGCGCCTTCTCCAGCCGTTCGACGAGGCCGTCGAGGACGCGCGCGTGGTGCGGGGCCGCGCCGCCGGGCTGCGCGACGGCGAGGCGCTGCGCGTCCCGGACGGCGAACCGCACGCCTCGACGGGTCCGGCGGGATCGGCGGCGACCTCGTCCAGCCGCTCGACCCGTCCGGTGACCTGCCCGGCGCGGCGGTCGGCGGCGTTCAGCTCGGTGCGGGCCGCGGTCAGCGCCTGCTGCGCCTGCTTCCACTCGGCGCGGCGCGGCGTGATCGGCGGCCTCGTCCAGCCGCTCGCGGGCGCGTCCCACGCCCGCCTCGATCGCGTCCGGCGCGCCCCGCAGGTCCTGCCAGCAGGACTGCGAGTACTTGCGCAGCATCGTCTTCATCGCCTGCCGGACGGTCCCGACGCGGTTCGCGACGACGTCCACCCGCGTTCTGACCGAGTTCAGCGAGTTGCGGACCTTCTCGCCCTGCTTCGGCAGCTCGGCCGCCGCCTCCCGCGCGCGTTCGGCGGTGTCGCGGATCTCCTCGGCCCGGCGCAGCGCGCCGTCCAGGCCGAGCCCGCCGAGGCCGCGGGACGACAGGACGCCGAGGGACTCCTTGGCCCGGTCGAGTTCGGCCGCCGGGTCGGACGCGTCCATCCCGGCCTCCCGCGCCGCCGTCACGGCGGCGTCGGCGGCGGCCACGGCGTCGCGCGCCGCGCCCAGCTTCGGCGGCAGCCGGTCGAGGGCCGACTCCAGGCGCGCCATCTTCGGCGAGAGCCGCTCGGCGAAGCCGTTGAGGTCCCGGGTGGTCTTCTGCAGCCGCTCGGTGCACGCGACGAACGCGCGGCGGGCCGCGTCGTACTCCGCCGGTGACCGATCCTGGTCGCTCACGTCGTGCGCGTCGACGACCGAGATGTACGCCACGGACGCGGCGTCGGCGGCCTCCGACAGCCCGGCGAACTCGCGCCGGGCCGGTTCGGCCGCGCGGGCGTCCAGATCCTCGAAGACGGTGACGCGGCCGCCGATGAACTTCTGCGCCTGGTCCATGTCGTAGAAGGCGGACGCGGCCGCCTCCCTGGCTTCGATCGCCGCCGCCGCCTCCTGCGCCCCCCGGCCTCGCCTGCGCTGGTCGCCCGCACCCCGCAACGCCGCCTCCCTTCGTCCACTGTCCAGTGTCGCGCAGTACGGCCCCCTTCCGGTAATGCCGACGTCCCGGATGGAACGGATAGCATCGCTGCTACGTCGATATACCGGGACGCCCGTACGAACCGAGGTGCGTCCGGTGAAGACATGCGATCTTGGAGGAACACGTGGGCGTCAGTCTCAGCAAGGGCGGCAATGTCTCGCTCACCAAGCAGGCGCCGGGGCTGACGGCGGTGACCGTCGGCCTGGGCTGGGACCTGCGCACCACCACCGGCACCGACTTCGACCTGGACGCATCCGCGCTCGTCCTGGAGGCTCCGGCAAGATCATCACCGACCAGCACTTCGTGTTCTTCAACAACCTGCGCACGCCGGACGGCGCGGTCGAGCACACCGGCGACAACAAGACCGGCGCCGGTGAGGGCGACGACGAGCAGATCAAGGTCGACTTCGGCGCGATGCCGGCCACCGCCGAGCGGGTGGCGTTCGCCGTGTCGATCTACGACGCCGACTCCCGGAGCCAGAACTTCGGGCAGGTCCGCAACGCCTTCATCCGCGTGATGAACCAGGGCGACGGCACCGAGCTCGCCCGTTACGACCTCACCGAGGACGCCTCGATGGAGACCGCGATGGTGTTCGGCGAGCTGTACCGCGCCGGTGCGGAGTGGAAGTTCCGCGCCGTCGGCCAGGGCTACGCGTCGGGGCTCGCCGGAATCGCGACGGACTTCGGCGTCAACCTCTGATCGCTCGCCCCCCGCCCGTGAACCGGGCGGGGGGCGAACCGCACGGAAACAGTCTGCACGGAAGGGGTGGCCCGTACATGGGTGTCTCACTCGCCAAGGGCGGCAACGTCTCGCTGACGAAGGCCGCGCCCAATCTCACGGCGGTCGCCGTCGGCCTCGGCTGGGACGTCCGGGCCACCACCGGCGCCGACTTCGACCTGGACGCGTCCGCGCTGCTGCTCGGCGAGTCCGGGAAGGTGCTGTCGGACCAGCACTTCGTGTTCTTCAACAACCTGACGAGCCCGGACGGGTCGGTCGAGCACACCGGCGACAACCTGACCGGTGAGGGCGAGGGCGACGACGAGGTCGTCAACGTGGACCTCGGCGGCGTGCCCGCCGAGTGCGAACGCATCGTGTTCCCCGTGTCGATCTACGACGCCGACAACCGGCACCAGAACTTCGGCCAGGTCCGCAACGCGTTCATCCGGATCGTCAACCGGGCCGACGACGCCGAGCTGGCGCGCTTCGACCTGTCCGAGGACGCCTCGACCGAGACCGCGATGGTGTTCGGAGAGTTGTACCGTCACAACGGTGAGTGGAAGTTCAGAGCGGTCGGCCAGGGGTACGCCTCCGGTTTGGCCGGCATCGCCATGGACTTCGGCGTCAATGTCGGCTGAACGACCGTCGGCTGAACAACGGCCCCCGCTGGCCGGGCGGGACCCGTCCGGCCGAACTGACTAGCAGAAATACGCGCATGATTCTTCGCACCTTCGGGTGGTCCTTCGGCATCACGGTCCTCGGCCTGGTCGCCGCCTTCTTCTATGACAGGGCCACGGGCCTCGCGCTCGTCGCGGTCCTGGCCGTTCTCGAGATCTCGCTCTCGTTCGACAACGCCGTGGTCAACGCCAAGGTGCTCGACCGGATGAGCGCGTTCTGGCAGAAGATCTTCTTGACGATCGGCATCGCGATCGCGGTGTTCGGCATGCGGCTGGTGTTCCCGCTCGTCATCGTCGGGATCACCGCCCGGCTGGGGCCGATCGAGGCGTTCGACCTGGCGTTGAACGACTCCGGCAGGTACCACCACCTGATGGAGCAGGCGTACCCGACCATCGCGGCGTTCGGCGGCATGTTCCTGATGATGCTGTTCCTGAACTTCGTGTTCGAGGAGCGCGACGTCCAGTGGCTGACGTGGCTGGAACGCCCGCTCGCCGTGATCGGCAAGCTCGACCAGCTGGCGGTCGTCATCGCGGGCGGCGCCCTCGCGCTGGTCGCCACGATCTGGGCCGACGACCCCGGCGAGGTCATGATCGCCGGTGTGCTGGGCATGGTCACCTACATCCTCGTGAACGGGCTCGGCGAGCTGTTCTCCGAGGCGAGCGAGATCGACGACGATGACGACGGCGCCGAGGACGAGGTCACGATCCGGCGGTCCGGGCCGAGCGACCTCGCCAAGGCCACCGGCAAGGCCGGGTTCTTCCTGTTCCTCTACCTGGAGGTCCTGGACGCCTCGTTCAGCTTCGACGGCGTCATCGGCGCGTTCGCGATCAGCACCGACCCGATCATCATCGCGCTCGGCCTCGGCATCGGCGCGATGTACATCCGGTCGCTGACGGTGTTCCTCGTCCGCAAGGGCACCCTGCACACCTACGTCTACCTGGAGCACGGCGCCCACTGGGCGATCGGCGCCCTCGCCGTCTGCATGCTGATCGGCATCGGCGGCCACGTCCCCGAGTGGATCACCGGCGGCGCGGGCCTGATCATCGCCGCGTTCGTCAGCTCGGTGATGCGCAACCGGAACGGGGACGACGGCCCGGCCGCCCCGTCCGGCGAGGACAAGACGCTGCACGCCGGAAAGGTCTGATACCCGGACCGAGCGCCGACGGCCCCGCCCCCGACCCCGGCCCGCTCCCACCCCGCCCCCTGTCCGACGACCCACGCGAATCCCCATCGATCACCGAAGGAGCCGACGATGTCGATCTCGCTGCAGAAGGGGCAGAAGGTCTCGCTGGCCAAGCCCGGGGGCGGCAGCCTCACCCGCGTCCGGATGGGCCTGGGCTGGGACGCCGTCGCCAAGAAGGGCCTGTTCGGCAAGAGCCGCGCCCAGTCCATCGACCTGGACGCGTCGTGCCTGCTGTTCGACGCCGCCGGGAACCTCGCCGACCAGGTGTGGTTCCGCCAGCTGCAGAGCAAGGAAGGGGCCGTCCACCACACCGGCGACAACCTGACGGGCGAGGGCGAGGGCGACGACGAGGTCATCAACGTCGACCTGCAGCGGATCCCCGACAACGTCCACCAGTTGGTCTTCACGGTCAACTCCTTCACCGGCCAGGACTTCTCGCAGATCGCGAACGCGTTCTGCCGGCTGGTGGACGAGAGCACCGGGCAGGAGATCGCGCGCTACGAGCTGTCCGAGGGCGGCCGGCACAACGCGCAGATCATGGCGAAGGTGTCGCGGGACGGGAGCGGCTGGTCGATGACGGCGATCGGCGCGACCGCCTCCGGGCGGACCTTCCAGCACCTGCTGCCCGCGGTGTCGGCGCACCTGTGAGCGACCCGATCGGGCGGCCGTGACGGTCATGCACCACCCCGGAACGGGACGCGCCGAGCCGGACGGGGGCTCGCGGCGGTCCGGCATGCGGCATTTCGATCATGTCGATGCCGCCCGCCGCAAGCACCTGTTCTTCCGGCACCCGCGCCCGTTCGCCCGGCACGACGACCCGTCGGTCCTCGCCGTGGCGCTCGGCGCGACGCTCTACTGCCCGGCGACCCGCCCGGCCCTCGCCGACGCCATCGGCAAGGCCGCGCGGCGCGGGGTGAAGAGCATGGTCGTGTGCCTGGAGGACGCGATCGCCGACGGCGACGTGGTCCAGGGCGAGGCGAACCTGGTCGCCGCGTTCACCGACCTGCACGCGCGCGGGGGAGCGGCGCCGCTGCTGTTCGTCCGCGTCCGCGCCCCCGGGCAGATCGGGGACCTCATCGACCGGCTCGGCGGCGCCGCCGAGCTGGTCAGCGGGTTCGTGCTGCCGAAGTTCGGCGCGTCCGCCGGTGGAGCGTTCCTGGACGCGCTGGCCGACACCGCCGCCCGCAGCGGGCTGCCGCTGCTGGCCATGCCGGTGATCGAGAGCCCCGAGACGGTCTACGGCGAGACGCGCGCCGAGATGCTGCACGACGTCGCGCGGCTGCTCGCCAAGCACCGCGACCGGATCCTGGCGGTCCGGCTGGGCGCGACCGACATGTCCGCCGCGTACGGGCTGCGCCGCCCCCCGGACCTGACGATCTACGACATCCGCCCGGTCGCGGGCGTGATCAGCGACGTCGTCAACGTGCTCGGCCGCGCCGACGGCACCGGCTTCGTGATCACCGGGCCGGTCTGGGAGTACTTCTCGGCGGGCGAGCGGATGTTCAAGCCGCAGCTGCGCAGCACCCCGTTCGACGTCCAGCGGGCGGCGCCGCTGCGGCAGCGGCTGATCACCTCCGACCTGGACGGGCTGATCCGCGAGGTGCACCTCGACAAGGCCAACGGCCTGATCGGCAAGACGGTGATCCACCCGAGCCATGTCGCGGCCGTCCACGCGCTGTCGGTCGTCACCCACGAGGAGTACTGCGACGCCGCCGACATCCTCGGCGTCGCCGGGGGCGGGGCGATGGCGAGCGCGTACGCGAACAAGATGAACGAGGCCAAGCCGCACCGGGCCTGGGCGGAGCGGCTGATGCTGCGCGCCCGGGTGTTCGGCGTCGCCGCCGAGAACGTCACGTTCGTCGAGCTGCTCGAAGCCGCCGACGTGCCATGATGCGAAATATGGGGAGGCGACCGGAGATGACCGGCGCCGGTGCACGGGCCGGTGCGTGGGCGGGGACGTGGGTCGCGGAACGGCTCGGCGTGCGGCTGACCGACGGCGCGCGCCCGGTCGGCGCCGGGCTGTCCGACCTCGTCGGGCTCGCGGTCCGCCGGAACCCGCGCCGCGCGCACCTGCTGGTGTCGGCGGTGCTGGGCAAGCACGTCCCCACCGACCCGCGGCTGGTGTACGGCGCCGGGCTGCTGCTGGGCGGCCTCGTGCGCGCGCGCCTGAACGACGCGGACGTACCGTCCCGCGCGGGTTCGCTCCTCACGGGCGCTCTGGACGGCGCACCGGGCGCGGCGGCCGCACTACGGGACGTCCTGTGCGAGCCTCAGCAACCCCAGGACGCGATCGTGTTCGGCTATGCGGAGACCGCGACGGCCCTGGGGCACTCCGTGGCGGATGCTCTGGGCGGCGCGTACTACCTGCACTCCACGCGCCGTCCGGTACCGGGCTTCACCACCTACGGAGGGTTCGAGGAGGAGCACAGCCACGCCACGAGCCACCTCCTGCTCCCCGCGGACTCCGCCGCCCTCGACCGCGACGTCCCCATGGTCCTGGTGGACGACGAGCTGTCGACCGGACGCACGGTGCTGAACACGATCGAGGCGCTGCACGCCGTCCGCCCGCGCCGCCACTACGTCCTGGCCGCCCTGGTCGACCTGCGGGGCGACGAGGACCGGGCCCGCATGGACGCGCTCGCCGCCCGGCTGGGCGCCCGCATCGACGCCGTGGCGCTCGCCGCGGGGCGCGTCGAACTGCCCGAGGGCATCCTGGCGGCCGGGCAGGCCCTCGTGGCGAGCCTCACCGAACCCACCGAATCCGGGGCGGCTCCCGCGGGCGACGCGTTCCCTGTGACCCGTGCGCGGCTCGACTGGCCGTCCGGGCTTCCCGACGGCGGGCGGCACGGGTTCCTGCCCGCACACCGCGCGCGCTTGGAGAAGGACCTGCCGCGTATGGCCGACACCATCGCGGACGGTCTCGGCGACGGATTCTCCCGGGTGCTCGTCCTCGGCTTCGAGGAGCTGATGTACGCGCCCCTGCGTCTCGCGGAAGCGCTCGCGGACGCCCTGCAGGGCGTGGGCGTCCGGTACTCGACGACGACGCGTTCGCCCGTCCTCGCGGTGGACGACCCCGGCTACGCCATCCGGACGCGCCTCGCGTTCCCTTCGCACGACGATCCCGCCGACGGGCCGGGGGAGCGGTACGCCTACAACGTCTCCGCGGGGTTCGACCGGATCGTGTTCGTGGTGGACGGCCCAGGGGACACCGACGTCCTGGCCAGTGGCCTTCTGCCCCGGCTGCGCGCGCTTGCCCCGGTGACGATCGCCACCGTCCCGTCCCACAGGAGACCAGCGTGAAGCCGCTGCACGGCCCGGAATTCGGCAGCTACCCCGCCGAGGACGTCACGTGGCTGCTGAAGGACCTCTCGGACGTGGAACTGGAGGCGCCCACCGAGGAACGCGAGGCCGCGATCCAGGCGGGCCGCGCCCACTACGCGGAGTCGCTCCCCGTCGAGTACCAGCCCGGCCCGGAGTACCGGCGGCTCTTCCACGCGGCCCTGGACGCCTCCGCCGAGCGCATCGCGTACGCGACGGGCCTCGTCACCGAGCTCGTCCTCGCCGAGCGCGGCCCGGACGCCGTCCTGGTGTCGCTCGCCCGCGCCGGAACGCCCGTCGGGATCCTGATGCGGCGCTGGGCGCGGTTCGCCCACGGGCTCGACCTGCCGCACTACGCGATCAGCATCGTGCGCGCCCGGGGCATCGACGGCACCGCCCTGCGGTACCTCGCCGGGCGCCACGACCCGTCCCGCGTGATGTTCGTCGACGGCTGGACGGGCAAGGGCGCGATCACCCGGGAACTCACCGACGCCCTCCGCGGCGGCCCGTTCCGCCCCGACCTCGCCGTCCTGGCCGACCCCGGGCGCTGCACCCCGCTGCACGGCACGCGCGACGACTTCCTGATCCCGTCCGCCTGCCTGAACTCGACCGTGTCCGGGCTGGTCAGCCGCACCGTCCTCAACGCCGACCTGATCGGCCCCGGCGACTTCCACGGCGCGAAGTTCTACGCCGATCTCGCCGCCGACGACGTCTCCGCGCTCTTCCTCGACGCCGTCCGCGCCCGCTTCGACGACGTCGCCGAACGGGTCGCGAAGGACCTGCCCGCCCTCCGCGCCGCCGACCGGACACCCGACTGGTCCGGGTGGGACGCCGTCCGCCGCTGGGCGCGCGCGCAGGGCACCGACGACCTCAACCTCGTGAAACCGGGGATCGGGGAAACGACCCGTGTACTTCTGCGACGGGTGCCCTGGAAGGTGCTCATCCGCGCGGACGCGGGGCCGGAGGTGACGCACATCCGCCTGCTGGCCCGGGAACGCGGCGTCCCGATCGAGGAAGTCGCCCCGGACGCCTTCCCGTACGCCTGCATGGGCTTCATCCACCCGAAGTTCGGCAAGGGGGCCGTTCAGTGACCGTCCTTGTGTGTTCCGACCTGGATCGCACGCTCATCTACTCGCAGGCCGCGTTCGCCTTGGACGGCCCAGACGAAACGATGCCGCGCCTCCTGTGCGTGGAGTTCTACCAAGGAAAACCGCTCTCCTACATGACGGAGAAGGCCGCACGCACCCTGGAGGACCTCGCGGCCGCGGCCACGTTCGTCCCGACCACGACGCGCACGCCCGAGCAGTACCGTCGCGTCCGCCTGCTGGAGAAGCCGCCCGCGTACGCGATCTGCGCCAACGGCGGGCACCTCCTCGTGGACGGCGCCGACGACCCCGACTGGTCCGCGTCCGTCCGGACCCGCGTCGCCGGCGAGTGCGCGCCCCTCGCGGAGATTCGGGAACACCTCACGGGCGTCTCGGGCGACTTCGTCCTGAAACGCCGCACCGCCTCCGACCTGTTCGCCTACACCGTCGTCGACCGCGCCGCCCTACCCGCGGGCTGGGTGGACGACCTCACCGGCTGGTGCGCCGACCGCGGCTGGCGCACGTCCCTGCAGGGCAGGAAGGTGTACTGCCTGCCGTCCGGCCTCACCAAGGCCGCCGCCGCGGCCGAGGTCGCCCGCCGCACCGGCGCCGCGTCCATGCTCGCCGCCGGGGACAGCCTCCTCGACGTCGACCTCCTCGACGCCGCCGACGCCGCCGTCCGGCCCGCGCACGGCGAGCTGCACGACACCGGACGGACGTCCCCGACCACGAGCGTCACGGCGTCCGGCGGCATCGTTGCGGGGCAGGAGATCGCGGAATGGCTCCTGTCACGGGCCGCCGCACCGTAGAAAATCACGTGCCTCTACCCCGCATCGTCGGGAACGAACTTCGCCAGGGGGCTCGTCGTGGCACGGATATGGGGTCACAATCGCAGTGAGGAGGCCCCCTGAACACATGAGCTCCCGGCTGACCGGAGACGAGACCGCGCTGTGGCAGGCCGCGGCGTGCGTGCTGGACGCCAACTGGACGGGCGCCGCGACCGCCGCGTCGCCCGGCCTCTACCCGCACCAGTGGAGCTGGGACTCGGCGTTCGCCGCCCTCGGCCTCGCCCGGCACCGCCCCGACCGCGCCCGCCGCGAACTGCTGTCGCTCTTCCGCGGCCAGTGGGCGGACGGGATGCTCCCGCACATCGTGTTCAACACGCGCCTCGACCGGCGGGCGTTCTTCCCCGGCCCGGAACTGTGGTGCAGCGAGCGGCAGCCCGCCGCGCCCCGCGGCGTCCGCACGTCCGGCCTGACCCAGCCGCCGCTGCACGCCCTCGTCGCGCTGCGCCTGCACCGGGCCTCGCCCGACCGCGCGTTCGCCGCCCGCCTCTACCCGATGCTCGCCGCCCAGCACCGCTACCTCGCCCAGGTGCGCGACCTGGAGTCCAGCGGCCTCATCGCGATCTGCCACCCGTGGGAGTCCGGTCTCGACAACAGCCCCGCCTGGGACCGTCCGCTCGGCGGCATCGACCTGCCGCCGGACGCCTTCGCGCCCGCCCGCAGCCCGCGCGCGCTCCCCAGCGGCGAGGACTACGACCGGTACGTCCGGCTCGTCACCCTGCTCCGCGAGACCGCGTACAGCCCCGGCCACATCCGCGAGACGCACCCGTTCGCCGTCGAGGACCCCCTCGTCAACGCCGCCTACCTCGCCTCCACGCACGCCCTCGCCGAACTCGCCGAGATCGTCGGCGCCGACCCGGCCCCCCACCGCGAGCGCGCCGCCCGCATCCACGGGGCCCTCCTCGACCGCCTCTGGGACCCCGACGGCGGCTGCTTCCGCGCCCGCGACCTGCGCGCCGACCGGCTGCTGCCCGCCGTCACCGTCGGCGCGTTCGGCCCCCTGCTGGATCCCGAACTGCCCGCCCCGATCGTCCGCGCCCTCGTCGACCTCCTCCTGTCGGCCCGCTTCGCGGGAGCCGCCGGGTACCCCGTCCCGACGTGCGACATCCAGTCGCCCGCCTTCGACCGCTCCGGCTACTGGCGCGGACCCACCTGGATCAGCACGAACTGGCTGATCTGGTACGGCGCCCTCGTGCACGGCCTCCCCGTCGTCGCCGACCTCCTGTACGGCTCCACGCTGCGGCTCGTCCGCCAGTCCGGCTTCCGCGAGTTCTTCGACCCCTTCGACGGCTCCGGTCGCGGCGGCCACGACCACTCGTGGTCGGCCGCGCTCGTCCTCGACCTCCTCGGCGCCCGCCGCGCCCCGCGCGCGGCCTGACGCGCCCGCGCACCGCCTGATCGCCTACTTTGGGGGCATGCGTCTTCTCCGGGGCTCCCTGCCCGCCGCGCTCCGCACCGCGCTGTCGCTCGAACGGGGCGAGCGCGCCCTCGCCCACGCCCCGACCCGCGGCGGTTCGCACGTGGTCGCCACCACGACGGCCCTGCACCTGCCGTCCCCCGAGGACGGGTTCGTCCGCATCCCGTACGAGCGCATCGACAGCGCGTCCTGGAAGGACGGCTGGCTGCACGTCACCGAGACCTCGCGGGCCGCGCACCACGTGCGGCTCACCGAACCCGGGTCCGTCCCGGAGACGATCCGCGAGCGCGTCACCGCGACCGTCGCGGTCAGCCACCGGGCCGAACTGCCGGGCGGCGGCGGGGTCCGCATCGCCGGACGCCGCCCGGCCACCGGCGGCGACGTCCGCTGGACGTTCGTCTTCGACGCGGGCATGGACCCGGACGACCCGGGCCTGCGCGCCCAGGCGGAGCAGATCCTCGAAGGCCTGCGCCGCCAGACGGGCCTCTACTGACCGTTCCGTCCGTTCAGCCGGGGTAGACCGTCGGACGCTCGTGATGCTCCGGCTGCTCGGGCACGTGCTCCTTCGAGCCGCGCATGTTCCCGGCCTTGTCCCGCGCGGCCCCGGCGAACTCCTCGCCCTTGGCCCGCAGCATGCCCTTGGCGTCCTGCACGTTCGGGTTCTCCTGCAGTTGCCGCGTGAACCGCTTGAGCTGCTCGTATCGCTCCTGACCGGCCTTCGTCCCGAGGACATAGCCGATCGCGGCGCCCGCGATGAACGTCATGCGGTGCTTCATGGTGGTTCCAACCCCCGGGTAAGAGCGGATGATGCCCGGCCCATACCCACGATCGCCGCCGCCACCCATTAACCGTGCGCGAACCACCCTGGAGATGCGCTAATCTAGACGCGCCGACGGGGACCGAGGCCCCGAGGCGACAAACGATCCCGCGTAGCTCAATCGGCAGAGCAGCCGGCTGTTAACCGGCAGGTTATTGGTTCGAGTCCAATCGCGGGAGCTCACGGGAACACGCCCCGTCCGACACGTTCGGACGGGGCGTGACGCGTTTCAGGACGCGCGGGCGGTGACCAGCCACACGGCCGCGCCGAACCGGACTTCGCCGCCCCGCACGAACGGGTCGAACGCGGGCCGCACCGCCTCGACGACCTTCTCGCGCGTCCGTTCGTCGATGTCGGGCAGGAGCCGGCCCACGGGCCCGAACCGGGTGATGTAGGTGTCCAGGGCCGACCCGGGCAGGACGCACTCCACATCGACCGGCCGGATGTCGACGTCGTCCCATCCGGCTTCCTCGAGAATGCCGCGGACCTTGCCCGCGTCGGCGAACGCGAACTGCCCGGGCGCGTCCGGACGCCGCTCGGGAAGGTCCGGCAGCAGCGGCGCCGCGGCGCGCTCGGCCGTCGTCATGAACGGGTTGTCCTCGGCGCCGCGCCACACCACGAGCCGCAGCGCGCCGCCGTCCGCCGTGGCGCGCCGCAGGTTCGCGAACGCCTTCACCGAATCGGCGAAGAACATGACGCCGAAGCGCGACATGACCGTGTCGAAGGAACCCGGCTCGAACTCGTGCTCTTCCGCGTCGGCGCGAACGAACCGGACGTCCGCGCCCGCCCGCTCCGCGCGCGCCCGCGCCGCCTCGACCATCGGCTCCGAGACGTCGATCCCCACGCTTTCCGCACGCCGCGCCACGGCCACGGTCGTCCCGCCCGTCCCGCAGCCGACGTCGAGCACCCGCCCCCCGGCCGGGACCGCCTCGACCAGCAGGTCCTCGATGGGCTTGAACAGTTCGTCGACCATCCCCTGGCTTTCGACCCATGCCTGCCCGGCGGTCTTGTTCCAGTGCGTCGACTGCTCGGTCTCGTCCATGCTCATCTCCTTGACTCCGCGATCCATTACCGACACTCTGCTCCTTAAAGTCGACTTGAGGTCAAGATGAGCGATCTGGACATTGCCGAGGTCTCGCAACGCGCCGGTCTCCCCGCCTCCACGCTGCGGTACTACGAGGAGAAGGGGCTGATCGCCTCGACCGGCAGGCGCGGCCTGCGCCGCCAGTTCGCCCCGGGCGTCCTGGACCGGCTGGCCATGATCGCGCTCGGCCGCGCCGCCGGGTTCTCCCTGGACGAGATCGCCCGCATGTTCGCGCCCGACGGACGCCCGGACATCGACCGGCGTGTGCTCAGCGAGAAGGCCGACGAACTCGACCGGAAGATCGCCGAACTCGGCGTCCTGCGCGACTCCCTGCGCCACGCCGCGGCCTGCCCGGCCCCGCGTCACGCCGAGTGCCCGACGTTCCGGCGGATCCTGCGCGCCGCCCTGCCCGGCCGCGGCGGCGATCGCCGGAGGTGGGACCTCGACGCATAGCCGGATCTCCGTCAGGAGACGACCGCGCGCAGGCCGAACAGCGCTCCCAAGGTGATGAGGCCGAGGGGGATCGCGGCGAGAAGTCCCGTGGTGCCGTTCAGGCGTCGCGCGGGCGGACCGAGGTCGCCGCCGCCGCGCGTCCAAAGCGGGCGGGGTTCCAGGAGCAGGTGCAGCAGCACACCGGACAGCCCGACCGTGTACAGCCAGAACCAGCCCCAGCGGCCGGCGTACCGGTGAGCGCCCGTGCCCGCCATCACCGCGAGCATGACCGACCAGAGCAGCCAGCGCCCGAGGCGAAGTAGGCCGGGTGACGGTTCGTCCACCAGGGATGCTCGTCATGCGGGTCGGGAACCGGTGTCACTTTCACCCCGTGAAGGGCGCCGGTCTCCCACTCCGGCCCGTGACCCGGGTCTCATGCCAGGTCAGCAGGCCGCTGGACCACCGCACCGTACCGCCGTCGTAGTACGCGTTCTCGCCGGACTCCTTTTCGAGGTGGTCCACCTTTCCCTCGCGCAGATCCGCGTGCAGTTGCGCGGGAGGGACTTCCTGCGGGAACGCGCGGGTGAACGCCAACAGCCCGCAGGCCGGCAGGATCACCAGCATGACCGGTCGCAACACGCGAGCGGCCGGGTTCGGCGTCGACGGTGAGGACTTCCTGGGGGCTTCCGTGTCGATCACTGGATCAACTCCGAGGAGCGGACGGCCCCGCCCGGTGGACGGCCGTGGCGGCGGCCCCGATGATACGCGCGAGATCGTCGGTGGTGCGGGCCTGATCGCGGGCGGCGAGCGCGTCGTAGGTCTCGAACGAGGTCAGCTGCCAGATCACGTCGACCGTCGCGTCGTCCGGGGTCTCGGCGAGCCGGCGGAGCAGCTCGGTCAGGGCGGTGCGGCGCATCTCGTCGCGGCGGCGCAGCAGGAGCTCCAGGTCGCGGTCGAGGACGGCCATCCCGCGGAGCCTGCGCAAAACCGGCCGGTCGCTCGCCCAGAATCCGCAGAACGTTTCGGCGAACCCGGTGAGAGCCGATGCCGCGTCGGGCGCGGCGAAGGCGTCCGACAGGCCCATGCCCGCACGGTCGGCCAGCGCGTCGAACAGCGCCTCCAGCAGCCCGGACTTGGACCCGAAGGCGTTGTAGACGCTCTGGCGTGACACGTCGGCCGCCTTGGCGACCGCGTCCACCGACAGGCGTGGCGGCGCGTCGCCCGCCAGCAGGGCGCGGGCGGCGTCCAGGATCCGCCGCCGCGTCTCCTCGGCGGCGGCCCGGCGCTTGTCGGACCGGTACTCGCGAGGACTCATCTCCTTGACCGCTCCCAAATTTAGATTTACTGTCTGTCCAAAGAATTCTAGCAGCACCGGCATCCGATGAGAAGGAGCAGGTCATGACTACCGCACGTCCCCTGGACGGCAGGGTCGCCATCGTCACCGGCGCGAGCCGGGGCATCGGCGCGGCCACCGCCCGGGCGCTGCACGAGGCCGGGGCGGCCGTCGTCCTGGCCGCCCGGGACGGCGCCGCGCTGTCGGAGCTCGCCGCCGAGATCGGCGCGGCGGGCGGCCGCGCGCTGGCCGTGCGACCGACGTGTCGGACCCGGACGCGGTCGAACGGCTCGTCCGCCGCGCGGTCGGGGAGTTCGGGCGGCTGGACGCCGCGGTCAACAACGCGGCCGGCGGCGGCCACCCGCCCACCCCGCTGGCCGATGTCGCCGTCGCCGACTACGACAGCGCGCTGGCGGTCAACCTGCGCGGCGTCTTCCTGTGCATGAAGCACCAGATCCCGGCGATGCTCGACGGCGGCGGGGGCGCGATCGTGAACATGGCCTCCACGGCTGGCCTGCAGGCGGTCGGCGGCCTGGCGGGCTACGTGTCGAGCAAGTTCGGCCTCATCGGGCTGACCCGGTCGGCGGCACTGGACTACGCCGAGACCGGGCTGCGGATCAACGCGCTGGCGCCCGGGCCGATCCACACCGAGCAGCTCGAGCGCGCCGGTGAGCAGGCGCGGGAGGCGGCCGGGCGGGCCATGCCCATGCGCCGGATCGGGCGCCCCGCCGAGGTCGCGGACGCGGCCGTGTGGCTGTGCTCGGACGCGGCGTCGTTCGTCACCGGCGCCACCCTCCCGATCGACGGCGGCAAGCTCGCCGGGAACGCCCCGTTCGGCCCCCGGCCCGGCACCGCCCCCGCGCGGCACCTGGAAGGAGAGCCGGCATGACCGCTGACGCGACAGGAGAAACCGCCTCGGAAAGCAGGATGCCGGAGGCCGGGCGCGGCTCGGGTCGACGACGGCGGTCGGGGCCCGCGATCGCGCTGGCCGGCGGGGTGATGTCGGCGGTGGCGATGGCGCTGTGCGGGGTGCTCGGCTGGGCGGCGTCCCGCTCGGGTTCCCCGCAGAGCCCCGTGCTCGCCCGCACCCTCGCCGACCTGATGTTCGCGACCGGCGGCCCCGCCCACGTGGTGGCGTTCGGGCTGCTCCTCGCGGGCGTCGCGGTTCTGGCGCTGCTCCTGCGGCTGGTGCCCGCCGGGCTCGCCTGGTCCGGGATCGGGCTGCCCATCGCGCGGTTCGGCGGGCTGATCTGGCTGATCGCGGCGAGCGTGCTGCTGCCCCGCGAGCGTCCGCGACGGAACCGGCCGCGGCCCGCGGGACCGGCCGCCGTCGGGGCGGCGTCGGCGTGATGGACGGCACGGGCCGAGGGAAACTGGTCGTGGTCGGCGCGGCGGGCCGCACCGGCCGGCTGATCGTCGAACACGGACTGGCGCAAGACTACGAGGTACGGGCGGTCCTCCGTGATCCGAGCCGTCTCGGGACGACGCATCGGCGGCTCGAAACGGTCACCGCCGACGTCCTCGACCCCGGCACCCTCGACGCGGCCCTCGACGGAGCGGACGCCGTCGCCGTCGCCCTCGGAACACCGGACCGCAAGGCCGTCACCGTCTTCTCGCGGGGGATGCGCAACCTCCTGGGCGCGGTGCGCGGATCGGGCAGTCGGCGTCTCCTCGCCATGTCCTCGGCCGGGCTCGATACCGCGCACCTGTCGCCGGTGCAGCGGCTCGTCTCGCGGTTCTCGTCGACCGGGTGTACCGCGACGTCCACCTCGACCTCGCGCGGATGGAGGACGAGATCGAGGCGAGCGGGCTCGACTGGACGATCGTGCGCGTCCCGATGCTCAAGGACGGACCCGCGACGCCGGACTACCGGGCGGTCGTGGGCGGCCACCTGACGAAGGCCGGAGGCGCGACGCGCGCGAACGTCGCCCACTGGATCGTCGAGCACCTCCACGACGCGTCGACGTTCCGGCGGAGAGTGGAAGTGGGCGACGGATAACCGAACGGCTCCTCGACGGGCGCCTCGGCGGGCAGCCCGGCGACGGGCGGTGCGAGCCCGCGGCGTTCGAGCCACGCCCGCCACGGTCCGTCCACATGGATCGCGCGGGGGCTGCCTGAGCTACTGGACGTAGTTCTTGCCGGGAGGCTTACCGGGGATCGGCCTGGCGATGAGGGCGACGGGGATGAAGAAGCAGATCTGGCTGATCGCGATGGTGAGGGTCCAGAGCGCTTGTCGTCATAGTGGGCGGAGGCTTCGGCGTACAGCTCGTCGGAGACGCGCTCCCCGGACGGGTTCGGGGTGAGGACGGCCTCGACGAGCTCCAGCGCGACCCGTTCGGCGCCGGTGAAGTAGGTGGCGTCCCGCCATGACGCCACGGCGGTGATGCGTTCCTCCGTCTCCCCGGCCTTGCGGAGAAGGCCGGTTTGCCGGACGGTGTGGTACGTGCTGCCGACGATCTGTCCGGCGCGCAACTGCACCAGGCCGATGGTGGTCGGCGGAACCGTGCCGTTCCGGGTGGCCTTGGACATCGCTACCGCGATCGCCGCGATCTCGGGAAAGTACTGCGCGGGGTCGGGCAGACGCGATCGGGGATCGTTCTGCTCGATCGTCGTGGAGGTGGACATGGCGAGGATTTCCCTTCTCGATTTCAGCAACGATCGGAGAGGCCCGGCCGGTGAGGCCGGAGGCGACGCGTCGGCCGTCATGCCGCGGCGGCGGTGCGCCCGCGCCGGTCGGTCCAGATCCAGACGGCCTGGAGAACGCTCATGCCGAACATGAGGACGCCCAATGGGACGTGCAGAGTTTTCACATGCGCGATGCCCAGCGCTATCTGGCCCAGCGTGAGCGCGAAGAACCCGCCCGCGTACAGGATGGGCTTGGGTGAGCCGCCGCCCCGCCGCCACATCAAGATCGCGACGACCAGATGCAGCAGCACCACGAAGAACAGCCCGTACGACCCGGCACTGTGCAACACCCTGATGTCGGGCGAGGACAACAACAGCCCTGCGGTGATCGCCTGCACGAAAACCACCACAGTTTGCAGAGTGACCGCGATACGCAAGAACGTGAGGTCGGCCTCCTTCGTCATCGCGGGCGTGGACATGGCGAGGTTTCCTTTCCGAGCGTCAACGAAGCCTGTGGCGTCCGGTACGGGCCTTACCGGTCCGACGAAACAGCCCGAGGGATTGTGACGCGCCGGCCTCACAAGTCGGCACGCTGTCTCGTCGAACCGGTGAGGGCAGACGCGACGAAGGAAATCGAGACACCGTGACCACCACACCCGGGCCGGGACACGGCCGCCACGATCCGAGCTTGAGCGCGATCATGAGCGAGCGACGACAGCTGATCAACCTCGCTTACCGGCTCACCGGCTCCCTGGCCGATGCCGAGGACGTCGTACAAGAGACCTACGCTCGCTGGTACGCCATGTCCCGGCGGCAACAGGAGGCCATCGCGTCTCCCGGCGCCTGGCTGACGAAGGTCGCCGGGCGCATCTGCCTGGACCTGCTCGGCTCGGCGCGCTCCCGGCGCGAGTACTACGTGGGCGAATGGATCCCCGAGCCACTGCCCGACCGTACGGAGTGGGGCGACGGCCGGACGCGCGGCGACGCGGACCCGGCCGATCGGATCACTCTCGACGAGTCGGTCAACATGGCGTTCCTCGTCGTTCTCGAGTCGATGGCCCCGGCCGAGCGCGTCGCCTTCATCCTCCACGATGTCTTCCGGTATCCCTTCGCCGAAGTGGCCGACATCGTCGGCCGCACACCGGCGGCATGTCGCAAGCTGGCCTCCTTGGCGCGCCGTCGGGTCCGCACCTCGCAGGCCCCCGCGGTCCCGACGGCCCGGCAGGCCGTCCTCGTCGGAGAGTTCAAGCGGGCATGGGAGTCCAAGGACATCGGCGCCCTCGTCGGCCTCCTCGACCCCGACGCCACGGTGATCGCCGACGGCGGCGGCCTGGCCGGCGCCGCGCTGCGCCCCATCGAAGGCGCGGAGCAGATCGCCCGCTACCTCATCGCCATCGCCGGCCGGGCACCCAACCTGACGATCTTGAAGCGGACGGTCAGCGGTCAGCCCGGCCTGGTGGCCCAGCACGACGGCGTCACCGTGACCGTGGCGGCGTTCGGCGTCCAAGGCGATCGGATCAAGAGCATCTGGGCGGTACGCAACCCCGACAAGCTCTGGCCTTGGACGGCCCACCGGGGCAGCGGCGCCTGAATCCGGTCGACGGCCTTCTCCGGCATGCCCTGGTGGTCGTGCCGTTGCCGAACGGCATCAGGTCGTTGATGGACCGAATACGCGACGCCGACCCTCGGGTACGCGAGGGTCAGGTCAGCAGGGCGGCGATGCTTCCGGTGACCAGGCCGACGACGACGATCAGGGGGCTGCCCTTGATCGCGGCGCCGAGGTGGAAGCGGAGGTCGCGGTACTCGGCCATCCCCTCGGTGCCGGGAAGGGCCAGCAGGCGGGGTCGCAGCCCCGCGAAGATGATCCAGTCGAAGACGACGAGGTCCCAGAGCGACAGCGTGGCGAAGACCAAGGCCGCGCACAGTGCCGCGGGGAGGAACGTCAGGCCGTCGTCCAGCGCGCCGTCGAGCCCCGCCATCGCCGCGATCATCAGCGGAAGCCCGCAGAGACCCCAGACGACCACGCCGAACAACGCGGCCACCCGCCGTCCGCGCACGCTCTTGGGCCGGCCGTACCGTTCCTGGATCGCGGGCGGATAGTCGTTCAGCAGGAAATCCCTGCTCATGGCGGCCCCGGCGAACACCGCGGCGGTGAAAGCCACGCTGAGGGCCAGCCCGTAGGCCACGCCGTACCCGGCAACCACCGACCACTGCATGCCAACCTCCCGAAACGATCTGGAATCCGGTAAGGCTCACCTAACCTCCATTACGGCCTTAAAGTCAACACCGTATGAAGTTCAGTGCTCGCTACGATGGCCCGGTGTCCACACCAGACGGTGCCGAGCCCGCCGCCAGGAGCCGGAAGCGGCCCGAGTTCCGCAGCGGCCGCCCCACCCTGACCAGGGAGCGGATCGCCCGGGCGGCCCTGGAGATCCTCGGCGAGGCGAGCCCGGCCGAGGTGACGATGCGCGCCGTCGGCGCCCGCCTCCAGGTATCGCCGCGCGCCCTCTACAACTACGTCTCCGATCGCCGCGACCTGCTGGGCGAGATGGTGGCCGTCTGCCAGAGCGACCGGCCCCGGCCGTCGCTCGACACCGGCCGGTGGCAGGAAAGCCTGCGGACCTACTGCCGGGAACTGCGCGCCTGGTACCGCGCCCACCCGGGCATGCTGGCGCTGGCCCGCGCCGAGGACCTCACCCCGTTCGCCTCGCCGGATCTGCTTCGGGCCGACGACACGGTGGTGGGCTTCTTCCTGGAGCTGGGGCTGTCGCCGCAGGACGCCTACCGTGCCTGGTCCATCACCGTGCTCCAGGTGGCCGGGTTCGCCGAGGTCTGGGACGCCTGGCACGACCGGCCACCGGCCGGTCCGGATCCCGCCGCCTGGACGGGCGTGCCGCCGCAAACGGCACCCGCGGCGCTGCCGAACCTGCGGCGCCTCGCGTCCGAGTCTGTGAACGAACCTCCGGACGCGCTGTTCGAGTCGGTCCTGACCATGCTGATCGCCGGAGTGCAGGACATGCGGTGACGCGCTTCACAGGGGGCCGAGCAGCTCCCGGGGGTCCGCCTCCAGGTCCAGCGTCGCCAAAGCGCCGAGGAGGCGCCGCTCCTCGAACCGGAAGTGGGATTCCATGATCGCCGCGAGCCCGTCCAGATGGGACGTCAGGACGCTCGGCGCGGCACCCGAGGACAACGCGCGTTCGAACCGCGTCAGCAGCGCCGCGATCAGCTCGTGGTCCTCCTGGAGTTTGGCGATCGTGGGGCGCAGTTCCGGGTGGCGCGCGGCCAGTTCGGGGAACAGCCCGGCGTCCTCGCCGACATGGTGACCGTCGAGCGCGGCGCAGAACCCCTTGCAGTAGAGCAGCAGGTCACCGCTCGCCGAAGCGGCATCGGCGGCGTCCCCGGCGCGCAGCGCCTGACGCGCGAGACGCAGTGCTCGACGCAGCGCTCGTGCGCGGCCGACAGTTCGCGGTTCCAGGCGATCAGCCTGTTCTTCTCGCTCTCACTCACGGGTGAGAGGGCAGGGAAAGGGTCATGTCGACCACCTTCCTGGTCCGGCGCCTCCATGCCTGACGCGGTCCGCCACCGGCACGCGACGCTGCGCCCAGCCTAGCAACCGCGCGTGTCCATATGGTGAGGGGAGCGCCCGATCGTCCTAGCCCAAAGGGTCCTAGCTTGAGGGGCTTTCGGCAGCGCCGTCGTCGCCGACGATGAAGATCATGAACGCACAGCACTTCGACGGTTTCCGGCGGCACGGCGAGTCCCGGTACGACCATGTCCGGTGAGGCGACCACGGCACGACGCGTACTGGTGATCGCCGGTGTCGTCGTCATCGCCGCCAATCTCCGGACGGCCATCAGCGCCATCGGGCCGGTCCTCGACCCGATCCGCGGCGACGTGGGACTGTCCGCCGGTGCGGCCGGTTTCATCGTCGGCACGCTGCCGCTGCTCACCTTCGGCGCGGTCTCGCCACTGGTCGTCCCGCTCACCCGGCGCCTGGGCACCGACCGGGCGCTCTGGCTCGGCCTCGCCGTGCTCCTGGCGGGGGTGGTGCTGCGATCTCTGCCGGTCACCGCGCTGCTATGGGCCGGGACGATCCTGCTGGCGGCCGGGGTGGCCGTCGGCAACGTCCTGCTCCCCAGCGTGATCACCCGGGACTTCCCCGACCGCATCGGCCAGATGACCGGGGTCTACGCCGCCACCGCCGGCATCGCCGCGGCTCTGGCCTCGGGCGTCACCGTCCCGCTGGCGGACGTCCTCCCGGGCGGCTGGCGCTCGGCGCTGGGCGTCTGGGCCGGTCTGGTGCTCGTGGCGCTCGGCGTATGGGCGCCCCGAGCGGCACGGCGCCGCGAGCCGTCCGGCGGGGAAACCCCGCGGACGGACTCGGCCGCGGCGCCGGTGACCGGGCTCAGCCCGTGGCGCTCGCCGCTCGCCTGGGAGGTCGCGGCCTTCATGGCTCTGGCCAGTGCCGGGTTCTACACGGTCATCACCTGGTACCCCACGATCCTGAAAGACCTCGGCACGGGCGAGGCGAGCGCGGGCTGGCTGCTGTCCCTGTACCAACTCCTCGGCGTCGTGATGAACGTGGCCGTCCCGCTGCTTATCCGCCGCATGGCCGACCAGAGGACGATCGCGGCGGGCGCCTCGGCCATCCTCGTCGTCGGCTACGCCGGTCTCGTCCTGTGGCCCGGCCTCGCCTGGCTGTGGGTCACCGTCACGGGCCTCGGCGCCGGTGCGGCCTTCCTGCTCGCCCTCACCTTCTTCAGCCTCCGCGCCGCCGACGAGCGGTCGGCCGCCTCCTTGGCCGGGATGGGACAGGCGATCGCCTACCTCTTCGCCGCGACCTGGCCCCTGCTGTTCGGCGTCCTCTACGACACCACCGGCGGCTGGACCCTGCCCTTGTGGACGCTCGCCGCCCTCGCCGCCGCCCAGACCATCGTCTCGGCACGGGCCGGCCGGGACGCCCGATTCCGTGCGACACCGGATCCCGCGTCGTGAACCGCTCGCCCCGGCGATCGCGCACGTTCGTCAGCGTGTTCGGGGGAGAAGCGCGTGGCGCTTTGTTGTCGGGGGCGGGTGGGATCGTCGTGGGATGGCGCCCTGGGTTGCGGGGCGGCGGCGCGGGGCGAAGTCGCTGGAGGCCGAGTTTCCGGGCGCGGTCATTCTGGACGTGACGTCGAAGGGGCCCGAGCCGTGGGTGCGGTTCAGCCCGTTCTGGCCGCACGGGGGCGTTCCCGTGCCCGGAATGCCGGGGGTGTTCAGCGAGTCGGTCGAGGGCGTGTGGCAGGGGCTCAAGGTGTTCGAGGGGGCCGATGCCGATCCGGGGCGGTTCCGGATCACGTCGATGCGGGGGATCAAGCGGACGGTGCGGAAGTACGGGCCGGTGCTCGGGCATCGGCTCGGGGACGAACTGGTGCCGTACGAGCGGGCACGCCGGGAGATCTACCTGCCGACGTACCGGTGGGTGCTGGAGCATCGGCTGGGGGCGTTGGTCGAGCGGTTGCGCGGGATGGGCGACGTGGTCCTGCTCGACTACACGGTGAACGGGGACGTCGGTGAGCTGCGCGTGCCGTTGTCGCACGCGCAGCTCGTCCGGTCGTGGGTCAGTTCTGGGGTCGTCGGCCGCTGAAGACGCCGGCGACGCCCCAGGCGCCGCCGACGATCAGTGCGCCGACCGCGGCGATGACGCCGAGGGCCTCGACGTCCAGGATCGCGAGCAGGGCGATGATCAGGCCGTAGGCGATCGTCGCGGCCATGAGGACGGTGCGGTTCATGCCTTGATGTTCCTGCGGGAGGTGAGACGGTGGTATCCACCGATCGGTGGACGGGGTGGCGGGCATGACCGGTCCGGAGGCGGCGCGGGCCGAGGACGTTTGGCACCGGGCCTATCCCCTGTGGGAGGCGTATTTCGCGATGGTGCTGGTCGGCACGGTCGTGCTGACGTGCGCGGAGGACGTGCCGCGGGGGCGGCGGGCGGCGGCGGTGGGGCTGCTGGTGCTGCTGGGCCTCGTGTACGCCCGGTGGGGACGGGCGGGGCTGCGGGCGGACGGGCGCTGGCCGGGCCACCGGGTGTTCGCGGCGACGCTCATCGTGCTGTTCGTCCCGGCGACGCTGCTGGCACCGGTGGCGGCGACGGGCCTGGCGGCGCTGTCGCCGATGACCTACATGCTGTACCGGGCCGGGCGCGGCCTCGCGGTGATGGCGGCGCTGTGCGCGGGGCCGACGGTGATGCTGCTCGCGGAGTCCGGCATGGACGCGCCGCTGGCCGTGGTGATCATCGCCGCCGGGCTGGCGTCCGGCACCCTGATCGCGGTGTTCGTCGGACGGGTCGGCGAGCAGAACCGGGAACGGGCGCGGCTGATCGGGGAGCTCGACCGGACGCGGGACGTGCTGGCGGCGGTGAGCCGGGAGGCGGGGGCGCTCGCCGAGCGGGAGCGGCTCGCGCGCGACATCCACGACACGATCGCCCAGGGGTTCACCGGCATCCTGATGCTGCTGCAGGCCGCCGAGGCGGAGGTGGGCGGGAACCGGTACCTGGAGACGGCGGCGCGGACGGCGAAGGAGAACCTCGCCGAGACGCGGGGCCTGGTGGCCGCGCTGGCGCCGCCCGCGCTGGACGGGACGTCGCTGCCGGAGGCGCTGCGGCGGCTCGCGCGGGCCTTCGGCCTTCCGGTCGGGCTGCACGTCACCGGGGACCCGCGCCCGCTGGGCGTCCTGGAGGTGACGCTCCTGCGCGTGGTGCAGGAGTCGCTGGCGAACGTGCGGAGGCACGCGGGGGCGACGACCGTCCGGGTGACGCTGGAGTACGGGGAGGGGGTCCGGCTGACGGTCGCGGACGACGGGTGCGGGTTCGACCCCGGGACGGTGCGGGACGGGTTCGGGTTGCGGAGCATGCGGGGACGGGTGGCGGAGTCGGGCGGGACGTTCGACGTGCGGAGTTCGCCGTCGGGCACGGAGGTTTCGGTGGAGGTGCCGTGCCGCGGGTGCTGATCGTGGACGATCATCCGGTCGTCCGGGAGGGGCTGCGGGGGATGCTGGCGGCGGAACCGGACATCGACGTGGCGGGGGAGGCGGCCTCGGGGGAGGAGGCGGTCGCGCTGGCGCCGAGGGTCGATCCGGACGTGATCCTGATGGATCTGCGGATGCCGTCGGGCGACGGGGTGAGCGCGATCCGGCGGCTGCCCGGCCGCGGGATCCTCGTGCTGACGACGTACGACGATCGGGCGGAGATCGCGCGGGCCATCGAGGCGGGGGCGGCGGGCTGCCTGCTGAAGGACGCGTCGCTCGCCGAACTCGCGGCGGCGGTCCGCGACGTCGCGGCGGGACGGCCGGGGCCGCGGCCGCCGGACGCGGCGCGGCCCGCGCGGGAGGCTCCGCCGCCCGTCCTGTCGGCGCGGGAGGCGGAGGTCCTCGGGCTGGTCGCGCGGGGGCTGACGAACGCCGAGATCGGCGCGCGCCTGCACATCGGCGAGGCCACCGTGAAGACGCACCTGCTGCGGGCGTTCGGCAAGCTCGGCGTCTCCGACCGCACGGCGGCGGTCGTGGCGGCGCTGGGGCGCGGACTGCTCCGCGCCCCTGATCACTCTTCGCCGTAGGGGTTCTTGCCGGCGTCGTACTCGGCGAGCAGGTCCTCCTCGCTGGCGCCGCGCCGCCAGTAGCCGCAGAAGGTGACGGAGCGGCGGTGGACGCCGCGTTCGTTCACCATGTGGCGGCGCAGCGACTTGACGGTGGCCGACTCGCCCGCGATCCACACGTAGGCGCCGTCCGGGACGTCGGCGGCGCGGACGGCGCCGAGGAGGTCGGGGACCCAGGCGATCTCGGCGTCGGCCTTGGTGGGAAGGTCCTGGCGGTCCTCGGCGTGCGGGACGGAGACGAAGACCCGGGTCGGCGTGCCGGCGGGCAGCCAGGCGAGGTTGCCCGCGATGGCGGGCAGGGCGGTGATGTCCCCGGCGATGAACGACGGGGGCGCCTCGGGCGGGCGGAAGTCGTAGCCGCCGTTGTCGGGGCCGGTGGGGCCGAGGACGGAGATGCGGGCGCCCGGCGCGGCCGCGGACGCCCACGAGGCGGCGGGGCCGGAGCCGCCGTCCGTGTGCATGGCGAAGTCGATGTCGAGTTCGCCGGGGCGCTGGTCGCGGACGGTGTAGGAGCGCATGATGCCGCGTTCGGCGGGGTCCATCGCGCGCCAGTCCTCGAACCAGGTCTCGGCCGTCCAGTTCGCGGGCATGACGGGCGCGTCCTGGTGCGGGTGCGGGAAGAACAGCTTGATCCGCTGGTCGCGCCCGGCGGAGGCGAAGCCGTCCAGGCCGGGGCCGCCGAGGGTGATCCGGACCATGGACGGGCCGAGCTTCTCGGAGCGCAGGACGTGCAGGTCGAACAGGCCGTAGGGGTGCGTGGGAGTCGTCATGACGAAGCCTTTCAGCCGGTCTTTTCGGCGGACTCGATGGCCTTGGCCAGGTTCTCGAGGATCGGCGCGCAGCCCAGGTAGGAGAAGCGGGGCTCGGCCTCCCACGGGACGACCTGGCCGGCCTTGACGGCGGGCAGGTCGCGCCAGGCGGCCTTGCCGCCGAGGTCTTCGGGCTGCAGGGCCTGGGTGCGGCTGTCCAGGATGATGAGGTCGGCGGGGTAGCGGTCGGCGTTCTCCCAGCTCAGCTCCTCGTAGAAGCCGTTCTCGCCGAGCTTTTCCGGGGTGATCAGCTCGACGCCGAGTTCCTTGAAGAAGATGAGGTCGCTGTTCTTGTCGGGGCTGGACGCGTAGAAGAGGTCGGGGCTCGCGGACGCGGCGAGCACTCGCACGCCCTTGTTGGCCTCGACGGCGGTGCGCACGGCTTCGGCGGCCTTGTCGAACCGGGCCTTGGCCTCGGTGACCTTGGGGGCGTTCGGGTCGGCGCCGAGCGCGACGGCCAGTTCGCCCATGCGCCGGAGGGGCTTGGGCAGGGAGACCGCGCCGGTGGAGATCGCGAGGCTGGGGGCGAGGGCGTAGATCTTGTCGGCGCTCTCGGACGGGACGTAGAACAGCTCGCCGTCGACGAACATGTTGTCGACGAGGAGGTCGGGACTCAGCGCGGCGTACTTCTCGATGTTGAACTCGCCGAACGCGTTCCCGATGATCTCCAGGCGGTCCACCGGGAGCTCGCCGGCCTGCGGGTCGGGGGAGCCGTCCTGGAGCTTGGTCGGGCCGAACACGCCGACGAGCCGCTCGTCGACCCCGAAGTCGTACAGGGCGGCCGCCGTGCCGACATAGCCGACGACGCGGGTCGGGCGGGCCTTCAGGTCGATCTCCGTCCCGCGGTCGTCGGTGAAGGACCACGCGCCGAGGCCCTGGGTGACGTTTCCGCCGTCGTCCCCGCCGCACGCGGCCAGCACGGCGCCGAGCGCGACGGCGCCGCTCGTCCCGAGGAAGCCGCGGCGGGTGAAGCGACGGGCAGAAAAACTAGACATTTCGGGTGTTTCTCTCAATCAAATAAGATGGTCGTATTGCGCCCCCGACGGGTGCTTAGGTTAACCTAACCTAAGCCGTTGTTCCTAGAGTGGGGCCTGCTCAGCGTCCCGCCGTCCCCGGAGACCGACCGTGACGTTGACGCAGTCCCCGCCCGCCGCGGCGGCGGACGCACCCCCGAGCGGGCCGCGGCGTCCCGCCCGGGCCGCCGGGCTCCTCGGCGCCGCGGCGCTGCTCCTGGTGATCGTGCTCCTGAGCCTCGCGATCGGAGCGAAGCCGCTGTCGCTCGGCGAGGCGTGGAACGGTCTCATCGACCCGGCCTCGGACGCCTACACGGTCGTCCACGAGATGCGGCTGCCGCGCACGCTGCTCGGGCTGCTCGCCGGGACGGCCCTCGGGCTCGCCGGCGCGGTGATGCAGGCGCTCACCCGCAACCCCCTGGCGGATCCGGGGATCCTCGGCATCAACGCGGGCGCCGCCGCCGTCGTCGTCTCCGCGATCTCCTTCCTCGGCATCACGTCGTTCACCGGCTTCGTATGGTTCGCGTTCGCGGGCGCGGGTCTCGTCGCCGTCCTGCTGTACGCGGTCGGCGGCGGGCGCGGCGCCACCCCGGCGCGGCTCGCCCTCGCGGGATCGGCGCTGAACGCGGCCCTGTTCTCCTACGTCAACGCCGTCCAGCTCCTCGACACCGCGTCGCTGGACCGCATGCGCTTCTGGACGGTCGGGTCCCTCGCCGCCGCGCAGGACTACACGGTCGTGCGGGTCGCGCCGTTCGTCGCCGCCGGGCTCGTCATGGCGCTGCTTCTGGCCCGTCCCCTGAACGCCATGGCGATGGGGGAGGACGCGGCGCGCGCGCTCGGCGCCCCGGCCGCGCGCGCCCGCGGCGCCGCGATCGTCACGGTGACGCTGCTGTGCGGCGCGGCCACGGCGGCGTGCGGCCCGATCGTCTTCGTGGGGCTGATGGTGCCGCACTTCGTCCGCGCCCTCACCGGCCCCGACCTGCGCTGGCTGCTGCCGTACTGCGCGGTGCTGTCCCCGGCGCTGATGCTCGGGGCGGACGTGCTCGGACGGGTCGTGGTGCGGCCCGCGGAGCTGCAGGTCGGCGTCGTCATGGCGGTCGCGGGCGGGCCGGTGTTCCTCTACTTCGTCCGCCGCCCGCGCGCCGGGCGGACGCGCAAGGCGGTGACGTCATGACGTCCCGCGCCGCGCGCACGGCGGTGCTGCGCACGCCCGCCGGGGTGTCGCTGCGCTACCGGCCGCGCGCGCTCGCCGTCGCGGGCGGCTGCCTCGTCGTCGCGCTGGCCGTCGGGGTGCTGCTGATCGGCACCGGCGACTTCCCGATGACGCCCGCCGAGGTGATCCGCACGCTGGCCGGGCGGGGCGGCCCGGCCGAGTCGCTGATCGTCAACGAGATCCGGCTGCCGCGGGTGGTGACCGGCCTGGCCGTCGGCGCGGCGCTCGGGCTCGGCGGCGCGATCTTCCAGTCGCTCACCCGCAACCCGCTCGGCAGCCCCGACATCCTCGGCTTCACCTCGGGCGCGTCCACCGGCGTGCTCGTGATGATCGTGCTGGCCGGGGGCGGCGGCGTCGCGGTAGCGTCCGGCGCCGCCGCGGGCGGCATCGCGACCGGCCTGCTGATCTACGCGGTGGCCGGGCGGGACGGCGCGCACGGGCAGCGGCTCGTCCTGGTCGGCATCGGGACGGCCGCGATCCTGACCGGCGTGAACGGCTACCTGCTCACCCAGGCGCACATCACCGAGGCGGCGCGCGCGGTGCTGTGGCTGACCGGCAGCCTGGACGGCCGCGACTGGGCCGACGCGGCGCCCGTCCTGGTCGCGCTGGCGGTCCTCGGGCCGCTGGTGGCGGTCGGGTGCGAGGGCGCGCGCTGCGGATGCTGGAGCTGGGGGTCGACGCCGCGCACGGGCTCGGCGTCCCGATCGAGCGCGCCCGGCATGCTCATGCTGGCCGCCGCGGTGCTGCTGACGGCGCTGGCCGCCGCGGCGGCGGGTCCGGTGGCGTTCGTGGCGCTGACCGCGCCGCTGCTCGCCCGCCGGCTGACCCGGGCGAGCGGCCCCGGGCTGCTGCCCGCGATGTGCATGGGCGCGGCGCTGCTGGTCGCCGCCGACTGGCTCGCGCAGAACGCCTTCCCGGGACGCCAGCTCCCGGTCGGCGTCGTGACCGGGCTGCTCGGCGGCGGATACCTGGTCTGGCTCCTGGTGGCCGAACGCAAGAGGGGACGGATTTGAGATGACGACCGATCTGCATTCCGGCGGGGACGCGCGGCTGAGCGGCACCGGCCTCACGCTCGCCTACGACAAGCGGACGATCACCCGGGACCTCGACGTCGTCGTCCCGGACGGCTCGTTCACCGTGATCGTCGGGCCGAACGCGTGCGGCAAGTCGACGCTGCTGCGGGCGCTCGCCCGCATCCTCAAGCCGTCCGCCGGGTCGGTCGTCCTGGACGGCGAGCCGATCGCGGGCTGGCCCGCCAAGAAGCTCGCGCGGACGCTCGGGCTGCTGCCCCAGTCGTCCATCGCGCCCGAGGGGATCTCGGTCGCCGACCTCGTCGCGCGCGGCCGGTACCCGCACCAGGGGCTGCTGCGGCAGTGGTCGAAGGAGGACGAGCGGGTCGTCGGCGAGTCGATGGCCGCGACGGCCGTCGACAACCTGGCGGACCGCAGCGTGGACGAGCTGTCGGGCGGGCAGCGGCAGCGCGTGTGGATCGCGATGGCGCTGGCCCAGCAGACGCCCCTGCTGCTGCTGGACGAGCCCACCACGTACCTCGACATCGCGCACCAGATCGAGATCCTCGACCTGTGCGCGCGCCTGCACGAGGAGGGGCGCACGGTCGTCGCCGTCCTGCACGACCTGAACCACGCGGCCCGCTACGCCACCCACATGATCGCGATGCGGGAGGGGCAGATCGTCGCGGAGGGCGAGCCCGCCGACGTCGTCACCGCCGATCTCGTCGAGCGGGTGTTCGGGCTGCCGTGCCGGGTGATCGACTGCCCCGAGACGGGCACGCCGCTGGTCGTCCCGGCCGCCCGGACCCGGACCCCCGCCCTGAGCTGACCGGGCGGCGGAGCCGGACCGAGCCGGGCGCGCCCGGACCGTCCGTCTCCGGGATCGTTGTACGCTCATAACCGTTATATGCGTACAACGATCGGAGGGTCGTGGCCGACCTCGGTCCCCGCCGGAAAGCGCTGGTGCTGGCGATCTGCTCGATGAGCCTGCTCATCGTCAGCCTGGACAACACCGTCCTCAACGTCGCGCTGCCGTCCCTCCAGCGCGAGTTCGGGTCCACGCTGTCCGGGCTGCAGTGGACGATCGACGCCTACCTCATCGTGCTCGCGTCGCTGCTCATCCTGTCCGGGGCGACCGCCGACCGGCTCGGCCGCCGCCGGACGTTCCAGACGGGCCTGGCCGTGTTCGGCATCGGCTCGGTGCTGTGCAGCCTCGCGCCGTCGCTCGGCTGGCTCGTCGCCGCCCGCGTCGTGCAGGCGGTCGGCGGGTCCATGCTCAACCCCGTCGCCATGTCGATCATCACGAACGTGTTCACCGAGCCGCGCGAGCGGGCCCGCGCCATCGGCGTGTGGGGCGCCGTCGTCGGCCTCGGCATGGGGCTCGGGCCGCTGGTCGGCGGGCTGCTGGTCGACTCGGTCGGCTGGCGCGCGATCTTCTGGCTGAACGTGCCGATCGCGCTGGCCGCGCTCGTGCTGACCGCGCTGTTCGTGCCCGAGTCGCGCGCCGAGCGGCCGCGCCGTCCCGACCCCGTCGGCCAGAGCATGATGATCGTGCTGCTCGCCGGGACGACGTTCGCGATCATCGAGGGCCCCGGGCTCGGCTGGACCCACCCGGCCGTGCTCGGCTGCGTCGCCGTGTCCGCCGCCGCACTGTGCGCGTTCGTGGTGAGCGCGCGGCGCGTCCGGGAACCGCTGATCGACCTGCGCTTCTTCCGGAGCGTCCCGTTCTCCGGCGCCACGCTCGTCGCGATCACCGGCTGCGCGGGATTCGCCGGGTTCCTGTTCATCAACACCATCTACCTGCAGAACGTCCGCGGCATGTCCGCGCTGCAGGCCGGGCTCTGCCTGCTGCCGATGGCCGCGACGATGGCCGTGTGCGCCGCGCTGTCGGGACGGATCGTCGCCGCCCGCGGCCCCCGCCTCCCGCTGCAGACCTCCGGTGCGGCGATGCTCGCCAGCGGGCTGCTGTTCACCCTCGCCGACGCCCAGGCGCACGACGCCGCGCTGTTCGGCGCGTACGTGCTGTTCGGCGTCGGGTTCGGCATGCTGAACTCGCCGATCACCAACACGGCCGTCTCCGGGATGCCGCGCGCCCAGGCCGGGGTGGCGGCCGCCGTCACCTCCACCAGCCGGCAGATCGGCCAGGCCCTCGGCGTGGCCGTCATCGGCGCCGTGCTCGCCGCCGGAACCGCCGGGACGTTCGCCGCGCCCGCCTTCGCGGCGGCGGCCCGCCCGGCATACTGGGTGGTGGTGGGCTGCTCCGTCGCCGTGCTCGTGCTCGGGACGGTCACCACCGGCCGCCGCGCCGTCCGCAGCGCGGCGCGCGTTGCCGACCTGTTCGACCCCGCCGAACGCCCTGTGACCGGAGCCAGCACCGGAGCGAGCACCCGATCACCGAGACCGAGCCCGCCCACGAGCCCGCCCACGAACCCGCCCGCGAGCGCGTCCGCGAGCCCGACCCGGACCCGGCGGCCGACCCCGCCGCCCGTGCGTGGCGCAACCTGCGGCTCGCGGTCCTGGAGCGCGGCGACCGCAGGCGGGAGGCCACCGAGGCGCTCGGGATGAGCTTCTTCCGGGTGAAGGCGCTGTGCCACATCGCCGCCGCGCCCGTCCCGATGACGCTGCGCGACCTCGCCCACGACCTCGTCACCGACCGTCCCTACGCCACCCTCGTCGTGGACGATCTCGTCGGCCGCGGCCTCGCCGAACGGGCCGTCAACCCCGGCGACCGGCGCTCCAAGCTCGTGACGGCCACCGCGGCCGGACGGGCGGCGGCGCGGGACGCCGAGCGCATCCTCAACACCCCGCCGCCCGCCCTGTACGACCTGCCGCCCGAGGACGTCGCCGCCCTCGACCGCATCGCCGCCCGCCTCGCCGCCGCCCGCTGACCCGTCCGGACGGGGTGTCCGGACGGGCTCGTGCGGGCCCGCGCCGCCGAGCCCGGCGTCCGCGGGGGACGCCGGGCACGGCGCGGGAGCGGGAGCGGTCAGGCGGTCACTTCCCGGCCGGGACCGTGTAGGTGGTCGCGGCCTCGGACGCCTCGGCGGCGCGCTCGACGACCAGGCCGCCGAGCGCCTCCTTGTCCGCCCGCAGGATGTAGGTCTTGCGGGTGGCGGGCTCGGTGAACGTGGAGAAGTCCATCGGCGTGCCGTAACCGGTGTCGTAGGACTTGCGGGCCCGGTGGAGGTTGATGACGCTCTCGCGCGTCAGGTCCTTGGCCTTGCACGCCTCCTTCAGCGCGTCCACGAAGATGGCCGCGTTGGTGTAGCCGTTGACGACCGCGTTGTCGAGCGGCTGCCCCGGGTACTTCTTGCCGTAGGCGTCCGCGAGCTTCTTGACCGCCGGGAGGTCGGACCCGATGGGCGCGCCGGCGCTGGTGAGGTAGAAGCCCTTCAGCAGGGCGGGCGCGGCCTCGGTCTTCAGCAGCTGCGGGGAGAACCCGGAGTTGCTGGCGACGATCGGGGCGGTCACGCCGCGGCTGCGGACGATCCCGGCCAGCGACGCCGACTGGCGCGGGCCCGCGCTCATCAGGATCGCCTTCACGTCGGCGCTCTCCAGCGCCGACGCCTGCGCGGTCATGTCCGTCGCGGTCGCCTTGATCTTCTGCTCGACCAGTTCGAGGCCGTACTTCTCGGCGGCGTGCTTGGAGCCGTTCAGCGCGCTCTCGCCGTAGTCGCCCTCGAAGTACACGTGCCCGATCTTGTCGCCCTTCTCGATCATCCCCTCGTCCATCAGCCAGGACACGCCGTTGATCATGTCGATGTCGTAGGTCGTGCCGGTGACCTGGATGTACTTGCTGCCGAGCAGGGTCGTCGACCAGGCGTTCGGGATGATGAACATCTTGTCGGTCTCGATGCGCTGCTTCAGCGCCGACACCATCGGCGACCCGATGAACTGCGGCATCCCGACGACCTCGCCCTGCAGCTCGCTGTAGGCGGAGACGGCCTTCTGGACGTCGTAGCCGTGGTCGCGGACGACCAGCTCCAGGTCCCGGCCGCAGACGCCCCCGGCCTTGTTGACCTCCTCGACGTACATCTGCTGCGCCTGCGTGAGGCTCTTGCCGAGCGGCGCGTACACGCCGGTCAGGTCGGTCTCGACGCCGATCTTGATGACGTCGTCGGTGACGCCGACGCCGACCTTGACGCCGCTCGCGTCGGTCCCGCCGGAACCGCCCGTCGCCTTCTCGCTGCAGGCCGTCATGCCCAGGGGCAGGATCATCGCCAAGGCGGCCGCCGCCGTGACGCGCACCTTACGCTTCATGCTGCTTGCTCCTTTTGTTCGTCGAGTCGATGCAGGGACGGGGCGGACCGGCGCCGGGTCGCGGCGACGCGCAGCCGCGTCCATAGCCCGAGCAGTCCGCCGGGCAGGAACAGGACGACGGCGACGACGGCGGCGCCGTACAGGATGCGGGCGGCCTCGGCGGGGGAGACCCCGTCCGAGCCCGGCTCCGCGACGAGCGGTAGATCGTTGCCGAAGCGCGTGAGGAGCTGCGGGAGCACGGAGACGAACACCGCTCCCGCCACCGCCCCGGCGGCGGACCCGAGTCCGCCGATCACGATCATCGCCAGGTAGTCGAGGGACAGGAACATGCCGAAGTACTCGGGGACGGTGCGGCGGAACGCCAGCGCCAGCAGCGCGCCCGCCGCGCCCGCGTACATCGACGAAAGGACGAACACGCCGCTGCGGTAGCGGGCCACCGGGACGCCCATGACGGACGCCGCCACCTCGTGGTCGCGGATGGTGTTCATCGCCCGCCCGGGACGGCCGCGCAGGATCCCGCGGGCGATCCAGATCGCCGGGATCAGCAGCGCGACGCCGAGGAACCACAGCCGTTCGAGCGCGCCCAGCGGCACGTTGAACAGGACGAACTCGGGGCTGTCGGCGAACGCGAACCCGAAGATCTCCATCGGCGGGACGTCCCGTCCGTTGAAGCCGCCGGTGACGCTCTCGGCGTTGAACAGCACGTGCTGCCCGATGAAGATCAGCGCGAGCGAGGCGATGCCGAGGTAGGTGCCGCGCAGCCGTCCCGAGATCGGGCTGAACAGGCCGCCCGCGATCCCGGCGAGCAGGATCGCCCCGACGAACGCCAGCGGTGTCGGCAGCCCGAGCCCGATCAGCCCGTGGCCCGGATCGGAGTCCGACGCCAGGTACACGTACCCGTACGCGCCCACGGCCAGGAAGAACGCGTGGCCGAGGGACAGCTGCCCGGTCGCGCCGGTCAGCAGGTTCAGGCCGATGGCGCCGATCGCCGCGGACATCGCGAACAGGCCGGTCTGCAGCCAGAACGCGTCCACGTAGAACGGGACGGCGAGCAGGACGGCCGTCGCGGCGGCCGTCGCGAACAGGGGGCCGCCGAGCCGGCGGCGGGACGCGCGCTCAGACACGGGTCAGCTCCCTCGTGCCGAACAGCCCGGCGGGACGGATCAGCAGGATCACGATCATGACCAGGAAGGGGGCGACCTCGCCGATGCCGCGGCCCAGGAACGTCAGGTCGCCCTGGTAGCCGGTGACGAGCGACTCGGTCAACCCGATGATCAGCCCGCCCGCGAGCGCCCCCGTCGTGGAGTCCAGCCCGCCGAGGATCGCCGCCGGGAACGCCTTCATCGCGGCGAACGAGGTGCTGCGGTCCAGGCCGGGCGTGGGGAACACCGTGAGGAACAGCGCCGCGACCGCCGCCAGCGCGCCCGCGATGGCCCACGCGGTCAGCGACACCCGGGTCAGCCGGATGCCCATCAGCGCGGCCGTCTCGCCGTCCTCGGCGGCGGCCCGCATCGCCACGCCCCAGGAGGTGTAGCGGAACGCGAGCAGGAACGCCGTGATCAGCAGTGCCGCGACGAACAGCGCCGCGATGCGGGTCTGCGCGATGCTGACGCCCCCGACGGTGACGATCTGGTTCTTCCACGGGTCGCCCATCGACAGCACCTCGGTGCCGATCTGCCGCGTCAGCTCGGTCGTCAGCACGATGTCGACGCCGATCGTGACGATGGCCAGCACCGCGTGGTTCTCGGTCCGCGCCCGCCGCAGCACCAGCATCTCGACGAGCGCGCCGATGAGCGCGCGCCCGCGATGCCCGCGGCCAGCGCGGGCCAGAAACCGATCTGCTCGTGCAGTTTCGCCGTGATGAAGCCGCCGACGAGCAACAGCGAGGCGTGCGCGAAGTTCACCACCTCGGTGGCCTTGAAGATGATCACGAAGCCGAGGGCGATCAGCGCGTACACCGCCCCCATCGAGAGCCCGTTGATCACCAGCTCGATGAAGGTGCTCAAGCCTTCTCCTCTTCCGTGCCGGCCCGCGGGCCGGTCCCGGTCTCTGTGTGGGCGCCGCCCAGGTACGCCTGGATCACCGCGGGGTCGCGCTGCACCTCGTCCGGCGGGCCGCTCGCGATGCGCTTGCCGAAGTTGAGGACGGTCACCCGGTCGGCGAGCCGCATGACCATCCCCATGTCGTGCTCCACCAGCAGGATCGAGACGCCGAGGTCGGCGCGGGCCCGGCGGATCACCTCGGCCATCCGCACCCGCTCGCCGCCGTTCATGCCGGCGACCGGCTCGTCCAGCAGCAGCAGCCGCGGCTCCAGCGCGAGCGCGCGGGCCAGTTCGAGCCGCTTCTGCACCCCGTACGACAGGCCCGCGACGGGCGCCGCGAGGTACTCGTCGACGCCGACGAACCGGGCGATGTCGCGGACCCGCGCCCGGTGCCGGGCGTCCTCGCGGCGCGCGTGCGGCAGCCGCAGCCCGGCCGCGACGAACCCCGCCTTGGTGAGGCGGTGCCGCCCTAGCATGAGGTTGTCCTCGACGGTGAGGTTGCGCGACAGCGCGATGTTCTGGAACGTCCGCGCGACGCCGAGCGCCGCGATCCGGTCGGGGCGCAGCGCGGTCAGCTCGGTCCCGCCGAAGCGGACGCTGCCCTCCGTCGCCTTGTACACGCCGGACAGGACGTTGAAGCAGGTCGACTTGCCCGCGCCGTTCGGCCCGATGATCGCGTGCACGCTGCCCGGCTCGACCGTGAACGCGACGCCGTCCAGCGCCGTCAGTCCCGCGAACCGGACCGTGAGGCCGGTCACCGCCAGCTCGCTCATCCCGCCCACCTCTCGAGCGTCGGGGCGCTCTGCGCCGTCCGCGCCGCCTTCGCCGCGTCCGCGGCCGCGTCGTCGTCGGCGACGCCCAGGTAGCGCCGCCGGACGTCGTCGCTCGTCGCCAGCTCCGCGGACGGCCCGTGCAGCGTCACCGCGCCGACTTCGAGCACGTGGGCGGTGGACGACAGCTCCAGCGCGAGCGCCGCGTTCTGCTCGATCAGCAGGATCGCGGTGCCCTGCCGGTTGATCTCGATGATCGTCTCGGCGATCCGCTCCGCCATCAGCGGCGCGAGGCCGAGCGTCGGCTCGTCCAGCAGCAGGACGTCCGGGCGCGCCATCAGCGCCCGGCCGATCGCGAGCATCTGCTGCTCGCCGCCCGACAGCAGGCCCGCCCGCTGCCCGGCCCGCTCGGCCAGGACCGGGAACAGCTCCAGCACGCGCGCCCGGGACTTCGCGGTCCCCGACCGGTCCCGGCGCCGAGCGCCCCGGCCCGCAGGTTCTCCTCGACCGTGAGCCGCCCGAACACCCGCCGCCCCTCCGGCACCTGCACGACCCCGGCGGCCACCACGGCCGCCGGGCGCAGCCCGGAAAGTGTGCGGTCGCCCAGCCGGACGCCGCCCGTCTCCACCGCGCCGCGGTGGAACGGGAGGGTGCCCGAGATCGCCCGGAGCAGCGTCGTCTTGCCCGCCCCGTTCGCGCCGAGGACGGCCGTGACCGAGCCCGCGGGAACCTCCAGCGAGACCCCGCGCAGGGCCCGGACGGCCCGGCCGTAGCTCACCGACAGATCACGGACCTCGAGGGTCCCGTTCGCCATGCGCGCCTCCTGCCAACTCGTGTGGCAGGCACCCCAGCACGGGCCCCGCGGGGGCGTCTACGGGCGCGCGGCAAGACGGGGCAGGGGTCCAATCGAACGGTATTCGGGTTGTGTGCGGAGCACAGGTTCGAACCGGGGCATTGCGTTCATTCGCTGTGATCCATGACACTGTGTCGGCAGATGCCTGACCGGAGGTCGTACATGCCGCTCACCAGCGCCGATGCCGCCCGGGACGCCGGCGCCGATGCCGGGACCGGGGGTTCCGCCGACATGGAACGCGCCGACGCGCCGGGGGCCGCCGGGCCCGCCGCGCATGCCGCCCGCGCGGCGCGCGTCCGGCTCCTGCGGACGATGGTCGGCCGGATGCACGACCGCATCCCCGAGCTCACCGACCGGCTCGTCGCCGAAGTCCTGGCCGAGGACCCGCTCTACACCGACTTCGTGTCCCGCGAGGAGTTCTGGGAGTCGGTCCGCGCCTGCCTGGAGGCCGGCATCGTGCAGCGGGCACAGGAGGCCCGCGGCAGACGCCCCGACCTGTCGGAGGCCGAGCGGGTCGGCCGCCGCCGCGCCGAGCAGGGCATGCCGCTGGAGTCGCTGCTGCGCAGCTTCCGCATCGGCGGGCGCGTCGTCTGGGAGGCGCTCATCGAGGAGGTGTCCGGCGAGGGCCCCGAGGCGACGGCCGATCTGCTGCGCTACGCCAGCACCGTCTGGCACACCGTCGAGCAGCAGTCCACGGTCGCGTCCGAGGTGTACCGGCGCACCGAGTCGGAGATGCTGCGGCGCAGCGACGAGCGCGTCCAGGCCCTGCTGGACGCGCTGCTGGAGGGCCGCGGCGCCGACGGCGGGCTCGCGCAGGCCGCGTCGGCCGCCCTCGACCTGCCCGAACGCGGACGGTACGCGGTGGTGGTGCTGCGCGCGGCCCGCCGCGACCCCGGCTTCGAACGCCCCGACGAGCTGGCCGGGCTGCGGTTCGTCTGGCGGATGCGCACCGACGGCGAGGTCGGCGTCGTCGCGCTCGGCGACCGCTCGCCGCAGGACGTCGCCGCCGCGCTGCGCGACCTCGTCCCGAGCGAGGCCGGGATCAGCACCGTCGTGGACGGGCTCGCCGGGCTCGGCCGCGCCCGCTGGCTCGCCGAGACCGCGCTGGCCACCTGCCGGCCGGGGGAGCGCCGCGTCGTCCGGCTCGACGACCGGCTGCCCGGCGCCCTCGTCGCCGCCCAGCCCGAACTGGCCGGGCTGCTGAACACCCAGGTCCTCGGCCCGCTCGACGCCCTCGACGCGGCCGACCGGGAAATCCTGCTGGAGACCCTGGAGACGTGGCTGGAGTGCGAGGGATCGGCCATGCGCACCGCGGGCCGCCTCTACTGCCACCGCAACACGGTGTTCAACCGGCTGCGGCGGCTGGAGCAGCTGACGTCCCGCTCGCTGCAGCGCCCGCGCGACGTCGTGGAACTGTCGCTGGCACTGGACGCGGCCCGGTTCGCCAACGGCGCCTGACGGCCGCGGCTCAGGACCGGGGGCCGTGCCCGGCGGCGTCCAGCCGGGCCCAGTCGGCGTCCCACAGCGCGTCGCGGCGCCGGTCGCAGCGCCGCCGGACCAGCCCGTACGCCACCGCGATCGGGAGCGCGCCGCCGAGGACCGCCGCCGTGCCCGCGTACACCGCGTCGGTGACCGTACGGCTGTGCGGGCGGGGCTCCACGGTCGGCTCGCCCGCCCGGTCGACCCAGATCGTCCGCCGGTCGCCGACCTCGACGCCCCGCCAGCTCGGCAGTGTCCCCGCGAGCGGCTTGCCGTCCGGACCCGGCCAGGTCGCCTGGACGGTCTCGTGGACGAACCGGTCGCCGGAGGCGGACGTCCCGCCCGTCGTGGTGACGGTCGCGGTGACCTGGCGGCGGCTCTGCCGCTCGGCGTCCTCGGCGCGGCTCCCCGCCGCGTAGGACGTCGCCCCCGCCCACATCGCGAGCGGCGGCGCCGTGCCCAGGAAGATCAGCAGCAGCGCGAACCCGAGCAGCCGCTGCACCCGGTCGACCGGGCGGCGGAGCTCGCTGTGTTCGAGGCCGAGTCTCCTGCGCAGCGGCGTGGTCGGCCGTCCGGGCGCGACCGCCCGCGGCCTGGGACGCGGCCCGTCGCCGTGGCCGCCGCGGCCCTCGCCACCGCCGGAACCGGACCTGCGCATTTCTCGTCACCTCCCCGGGGAGCGCCTCCCGGCAAGGGGCCTTGCTTGTCATTTGCCAGGATATTCCCGAGATCGCTGAACGGCACGTGGCCCATGGCCGATTCGTTTCCCGGATCGGGCCCACTATTCCGCATCCATGACCGTAACCGGCGGCGGCGCGCGTCCGGAACCCGTCTTCCGGTTCAGCGACCGGCCGGGTCCGCCGCGCGCTCGCGCGGGACCGCGCGGCGGCGGCGCCGTCCCGCCGCCCTCCGGCGCACAGCGCCAGCAGGAACCCGAGCGCGCACAGCACCGCCGTGATCAGGAAGATCTCCCGGTACTCGGTGCGCAGCGCCGCCTCGACGGCGGCGAGGTAGCCGTCCATCGCCCGGTCGAACTCGGCGTCCGACATCGTGAACGGCAGCGGCGGCTGCAGATCGGCCGTCAGCGCGTGGAACCGGTAGAACCCCCAGGCCGACAGCGCCGAGATGCCGAGCAGCATCCCCATCATCCGGGCGACGACCACGGCCGCCGACGCCACGCCGTGCCGCGCCGCCGGGACGAACCGCAGCACCGCCGACGACACCGGCGCGATGACGAGGCCGAGCCCCAGGCCGGTGATCACCAGGTCGACGTCCATCCGCGGCAGCGGCCCGTACGACGCGCCCGCCAGATCGGCGGGCCAGGCCGCGATCAGCAGGTACCCGGCGGTCGACACCGCCATCCCCGCCGCCATCGGCCACCGCTCCCCGAACCGCCGCGCCGCGACGCCCCCGGCCACCGCCGCGATCGGCAGCGCGACGAGGAAACGCGTCAGCAGCAGGGCGCCCTCCACGTCGTCCTTGTCCAGGACGGTCTGCGCCACCAGCACGACGTCGACCAGCGTCACCATCAGCGCCGCGCCCGACAGCAGGCTCACGCCCAGCGTCGCCAGCAGCGGCCCGCGCCGCACCCCCGAAAGATCGAACAGCCGCGTGCGCGTCCGGACCTCCCACACCACGAACAGGACGAGCGCCACCGCGCCCGCCGCCAGCAGCGGCACCCCCCACGGCGGCAGCGCCGACTCCTGCGGCTCCGGGTTGTAGACACCGCCGACCAGCAGCCCGAGGCCCGCCGCCAGCAGCAGCCCGCCGACCACGTCCACGCCCGGCCGCGGCCGTCCGGCCGTCCGCCCGGGACCGCGAAATGCACCGCCACCATCGCCAGGGCCGTCAGCGGCAGGTTGATCCAGAAGATCGCGCGCCACTCGCCGAGCGCCGCGACCACGCCGATCCCGTACAGCGGGCCGAGGACGCTGCCGAGCTCCTGCGCGGCGCCCACCGCGCCGAGCACCACCGGCCGCTGCCGCTCCGCCCACAGGTCGCCGGCCAGCGCCATCGTCACCGGCAGCAGCGCCCCGCCCGCGACGCCCTGCACCACCCGGCCCGCCGTCAGCACCGGAACGTCCTGCGCCAGCGCCGTGAGCACCGAGCCCGCCGCGAAGAACAGCAGGCACGCCTGCAGCAGCGGCCGCCGCCCGAACCGGTCCGACAACTGGCCGAGCAGCGGCATCGCCGCGACGTACCCGAGCAGGAACCCCGTCAGGATCGGGGTGACGCGCTCCAGCCGGTTGACCGGCAGGCCCAGGTCGTCGACGATCGTGACCAGCACGGTCGTGACGACGTAGGCGTCCAGCGCGGCCAGCAGCACGACCGCGCCGCCCGCACCGATCGCGACGCGGCGCCGCGCGCCCGTCCGTCCGGTCACCGGGGCGCGCTGATCTTGTACTGGGCGTCGAACTCGGTGAACTCGATGACCAGCGCGCCCTTGCCGCCGGGGAACGTGCCCCGCACCTTGACCAGCCGCCCGTCGTCCTTGTTGACCCACACCTGGCCCGGCAGATCCGCGTCGATCCCGGGGATGAGGCCGCCGATCCGGTCCTGCGGCAGCGTCGCCGCCACCCGGTACGTCTGCTTGCCGCCGACCTCCTCCACGGCCTCCGCCTCCGGCGCCCGCAGCGACGACAGCAGGCTCGCGATGCCGCGCTCGGGGTCCAGGACGGCCGACGGGTCGTACATCGTCGCCGCGAGCGCCTTCGGCGCCTTGCGCCAGCCGCCCGTCCCGGCGTCCAGGTAGATGCTGTCGCCGACCGCGACGACCTTCATCTCGACGGCGTGGCCGGACTGCTCGATCGTCAGGGTGCCCTCGGCGTCGCCGTTGCGGAGCAGCTTCAGATCGCCGCCCTTCACCATGATCGGCGTCTCGTCCTGCGTCGTCACGGTGAACGCCACGCTCTTCAGGTCCGCCATCGCCTGCGCCGCCCGCCGCAGCACCTGCGCACCGTCGAAGTCGGCCTTCTGCTGCTCGCCCTTCCCGTCGTCCCCGTCGCACGCGCCGACCGCGCCGAGCAGGAGGAGGAGCGAGACGAGGGCCAGGATGCGTCTGGACATGGACGGGACCCTACCGACGGGTACCGCCGCCCGTCACTCGGTCTGAGGTATGACATGGCCGCTTAGTGGCGATGAGGACGGAGATCGGGGAAATCGCAGTGGCCGCCGTCGACGGGCCGCCGCTAAGATGACTCGCGGCACGCCCCCTGCCGTCGCGGGGGATGGCCTCGGGGCGGTAGCTCAGCCGGTCAGAGCAGGAGACTCATAATCTCTGGGTCGCGGGTTCGAGTCCCGCCCGCCCTACCCGTCGGGGACGCTTCGCATCCCGGAATCTGGCGTTTGCGCCGGGCTCGCGGCGTAACGTCGGACCCTCGTCGTACTGTGGGCGGGTCCACGGCCGGCCGAGGGGGCACTGTGAAGCTGCTGACCGCCACGAACTCGACCCAGGGATTCCGCGACAACGACTTCGACTGGTGCGTCGAGGGCGAACTCGTCCACATCGGCGTGGTGTCGCCCGCGACACCGGCGACCCGGACGGCGGCTGCGGCTGCGGCCGCTCGTTCGCGGGCCTCAACTCCCATCGCGCCACCACGACCGCGATGGTCCGGGACGTGCCCGGGTTCACCGGCGCCGACTACGTGCTGGCGCTCAGGTCGAGCCTGGAGCAGCAGGGCTGCGACCCCGCGCACGCCGAGCACGAGGCGGCGCTGCTGCGCTGCCTCGTGCGCGACTGGCCGGTCGGCGCGATCGTCGAGCGCCGCCTCGACGAGATCGTCGTCCGCCAGGTCGTCCGGTAGCCCCGCCCCCTGTCCGTCGGCCTGCACTCCGCTGCGCTCCGTTCCGGCCGCCGGTGGAGAACCGGCTGGCGGGGCTTGCACCGGCCGCAACCCCTGCTGGGGGGCGGCCGCCAGCGGGGAACCGGGGCCGCTGCGTCCCCTACCGGGGGCGGCCGCCGATGGGCGGCCGGGGGCCCGTGGCCGCCGCGCGCCCCGCGCGTGGGGCGTCCCGCCGGGGCGGCGGTGGTCAGGCGGCGGCGCGTTCGGGTGCCTGCTTGTCGGCGGTGGTGGGGCCGTACGAGCGCAGTACGACCGGTGCCCGCAGGGCCTCCGCGACCGCCTCGTCCGGACGGGCGAGCGGTGCGTACACCGGCCGCGCCGCGAGGAGCCGCCGGGTGAGGTCCTCCTGCAGGTCGAGGCGTCCCGGCGGGTTGGGCGCGAGGCGCCGCACCGTCCGGCCGCCGGAGTCGTAGGCGTGGCAGACGCGCAGGTCGGGGCGCGCCCCCCGCGACGTCCAGATGCGTGACCGCCACGCCGTCGACTCCGCCGGTCACCTCCCGCGCGTACCGCAGCGCGACCGCGTCGAGATGTCCCGCCCGGAACGGGCCCTGCCACGGGCCCGTGCCGTTGTGCGGTTCGGGCAGTTCCCGGGTGAGCACGGGATCCTCGGTGACGAAGGGGCCCGGCCCGTGCCCGGACGCGTAGGCGCGCACGACCCCGAGGCGCGCCGCGCCGCCGCCCGCCTCCCGCAGCAGCGCCTCCGCGTTCCCGAACGTGGTCGTCGACCATGTCGTGTACGGGTGGAAACCGTGCCATTCGTCCAGGAGTACGCCCTGCGCGCCCTCGAACACGACCGGTCCCGCGCGCAGGAGCGTCTGCAGGTGGTTCCCGTCCACGACGCGGACGCGCTCGCCGAACGCGGCGAACGCGGCGGCGCAGTCGTCCGGGTCGGGGAGTCCTCGCGTGCGGCGAACGTGTCCAGGTACCACTCGCGGAGGGCGGCGAGCCGCCGCCGCAGCCGGGCCGGGGAGCGGCAGTCGCCCGCGCGGGGCGCGTCCTCGTGCGCGAGCGCGTAGGACGCCGTCTCGCCGACGCCCATCCCGCACGACCCGTGCCGGTCCGCGCCGCGGGCCCGCTCCCGCGCCCGTCCGGCCGCCCGGTGGTACGGGGTCGTCAGGAGCGCGTCGCCGTCCACGGTGAGCCGGTCGAACGCGTCGCCGACGCCCGTGTCCCGCAGGTGGTCGGCCTCGGCGGCGAGGGCGAGCGGGTCGACGAGCATGAACCGCGACAGGTGCGTGCGCACCCCGGGCGTGAACGTCCCGGACCCGAACTGGGCGAACGTGTGGTGCCGTCCGTCCACGGTCACCACGTTGTGCGCCGCCTGCGCGCCGCCGTTGAACCGCACGACCGCGTGCACGGGCGACGCGGCGCAGAGGTGGTCGACGACCGTGCCCTTGCCCGCGTCCCCGTACCCGAGGTCCACGACGATCACGTTCTCCGCGCCGAACATCATGCTCGCTCCTTGCCGGGTCGTCGGCCGGTCAGAGCCGGGTGGTCCGCGCTGCGGTGCGGCGGTCGAGGCCGGGCGGGGCCGGGGACGTGGTCGCGGGGGTGCGGCCGTCGTCGAGGCGGGCCAGGGCGCGCGACACCGAGTCGCCGGCGGTGGAGCCCGACTCGGCGAGGTGGTCGAGTCCCTCGGCGAGGTCGATGGCGTCCTCGCCGAGTCCGACGGTGAGCGCGATCGTCTCGCAGACGGCGTCCAGGTCGTCCAGGTAGAGGACGTTCTGGCCGAGCAGGTCGCGCCAGAAGTCGCGGAGCTTCGGGTCGCCGGAGTGGTAGCCGCCCTCGGGGATGATGAAGTAGACGTCCCACATGCGCCGGAGTTCGCGCACGAGGTCGGCGATGGGGACGTCGGCGGGGACGTCCGTCCCGATGATCTTCGCGACCTCGCGGCGCTTGATCTGCGGGTAGGCGAGCTCGTCGCCGATCATGAACAGGTAGCCGCGCTTGCCGCGCTTCTCGAAGCAGTCGATGGCGGTGTGCCGGGCCATGAAGTACATCGCCAGCTCGTAGGACTCGCGCATCTGGCCGCCGCCCCCGCCCTCCAGCAGGATCTTGGCGAGGTCGTCGTCCATCCGGTTGTCGGCCTCGAACTGGCCGACCTGCAGCGGGGCGCGGTCGCAGGTGGCGTCGCCGACGGCCCCGAACAGGATGTGCGGGTCGGCGGCGTAGCCCTTGCGCAGCAGCAGGCCGAGCAGGTCCGGCAGCTTGGTCTGCAGGGTGCGGGGCACGGTGCCCATCGAGCCGGTGACGTCGAACAGGACGGCGATCGCCAGCGACTCCGGGTGGTCGTCGGAATCGCGGCTCTCGCGCAGCACGACGCCGTTCGGGTCGAGGTCGGCGTGGACGGAGGTGGCGCCGCCGTCGCTGTATGCGAAGGCGCTGACTCCGTTGGCCGCCTGGTAGCTCTTGCGGGCGCTGTAGACGTCGGTGGACCAGTGTCCGCTTCCCATGGTGATCTCCTCAGTGGCTGGGGTCGGGCAGATGGAAGGGGCGGAAGCGGCGCGGGCCGTAGAGGCGTTCGAGCAGGTCGTCGAACTCGGCCAGCAGCCGCCAGGCGTCGGACGGGCGGCGGTGCGGCGCCGGGAGCGTGCAGCCCCGCGCGAACGCGCGCATCGCCGCGGGCGTCCGGTCGCCCATGAGGCGGGTCATGCATCGGGTGGCCATGAAGATGTCGGTGCCGGGGGTCGCGGCCGCGCGGCCCGGCACCTCCGGCGGGTACAGGTCCGCGTGCCGGTCGACCAGCATCGGGACGCGTCCGCCGGGTTCGGTGACGGCGGCGCACCAGCCGACGAGGACCACGCCGTGCTCGTCCGGATGGATCATGACGTGCTCGGGCAGGACGGCGCCGTGCAGGACGCCCGCGCGGTGCGCGAACCCGAGCGCGACGAGCAGCCGCCGCCACATCCAGGCGGCGTCGCGCGGGTCGAGCCCGTCCGGGTGGGCGCGCCGCACCCGCGCGAGGTCGTGGAACCCGCCGAGGTGCGGCAGGACGTCGACCCGCCGCCGCGCCCCCGTCGCGGCGTCCCGGTGCCGGAACGTCTCGACGAGCCGCGGGACGTACGCGCGGTGCCGGCGCTCGCCGCGCGCCGCGAGCCGCCGCAGCGCCGCCGCCTCCCGCTCGATCAGGTCGCCGTCGCGGGGGTCGCGCGGCATCTTGACCAGGACCCGCTCCCCGCCGCCGGTCCGGGCGGGATAGAGCTCGGCCACGTCGCCGCCGATCGGGTCGCCGTCGAGGCGGTAGGCGTGCCGCCCGCCGGTGATCGTCGCGGCGTCGGCGTCGTGGTAGGCGCGCCAGAGGGCGTTCAGCCTGGTGAACGCGTCGTGGGTGCGGCCGCCGGTCGCGTCCGGATGGACGGTCCGGGCCAGCCTCCGGTACCGGCGGGCGGCCTCGGCGGCGTCCTCGCCGAACAGGTCGGCGGGCGTGCGGGCCGCGTCGAGCCTGGTCAGGGCGTCGTCCAGGGGGCTCATCTGATCAGCTCCTCCCGGCCGGGCCGCAGCAGCGCGGGGTGCAGCAGCCGGGCGTCGCCGGCCCGGTAGAGGCGGGGGCGGGGGCCGCCGCGCCGCCCGGTCCGGTCGGCGGTCGCTCCGGTGCTCTCCACGAACCCGGGCACCGACAGGACTTTCCGGTGGAAGTTGCCCGCGTGCAGTTCCTCGCCCCAGACCGCCTCGTAGACGGCGCGCAGTTCGGGGATCGTGAACTCGTCCCCGCAGAAGGCCGTGGCGAGCGGCGTGTATTCGAGCTTTCCGCGCGCGCGCTCCAGACCGTCGGACAGGATCCGCGCGTGGTCGAACGCCAGCCTGCGGGTGGTGCCGGGCGGCTGGTCCCCGGACTCGGTGAGGCCGAGCGCCGCCACGGGCGTCCACTCCGCGCCGGCCGCGTCGCCGCCGGCGCGCGGGTCGGGCAGTTCGGGCGCGAACGCCAGGTAGGCGACGGACACGATGCGCATGCGCGGGTCGCGGCCCGGCTTGCCGTAGGTGCCGAGCTGCTCCAGGTGCAGGCGGCCCAGTTCGGCGTCGTCGGCTTGGAGGCCGGTCTCCTCGGCGAGTTCCCGGACGGCCGCGTCCGGCAGATCCTCGCCTCCGGTGCGGCCGGGCCCGCCCGCCCGGACGAACCCGCCCGGAAGGGCCGACATCCCCGCGAACGGGGCCTCGCCGCGCCGGACGAGCAGGACGTGCAGGCCGCCGTCGCGGATCGTCAGCGCGACGACGTCCACCGTCACGGCGACGGGATCGTAGGCGCGCGGGTCGTAGTTCGCGAGGAAGTCGCGCTCGTCCTGCCGCGGGTCCGGGCTCATCCGTGCTCCGATGTTCTTCTCAACTTGAGTCAATCTCTGTATGAGAACAACATAACCCGGACGGCTCCCCATGTCCACCCCGATTCCGCGCGATGAGATCGTTGGAGGACCAACCGGACGGCTGGAGGTGCGCAGTGCTCGTCGCGTTCTCGGTGACCCCGCTCGGCACGGGGGAGGAAGTCGGGGAACTCGTGGCCGAGGCGGTGCGGGTGGTGCGCGAGAGCGGCCTGCCCAACCGCACCGACGCGATGTTCACCACGATCGAGGGGGAGTGGGACGAGGTGATGGCCGTGGTCAAGGCCGCGGCCGACGCCGTCGCCGCCCGCGCGCCCCGGGTGAGCCTCGTCGTGAAGGCCGACCTGCGGCCCGGCGTGACCGGAGCCCTCGACGCCAAGGTCGAGAGCATCGAACGTCACCTCGCCGGACCGTCCGCCCCCTGATCTCCCGGCCGGGCCCGTCCCGGCCGGTCAGGGCGGCCGGTCAGGTGCGGGCGGCCGCGCCGTCGAGGACGATCGCGACCGCGCACGGGAAGCCGTCCTCGACCGGGAGGCCGCGGAAGGCCGCCCGGACCCAGACGGCGCCGGCGAGCAGGTCCATGAGCAGCATCGGGTCGGTGCCCGGTGCCAGTTCGCCGCGCGCGGCGGCACGGTCGACACCGGACGCTCGCGGGCGAGGCGGTCGGCGAAGAACGCCCGGGCGTGCGCGGCCAGTTCGGGGTTGCGTGCGGCGGCGCCGAGCGCGGCGAGCGCGATACCGGCGGCGGGCGGCTCGGTGAGCAGGGCGACGACGGCGCCGACGAGCGCCGCGAGGTCGCCGCGCAGGGTGCCGGTGTCGGGGACGTCGAGGTCGAGTTCGGCGCCCTCGGCCAGCGCGGCGGCGACGAGCGCCGCCTTGGACGGCCACCAGCGGTAGATCGTCGTCTTGTTGACGCCGCACCGTTCGGCGACGCCCTCGATCGTCAGCCCGTCGAATCCGCGGGCGGCGAGGAGTTCGAGGGTCGCGGTGAAGACGTCCTGGGCGCGACGGGGACCGGATGCCATGACGGCAGCATATTGCAACGCAACGTTGCGTTGCATATGGTCCGGTGGCATGGAGACGGAATCGTTGCCCGTGGTGCTCCTCCACGGGATCCGGGTCAGCGGCACGATGTGGGATCCGGTCGCGGAGCGGCTGCGGCACCGGGTCGCCGCGCCCGACCTGCCCGGACACGGGCGGCGGCGCGGGGAGCGGTTCACGATGGACGCCGCCGTGGACGCCGTCGCCGAGACGGTCGACGGGCTCGGCGGCCGCGCCCTCGTCGCGGGCCTGTCCCTCGGCGGCTTCGTCGGCATCGCGGCCGCCGCGCGGCACCCCGGGCGGGTCGCCGGGCTCGTCGCGATGGGCTGCACGACCGCGTCCGCCGGGTTCGGCCGCGCGGTCTACCGCACCACCGGCCGGCTCGCCGGGCGTGGCACGCGCACGCCGACGCGGTGGGCGCCCTGGCGTTCCGCCGGGCGCTGCCCGGCCCGGCGCCCGCCGCGGTGCTCGCGGGCGGGCTGGTCGAGCGCGGCGTTCCCGCAGGCCGTCGACGCCGTGTGCGGGACCGACCCGATCGCCGCGCTCGCCTCCTACCCGGGACCCGTGTGGCTCGCCAACGGCACGCGCGACCCGTTCCGCTCGCACGAGCGCGAGTTCCTGCGCGCCTGCCGCGACGGACGGCTCGTCCTGTGGCCGGGCCTCGGGCACCTCGGCGCCCTGCGCGACCCGGCGCTCCCCGCGCGCCTCATCGAGGACGCGCTCACGGCGTGAGCAAGGGGCCGCCGCCGCAGACGTCCACGACGCGGCCGGTCTCGAGGAAGATCGCCTTCTGGCGGCGGGCCCCGGCGTCGCTCCGCGGGTCCGAGTGCGGGTCCTCGCCCGCCGTCGGCGGGGTGTTCGTCGTGGGCGGCGCGGGCGTGCCGCTGTCCCAGACGACCATGGCCGAGCCCTCGTGGGACGCGCCGAACGTCGCAACGCCCCAGTACGGGACGTCGTCCGGGCTGCGGCCCGGGCGCAGCGCGGGCGCGTGGACGCGCGCGCCGATCGTCCGGGCCTGGACGTCCGACGCCACGTTCGCCACCTGGTGATCGCCGAACGCGACGTGCATCAGCACCCGGTGCGGCGGGCTGCCCGGCAGCGGGTCGCCGGTCATGTGCTGCGCGTACCCGTTCGCCTCGCCGCGGTCCCACAGCATCTGGATCAGCGCGAGCCCGATCTGCTGGTCGAGCTTGTCGGGGTAGAAGACGTCGAGCACGCGCGCGTACGTCGGGAAGTCGGAACTGCGGTTCAGCAGCGTGCTGTAGTTCATCGCCGGGACGCCGAGGACGGCGCGGCGGAGGTCGGGCGAGACGGCGGTGAGCGCCCCGCCCATGATCCCGCCCTGGCTGTTGCCGTCGTAGGTCAGCGGGGCGTCGCGGTCGATGAGGGACGCGCCCGAATCGTCCTGGAACGCGGCGTGGCCGGGGAAGCCGCGGGTCATGGCGCGGCCCAGGAAGACGAAGTTCAGCATGCCCTGCTGGAGGCGGTCGGCGACCGTCCGGAACCGGGTGAGGTCGGTGAGCGCCGAGACGACGTTCGGGACGTCCTCGTCCGCCATGCCGATCCACTTCGTCGCGCAGAACGCGAAGCCGTGCTCGTCCGCCATCGCCTTGACGTTGCCCGCGCCGACCTCCCCGTGCGAGCCGAGCAGGCCGTGCCCGTACAGGGCGGGACGGGCCGGTTCGGTGAACGCCGAACGGGGGATCTCGCACCGGAACGGGACGGCCTGGTCGTTCCCCGGCAACCGGGACGGCAGCCCGTCCGGGCCGAGCCGGAACTTCGACCCCGGCAGGCCCCCGTACTGGTCGAGGTAGCTCGGCGCCCACACGACCCCCTCGACCTCCCGGGCGATCCGATCGTCGACGTCCTCGCGCACCCGCGTGACCAGGAACGACGGCGACCGGTCGCCGAGCCGTCCGAGGGCGTCGTCGCGGATGTGCAGCATCCGCCCGGTGAGGCCCTGCCGGCTCGCGACGGTGAAGTCCCACGCGAGGTAGAGGCCGTCGCGGTCCACGCCGTGCGCGGCGAGGTCGTCCAGGACCGGACGCATCGACCGCTGCCGCTCGTCCAGCGGATGGCCGCCCGGCAGGTCCGGGCCGAGGATCGTCCGGAACGCCGGGTTCGGCGCGATCGGCGCACCCGAGCCGTCCCGCAGGTTCCGCAGCGCCACGACGTACCGGTGGCCCTCCAGGAAGTTGCGGGCCGGACGGACGATCAGCGCGCGGCGGTCCGCGGGCGCGTTCGCGTCGAGTTCCGCCCAGTACGGCCACCGCTCGCCCGTCGCGGTGTCGAGCACGACGATCGGCGCGTCCGGGTCGAGGGACGCGCCGATGTCGGTGACCGGCGCCGCGCCGCTGCGCGCCAGGTCGACGCCCGGGACGCGGCTGAGCAGCATCGACCCGGGGGAGAAGCCGTCCGACCGGTTCCACTCGTCCGGCGAGACCGGCACTCCGAGCGCGTTGCGGAGCGTCGTCCGGAAGTTCACGCGCCGGCCGGTGGGGGTGCCCGGATCGGGCACCGTGTGCCAGTCGTTGGGGAACGGCAGCAGGCACGCGGCCGGATCGATGGGGTCGCAGCCCTCCGCCGCGCGGGCGGCGGCGGGCGGCGCGGCCAGGGGGACGAGCCCGGCGAGCGCGAGGACGAGCGCGCACAGCCCGGCGGGCAGGGAGCGACGCAGACGCAACGTCCACCTCCGGATGATCCGCGGCGTTGTGCCGAGATCATGGACGCGCCGCGCCGCCGGGTCAATGCGCGTCCGGATCCGGCCACGGCCCGCGCCGGGGCCGCGCCGGTCGGCGCCGGGTCAGCGCCGGTGGCGGCCTCCCTGGGGCGGCGGCTCCTCCCGTTCGCCGTCCGGCGGGCGTGCTGCGGATCGCGCGGCACCGGAGGCGGGGGCGGGGCGTCCGGACGGCGCAGCGAGTACCGGCCCGTCGGGTACGGGGACTCCGGCGC
>NZ_MKJY01000034.1 GCF_001942465.1 Actinomadura sp. CNU-125
TGCGCCTCGCCGTGGCGGCGGGCTCCGGCGGCGTGCTGGTGGGCGCGCATGACGGTGGAATCGACGCCGATCTGCCAGGTGATCAGCCCGGCGGCGTCTGCCTCGGCCTGGAGGCGGGCCAGGATGTCGGCCCAGGTGCCGTCACGTTGCCAGCGGCGGAACAGCGAGTACACCGCCCGCCAGGAGCCGTAGCAGGCGGGCACGTCCCGCCACGGGGCACCGACACGCACCCGCCAGCGGATACCGTCGATGAGCTGCCGCTTGGTCCATGTCGAGAGCCGGCCCGGACGTCTGGGTGCGGGCAGCAGCGGCTCCAGCCGCGCCCATTGTCCATCGGTCAGGTCGAACCGCCTCGTCACCGCTAGGGTGGCCACGAGGTCCCCGGTGTTGTTCTTCTTGGTCGATGAACGCTCTACCGGAGACCTCGCTGCGTCCGGCGCACGACACGCCGCCGCTCATCTCACTTCGAAACAGGCTGTGAGTCTTCTTCTGGCTGGTCTGGGATCGGCTGCTCCGACCTTGGTCGTGACTCGAAAAAGGCTTGGCCCCTGCGGGGTGCTCTTCTAGGGATCTCTAGGCGTCAAGACCCTCTCTGGGGCCGTGGTGGTCGGTTGAGACGGCGGGCGCTGGTGTCGGTGTGATCGGCGGGTGGCTGCCGGACAGCAATGCCTCGCCCAGTGCTGTGCGGGTGTGCAGCACGGCTTGGCCTTGGCGTCGGGTGGTGATGAGCCCGGCTTCCCGCAGGATCGCGGTGTGCCTGCTGATCGTGGGCAGTGAGAGTGCGAGCGCGTCGGCGAGTTGCGTGGTCGTCATCGCCCGGTCGAGGGTTTCCAGCGCGGCGGAGCGGGCGCTCCCGATCAGCCGGTCGAGCGAGGCGGACGGCCTCGGCCGCTCCGGGGGGCCGTCGGCGAGCCATCCCAGCCTGTGCTCCACCGGATAGGCGATGATCGGGGGAATCCAGTGCTCGCCGGTCGCCCGGATGTTCGTGGCGAAGAACGACGGGATCAGCGTCATCGGCCGGCCCTCAAGACGGAAGTCGGCCTCGTGTGGGCTGCCGACCGCCAGCACGCCGTACTCCCAGTGCATGAGCTCGGGCGGGTAGCCGCCGAGCCATGCGTCCACGCCCGCGGAGAGCGCGACCTCTCCTTGGCGGGATCGTTCGGCGGTATGGGCGCGCTGCGCGTGCTCGGTGTAGGGGGCGACGGCGATGTCGTAGTACCTGCGAAGGACGGAGCCCAGCCGTTCGAGCGTTTCCACGTCACCGTCCGCCAGCTCCCGGCTCAGTGGGACGGATCGGCGGCCGCGGAGCACGAAGAGTTCGTTCATCTGCGCTTTCAGGGCGGTGCGCGGGGTCGACGCGATCGCGTCCAGTGCGGCGTCCAGGTCGGTGAGGTCCGGCGTGGCCAGCAGGAAGTCCGGCGCGTGGTCGCCCTCGAAGTACAACCGGCCGAGCAGGGCAACCGTGTCCGTCAACTGCGCATCGGCCAGCGCTCTGCGGACCGCGTGGCGCCACGGATCGAACAGCAGCGCATCGCCGCGGCTCCACAAAAGCCAGAGGCTGAAAAAAACATCCCAGAGTGGAAGAGGACGCTGGGCCATGCGCAATCGCCCCAGGTCAGCAGCGTCCAAGTGGAAACGAAGCATGTCCGACCTCCGTCACGGACCAGATCTCTCCCGCACCCTGATCACCAGGTTTGCACGACATTCGAAAGGTTTGAACCCTGGCGACGCGTATCCGTTTACTGCTTTCACCAGCAGCTCCCAGCCACGAGGCTTCGGCTGTTCGAAGGGCTGCAACGTCGAGTGCATGGGAGGAAACATGCCGACCCATACAGCGAATCGTCTTGCTCCGCGCACCGTGGCCGGCGCCGCGATCATCGCGGTCGCCGTCGGCGCGGCGGTGAGCGCGGCGGCGCCCGCCCAGGCAGAGGCCAACCCGCCCGGCTGTCCCCGGGGCTACGTCTGCGGGTACAGCGGCTTGAACCAGACCGGCAGGGTGGTCTTCCGGTCCTTCGGCGACTTCGAAGGGCCGGTATACGCCAAGTCGGTGTTCAACAACGGCGCCCGCTACGCCGGTCCCGACCACATTCAGCTCACCTGGGACTGGCCCGCCTCCCCGGCCTCGTCCAGGTGCCTGCACCGCAACCCTTACCCGGATGAACCCTACGGCGGCCAGTACAAGATCAACATCGGTACTGCCTACAATGCCCCAGTCGTCCTCGGCGCGAGGTGGCGCGGCGAATGCTGAGCATGCCCTCCCGCTGGCGTCGCCACGGTCGGCGAAGAGTCCCCGGGCGCCCGCCGCCGGGGCCCGGAGCCGCATCGTCCGAACAGGGAGGACACCCGGTAGGCGACGGTGATCGCCCCGGTCGTAGCGCTGCGTGGTGATGGGGAGGCGTAGCCGAGCATCGTCTGGACGCGGTCGACGGGGACGTCGGCGTCCAGCAGGGTGGCAGCGGTGGCGCGCAGGACGTGCGGGGCGAGCCGGGCGTGGTCGACGCCGGCGGCGCGCGGTGGTGAGCCGCCCCGGACCAGCAACCGTCCGTCGGTCCGGGGGAAGACGAGCCCGTACGCGGCGCCGTCCTCGAGGAGCGAGACCAGCAGGACTCGAACGCCAGAGCGGCAGCGGGCAGCGAGACGACGAGGACCTTGCCCCCTTGATCTGCACCCGGAGCACACAGAGGGACCTCTACGCAGGTCTATGGGACCGGACGAAAGGTGGCTCTGTGTGATCAGATGTGACGGTCCAAAGCAATGGGACCGCCATGATCCGGCCGTCGGCGAGGGGTGACGGACTCTGAGCGCTCCGGCAGGCCTTGCCCGTGCCCGAGTGGCCTGGGTTGCTCCGGGTCAACCCCCGCCGCGCACTTTCGTGAGCACGCCGGGAAGGTCGTCCCGCTTGGTCAGCACGTCCCACGGCATGGAGCCCTTGCTCGGCCCGACGATGCCGCGACTCTCCATCAGGCCTATCAGGCCGCTGGCCTTGGCGGATCCGACGCGTAGCTTGCGCTGCAGCATCGACGGCGACCCGAATTGGGTGGACACGACCAGTTCGATCGCCTGGACGAACAAATCCATCTGGCCCGTCCAGTGGGCGAGGTTGTGGCGGGTGTTCAGGGTATCGGGGTGTTCGGGACCCAGAACGCGCTGATAGTCAGGTAGCAGGCTTTGCAGGATGGTGACGGCGACGCTGTGGCGGTCGGCCACGCCGTGCTCCACTGCTTGGACGGCGCGGGTCCGCAGGGCGTTGATGGGGTGGTCGGGATCGGTGCGCTGTCTCCACAGGTGGTTCGTGCAGTGGAGCACCCGAGAGGACTGGAGCCTGCAGATCGAGGCATTCATTCCTGAAGACGCCGGCCCCGGCTGGTCCGACGCGATGGCCGCACTGGGCTGGCACCCCTCGGATTCCTCCGACACCGATGGATTGGTCATCGGCCGGTTCCCCAATGCGGGTGCGGAAGAAGCCACGACCGCGGCACGCATGCTGGTCGGCGCGCTCCGGTCCTATGGGGTCGCCTTCGTCGATCTCTGGTACCAGTTGATTTCGCCGGACATGTTCTTGCTCGGGATCGGACTGCCACCCGGCACGGCGAACGCTTCTGACCAGCTCTCCAAGTTCCCGCAAAACCGGCAGCGACGGCCGCACCCGCGACTGCGCCTCGCCGTAGCGGCGCGGGTGCGACCGTCAGCACTGGTTGATTAGCTCGTCACCGCCGATGTCGAACCGTTCGTCCCCGTCGTTGATCCGACACGTGCCGTTGTCTCCGGCACGGCCGTCCGGGTGCGGCGCGCATAGGCGAGGGCGGCGGCGGCCAGTCCCGCCCCCCACACCCAGTAGGCGGGGACGGCCACCCAGAAGAACGTCTCCGGCAGGGCCATGTCGCCGTCGGGTGGGAAAGGGTTGCGGCCGTGCAGCCTCTCCCAGAACATCTGGAGCAGCATCAACCCGAAGTAGACGGTGATCCCCGCCGCGACGCCCACGGCGGGCCAGAGCACGAGCCTGCGGGGGACCGGTCGTCCCCGCAGGGCCGGGATCCAGAACGGCCAGATCCTTCCCCACCGGTGCGCGAGCGACAGCGGCAGCACCGTCCCCGCCAGCAGGAACGCGGCCTCGAACAGCAGCGCCGAGCCTGTGGCGAGGGGTGACTCGCCGAACCCGACCACGGCCTGGGCGGCGATGCGGACGACGCACCCGGTCACCGAGACGTACGCGGCGACATAAGCCCACGGGGGCGTCCGCGTGTAGACGACCGGCGCGCGCCGGCCCTTCCGCCGCTGGTAGGCCAGCGTCAACAAGCCGAGGAGCACTCCGCCGCCCGCGCACGCCGCGCGGCTCAGCGCGCCCAGCGGATAGAACTCGATCCCGAGTCCCGGGAACACCGCGCCGATCACGTCGAGCAGCAGCAGCGCCGACGAGGCGACCAGCGCGAGGCTCGCCGCCCAGGCCGTCCCGAGCAGCAGCCGCCGCGGCACTCCGTCCAGGTCGGTACTGAGCAGAATGAACCCGGCGACGGCCGCGACGGCGCAGAGTACGGCCGCACCCCAGCCGGTGAAGGCCACCAGGTCGCTTTCCACGGGAGACAGCCCGCCGGGCGTCCCGGTCGCGGCCCAGTACACGCGCAGCGCCAAATAGGCCGAGATCCACAAGGGCGCCACCAATGGCACCCGTCTCGTGATCGTCATGCCACGAGCTTCACGCCACGGACGTTCCCCGCGCCTCCCCCGGTCGGTTCACCCGCCTCCCTCTCAGGAATGAATATCGTCGGCTCCGAGGCCGGCAACAGTCCGCTCGACACCGAGGCCGTCGCCATACGTGTTCGGAACCGACAACGCTCGGTACAGCGGGGCTCCTCATATGTCCGGGTGTGGGCGGCCGGCTGAGGACGAAGCGGAGCGGGCGTCCGGTGCGTAGTTCTCCTCCGGTCTCGGCAATCGCACGCTGTCGCCTGCGCCCGCCCGGGGAGTGGCTGGCCCACAGCGGGCGGGCGCCTCTGCGGACCAAGGCGAGAGCCCCCGGGTGAGCGCGGTGAGGATCCACTCGCGGCTGCCCGCCATGAGGTCGACGTGACCGGCGTGGCCGACGTTCCTGGCCTCTGCCCGCATGCCCGTCCGCAGTCCGGGGCGCTTCCGTATAGGTAGGCGTCCTGCCGGTCGACCGTTCCGTCCGCTGACTGGAAGCGGCCCCGCCAGGTGCAGGCGGTGTTCCCTGGGTGGCTGATGCAGTTCCGGCTTTGAGGGCGGAACGTTCCGTGGACGCCCGCGCCCGCTCGCGCTGCACGGATGACCTGGGGAACGCCCAGATGCACTAGGTCGTGTTTAGGAATGTCCGGTGCGGGCGGCGTGTCGCAACGCCAAAGGATCTGACGAACCGGCAGTGGCGGACTGGGGACCGCTGCTGCCCCATGGTGAACGACACGAAGCAGGACGTCACAGATGGTGGCAACGCCGATCCCCTGACCTGTGAGACCAGGTCAGGGGCTGGGCGGGCGGTCGGGGCCTTGGACGCTCCGGTCGGTGCCTCTCAGGGTTCCAGGTCGGCCACGCCCTTGCCGCTCAGCATGTCAATCGGTACGGAGACCTGGTCGTGCGCGATCAGCCAGTCATCGCCGATCTTGCGAAAGCAGTAGGTGACCCGGACCCACATGCCGCTCGTGGCCGTTCCGTTGCTCAGCGTGCCGCTGAACCGGGCGAAGCAGTGCCCGTAGGCGACATCGGCGCCCACGGTGAGCGTCAGGTCGCGGACCTCGTAAGACGTCTCTCGGAAAAGCGTGAACCCGTTCGACCAGTTCTTCAGCTTCGCCGCGATCCCCACGCGCTGCAGCGGCGGCTCGATGTCGAAGGACACGACGTCCGCTGCGTAGACCTGCTCCAGGGCGTTCAGATCCTTGCCCCGGATCCCTTCGACGAGTTTGTCGACCTGCTGCCGGATCTCGGCTTCGTCGACCTCGTGCTGTGCGGGCATGAACACTCCTTCGACCAGTGAGGGGGCTCGGCTTCTCACCCCCTTATGACGAGGTAGCGCTCTGAAGTGTGATGCCTCGCCAGAAGCCGTCAGGAACGCCATCGGCCCTTCGACCGCTCGTGTTCCCCGGCGGGGGTGCTGCGCCTCCCCGTCCCGGTCGCGCGGTGTTTGGAAAAGTTCGAGGCGAACCTGGGGAACCTGCGCACTCGTGAGGGCATGGCGCTGGCCGAGAAGAACGGCAAGCTCAAGGCAACACAAGTTGCCCGAGTCGGCCTGGCGGTCAATCCGGCGCCGGTATGCCGAGGGGTGAGGTGTCCCTGGCGGATCTGGCCACCGAGTACAGCGTCGGCCGTTCCACCGTCCATCGCGTCATCCACGGGCCGTCGGCCGGGCGGAGTTGAAGGTCTTCTCCCGAAAAGGTACGGCGTCCCTGGGCCGACGCGCGCCTGCTCCGGGCGGGTCAGCTGCCGCCGCCTGCACAGACCGGGCCGTCCGGCCAGGGCCGAGTTCACTCATCCGCGCGCGACCGTGTTCACCGATTCGCGTCCTCATCCCGAAGATCGACACCGCGTGCTTGCTGGACAGCGACGATGACGTCTCATTTCCGCCAGCGTCCGGATTCGTTGCTTCCTACGGTCGGTCGGGTGCGAACTGACTTCGGCGCCGCGGCGCCTGCTCCTGCCCGACTCCGCGGGCCCGTCGTGCTGTTCATGTCGGTTGCCGCGGCCCTCGGCACGTCGACCATCTACCCGATGCAGCCGGCGATCGCCGATGTGGCGGACTCATTGGGCGAGCCGATAACCGCCGTGGGGATTGCACTCGCTTGCGGGCCCATCGGCTACATGGTCGGCCTCGGGCTTCTCGTGCCCTTGGTCGACCGCTTGGCTCCTGGGCGCGTCCTCGCGGCACAGTTCGGGATCCTTGCCTGCGCGCTCGCGGTAAGTTCCGCCGCGGGCTCGCTGATCCTGTTGGGCTCTGTGATCGGTGTGGTCGGGGCCTGTTCGGCAGTCGGCGCCGGGCTGAGTTCGGTCGCCGGTCGTCTGGCCGCGCCACAGCGGCGGGCGACGACGTTGGGGATCGTGACCGCTGGCATCTCGGCCGGCATTTTGGCAGGTCGGACCATAGGCGGGTGGCTTGCCGACGAGATCGGCTGGCGGGGGATGCTGCTGGTGTTCGCTGCCGCCTGCGGTCTCGTCGCCGTGTGTTGCCTGGTGACGCTCCCTGCAACTCGCGGCAACTCCGAACGCGGCTACCTGTCCACATTGCGTTCCTTCCCTGGCATGTTCGTCCACCACGCAACCCTGCGAGCGGCCGCTCTCCGTGGCTCCATTTGGTTCTTCGCGTTCTGCGCTGTGTGGGCCGCCTCGCCGTGGCGCTCTCAGAGCCCCCGTACTCTTACTCGGCCGAACGGATCGGCCTGTATGCACTGGCAGGACTCTCGGGCATCCTGGCGACTCAGATCGCGGGCATGTGGACCGACCGCGTCGGTGCCCGCCGCGTCATCCTCGTAGGACTTGTTTTGGCGGCGGCAGCCGCGGCCGTCGTCGGCTTCAGCCTCGCGAATACCGTCGTAACCCTGGTCTGCCTGGCGCTCTTCGACGCAGGGCTGTTCGCTGCCCAGGTGGCTAATCAAAGTGCGGTCCTGGCCATCGATCCCTTGGCGCCGGCGCGATTCAACAGTGCCTACATGCTGGTGTACTTCGTCGGCGGGAGCCTCGGGACCGCCTTCGGCGCTGCGGCAGTCGATTGGTTCGGCTGGCCGGCCACAGCACTGATCGCAGCAGCGGCCATCGGAGTCGCCGCAACGATCACCGTCTTCGTGCGCCCCGCCTCGACGAGTGCGGCAGCAGCCGATCAGGTCGCGCGATGAGGACACCGTTGGAGGTCCCGCTCCCCCGGCGTTCCATGCCTGCAACGCCGTTCCTCGCGTGCACGCCGCCAGTCGGATTATCCCGCCGTGCCCGGTATGGAACCCGGCGGGCGGTCGGCCGGACCCGGAGATCGATCCACCTTGACCCCGGGGACGCATTTGGGAGAACCCCGCGTGTACCGAGTGCCCGCTCCCACGGCTAAAACGCGACCCGATGATCCCTTCTTGGCGTATTCCGGCAGCAGCACTCGCCGTCGCGCCGGGCACGTGCGTCTCGCATCGACCACCCGCATCGTGGCCATGCACGATATGAAGACTGGTCTATTGATTCTGTAGACCAGTCGGTCTAGAGTCGAGGGCATGGCACCTCAGGGGGAAACCAGGGAACGGGTTCTGCGGACGGCGGCCGAGCTGTTCCAGCGGCAGGGATATCACGGCACCGGACTCAACCAGGTGCTCGCGGAGAGCAATGCGCCGAAGGGCTCGCTCTACTTCCACTTCCCCGACGGGAAGGAGCAGCTCGCCGCCGAGTCGGTGACGTTGTCCGGGCAAGAGGTGAGCGAGGCGCTCGCGGCGGCCGTCCTCGCCGCGCCGGACGGGCGCGCCGGCGTCGTCGCGCTGGGCGAGTACTTCGCCGAGACGTTGCTGGCGTCCGGCTTCGGCAAGGGCTGTCCGGTGGCGACCGTCGCCCTGGAGACCGCCGCGAGCAGCGAGACCATCCGCACCGCATGCGACGACGTCTACGGGGCGTGGCAGCAGGGGATCGCTCTCGCGCTGCACGGCTGGGGCGTCCCCGAGGAACGCGCCGAGCCGCTGGCCGCGCTCGTCCTGTCGTCGCTCCAAGGAGCGGTGATGCTCGCCCGCGTCCGGCTGGACGTGGCCGTCGTGCACACGATCACCAACCAGCTCGGCGACCTGGTCGACCAGGCCATCGCCTGAACGGGAGTCACCATGCGCGTCCATCACCTCGACTGTGCACCCATGGTGGAGATCGAGCCCGCCGACGGAACGGACGGCTCGCTGAAGCCCGCCCGGGCCGTCGGTCACGTGCTCCTGGTCGAAACCGACTCCTGCGGGCTCGTGCTCGTCGACACGGGAATCGGCATCGACGACATCGCGGCTCCGTCCGAGAGACTCCACGACGACTGGCTCGGCGTGGCCCGGCCACTGCTCGATCCCGCGGCGACCGCCATACGACAGATCGAGGCGCTCGGCCACTCCCCCGCCGACGTCCGCCACATCGCGCTGACCCACCTGCACCGCGACCACGCCGGAGGGCTCAGCGACTTTCCCCAAGCGGCGGTCCACCTGTTCGAGGCCGAACGCGCGGACGGAGGCAAGACTCCGGCCCAGCTCGCGCACGGCCCCAAGTGGATCGCCTACGAAAGCGGACGCGGAGACACCTGGCACGGGTTCGACGGCGTTCGCGCTCTCCAGGGCGTGCCGGAGGACATCCTGCTGATCCCCCTCCACGGGCACACCCCCGGCCACGCCGGAGTAGCGGTACGCGACGGCGACCGCTGGCTGCTGCACGCGGGCGACGCGTACATGTACCACGGCGAGGTCGACCGGCCCGACCCGCTCACACACCCCTTGATGGACCTCGTCCAGACGGGCGGCGAGACCGACCGCGAGCAGCGTCTCACCGGCGTGGCGCGACTGCGCGAACTGGCTCTCGACGGCGCCGGCGAGGTCGAGGTGTTCTCGTCGCACGACCCTTGGGAACTCCAGCGCTACCGACGTTAGGGGCCGTTGCCCAGCGGCGGTGGTGCCCGATCGGCGCGGCGCAGATTTCGTTTCATTCGCAGGCATCAGACGGAGCGCCGAAGGTCCTGCCCACCTGCGTTCCGGGCGGGGTCAGGCAGACGGCAGGGCCGTCGGGCGCTGCGCCGGCGTCGCATCGTGGCGGTCGAGGTAGAGGAACGCGCCCTGGTGCGCACTGTTGTGGCTGCGGCCTCGGAGCCGGGGCCGTATGCGTGGCCCATCGCGAGGAGATCCGGAGGTACTTCGGGTTCATCGGAACGGTCGGCTGCGGAGTTTGCCGGTTGCTGGGCGGCGATAGGGCCTGTCACTACCGTGGTCGCCGTATAAGGGAGATTATGACGGATCTTCCCTTTGCCGACCGGACCGACTTCGACAACGCCGAGCGCGGGCTGATCGCTTCCTTGTCCCCCGGAGTCGTACGCGACGGCTCCGGGAAGGTGGTGTGGGACAGCGATGCGTTCGCCTTCCTGGACGGCCCGGCGCCTGAGGCCGCGAACCCGTCACTGTGGCGGCAGTCGCAGCTGTGCGCCAAGCAGGGCCTGTTCCAGGTGACCGAGGGCATCTACCAGGTGCGGGGCTTGGACCTGTCGAACATGACGCTGGTGGAGGGCGAGCGGGGCGTCATCGTCATCGACCCGCTCGTGTCGGCGGAGACCGCGGCGGCGGCGCTCGGCCTGTACCGCGAGCACCGGGAGAACCGTCCGGTGACCGCGATGATCTACACGCACTCGCATGTGGACCATTTCGGCGGCGCCGAGGGCATCGTCCCGCCGGGGAATCCCGACGGGATCCCGATCCTGGCTCCGGCCCGGTTCCTGGAGCACGCCGTCTCCGAGAACGTCTACGCGGGCGTCGCGATGGCCCGCCGGGGCATGTATCACACCGGCAGCATGCTGCCGGTGGGTCCTGAGGGCATGATCGGGACGGGCCTGGGGCAGACGGCCTCGATGGGGAAGATCGGCCTCATCCCGCCGAACCGCGACATCACCCGGTCCGGGCAGGAGGAGCGGCTCGACGGGGTGCGGATCGTCTTCCAGCTGACCCCGGGCACCGAGGCGCCGGCGGAGATGAACTTCCACTTCCCCGACCACCGCGCCCTGTGCCTGGCCGAGAACGCCACGCACAACCTGCACAACGTGTTGACGCTGCGCGGCGCCCTGGTGCGCGACGCCCGGGTGTGGTCGCGGTATCTGGACGAGGCGATCGAGTCGTTCGCCGAGGGCACCGATGTGGCGTTCGCCTCCCACCACTGGCCGACCTGGGGCAGGGAGGAGATCGTCGCGTTCCTGTCGGAGCAGCGGGACCTGTACTCCTACCTGCACGACCAGACGCTGCGCCTGACCAACCAGGGGTACACCGGCATCGAGATCGCCGAGATGATGGAGCTGCCGCCCGCGCTGGAACGGGCGTGGCACGCCCACGGCTACTACGGCTCGGTGTCCCACAACGTCAAGGCCGTCTACCAGCGGTACATGGGCTGGTTCGACGGAAACCCGGCCCACCTGTGGGAGCATCCCCCGGTCCAGGAGGCCAAGCGGTATGTGGAGTGCATGGGCGGCGCCTCCAAGGTCCTGGCGCTCGCCCGCGACTACACCGAGCAGGGCGACCTGCGGTTCGCCGCCACCCTGCTCAACCACGTCGTCTTCGCCGACCCCGACAACGACCACGCCAAACGCGCTCTCGCCGAGGTCTACCAAGCACTCGGGCGGGGCGCGGAGAACGGCACCTGGCGCAACTTCTACCTGACCGGCGCGATGGAACTGCGCGAAGGCGTCAAACCCGTGCCGACGAGCATCTCCGGCGGCATGGCCGCGGGACTGTCGGTCGAGCAGGTCTTCGACTCGCTCGCCATCCGCGTCAACGGCCCCAAAGCCTGGGACGAGCATCTCACCATCGACTGGGACTTCCCCGACACCGGCGAAAAGTACCGGATGACGTTGTCCAACGGCACCCTCGTCCACCGGGCCAGGACGGCCGGTACGCGCGGGGACGCCGACCTGCGGTTGACGCTCACCCGTCCCCTCCTCATGGGGCTCCTTGAGGGCAAGGGGACGGACGGAATCGAGTCCGACGGCGACGCCGAGAAGCTGCGCCGCCTCATGGGGGTCATGGACCGGCCGGACGAGAACTTTCCCATCGTCACGCCCTGACGTTCCGCGGAGGCGGCCCACCCGCTCACCCCGTGACGATGGCGATGCCCTTGCCGATGAGGACGACGCCCAGGACGAGCAGGACGACGAACATGACGGTGGCGTTCTCGTGCACCAGCCAGTCCTTGGCCGACAGCAGCCGAGCCTGCACCTTGTCGCGCAGCGCCAGGTAGGCCAGCGCGGGCCCGGCCACGGTGACGCTGCCCAGCGCCACGAACACCGCGATCGCCCCGGCGGTCGCGCCGCCACCGAGCCCGGACCGGCCGATGGCGAGAGCCGCCGCGACGGCCAATGTGAGGTTCTTCGGATTGGCGGCCGACAGCAGCACGCCGAGGCCGAACGCGGTGCCGGACGACAGGCGGTCGATCGCCGCCATCCAGCCGGGCAGCTCAGGGGCCTGGCCGGGAACCGGACGCTTGCGCCACTGACCCGCCGCCATCATCAGGAACAGGACGCCGAGCGCCGCCTTGATCCATCCGACGACCGGCTGCGCCCCCTCGTGGCCGGCCCCCGCCGGATCGGCCACCAGCACCACGACCGTGGTCGCGGCGGCCAAGCCGACGATCCAGCCGAGTGCCAGGCCGGGCGTCGTCCGGCTCGCCGCCGGGGACATCAGCATCAGCACCACCGCGATGATCGGGATCGGACTGAGCGCCGCGCCGATCGCCGACGGCAGCAGTTCACCGATCACCTGCCCGAAACCCACGGCGCCCCCTGCCCGTTCGGTCACAGTGCTCCCCCGCAGGCTGGGCTTTCCCGGGCCGCGCCCGGCGGGAACGGACCATGATCATTCTTTTGCCATTGGTCTGTGAAGGGGCATGTTTCCCTCACTGGCTGGGCTCGGGTCGCCGCCGCGCGGATTGCCTCCGGTGGGCACGGAGATCTTTAGCGGAGGTCAGCGGAGGTGCAGGAGGTACCGATGGATTCCCGGTCCCGTCGCCGGCCGGCGGCCCGATGAAGGCGGTGGTCGCTTCTTGGCCGCGCGGCTACCGGCGATCCTGGCTGCGCGGCGACGTCGTCGCCGGCCTGACCGTCTGGGCGGTGCTCGTCCCCGAAGCCCTCGCCTATGCGACCATCGCGGGCGTCGACCCCGTGGTGGGGCTGTACGCCGCACCGGCCGCGCTCGTGCTGTACGCGCTGTTCGGCTCCTCCCGGCACCTGATCGTCGGCCCGATGTCGGCGACGGCGGCGCTGTCGGTCGCGGCCGGAGTCGCCGCCTCGCTCCTGCTGGACCTGCGGGGGCACGGCGTCGCGCTCGTCGGCCACATCACCGGCGGGCTGCCGCCGCTCGGGCCGCCGCCGGTGGCCGGATCCGACTACGCGGCGCTGGCCGCGGGCGCGGTCGGCGTGGCGCTCGTCGGTTTCGCCGAAGGGCTGGGCGCGGCCAAGACCTATGCCGCCAGAGCCGGGTACGACATCGACCCGAACCGGGAACTCACCGGGCTCGGCGCCGCCAACCTGGGCGCCGGCCTGTGCGCGGGCATGCCGGTGAACGGCAGCCTGTCCAAGACCGCGGTCAACGGCGGCGCCGGCGCCCGCTCGCAGGTGTCGGGGCTGACGGCCGCGGCGCTGACCGTCCTCACGCTGCTGTTCCTGACCGCCCTGTTCGAACGGCTGCCCGAGCCGGTGCTGGCCGCGATCGTCATCGCCGCCGTCGTCGACCTCGTCGACTTCCCCGCGATCGCCCGGCTGTACCGTGTCTGGACCCGGCGGCTGGGCCGGATCTACGGGCCCGCCGCGCGCGCGGACTTCCTGGCCGCCCTCGCCGCGCTCGCCGGGGTCCTGGTCTTCGACACCCTGCCCGGCCTGTTCCTCGGCATCGGTATCTCGCTCCTGCTCTTGCTGTACCGGGCCTCCCGGCCGAACATCGCCGAACTCGGGCGCCTGCCCGGCGGCGCCTGGGTCGATCTGCGCCACCACCGGGACGCCGACACCGTACCCGGCACCGCGGTCGTCCGCGTCGAAGGCGGCCTGTTCTTCGCCAACGCCGAACGGGTCCGCTTCGCCCTGCGCGCCTACGGCCGCCGCGACGAGGTGCACGCCGTCGTCCTGGACGCCGGAACCGTCCCTTTCGTCGATGTGACGGCCGCCGAGATGCTCGCCGGTCTGAACCGGGAACTGGCGAGGGAGGACGCCATGCTGATCGTGGCCCACGACATCGGCCAGGTCCGCGACGTCCTGGCCGAAGAGTCGGGAGACGGGCGCGTGTACCGCACCGTGGACGAGGCCGTCACCGCGGCCGGGGCCGCCGGCGCGGGACGGTGAGCGGGATCGGTGCGCCCTTCACAGTCAGGGCTGACTGTGAGAGGTTGTCCTTCACAGTCATCATTGACTGCGAAAAAGGAGCGGGATGTCCAAGCGGGAGGACCAGCGGGACGCGACCCGGGCGAAGATCGTGCGGGCGGCGGCCGACTCGCTGGTCGAGGCGGGCGCCGCGGCGACCACGACCGTTGAGGTGCAGCGTCGGGCCGGGGTGAGCCGCGGGGCGCTGCTGCACCACTTCGCCACGCACGAAGACCTGTTCGGCGCGGCGGTCGGCGCTCTCGTGCGGCGAAACGAGGACGCGGTGCGCGAGGAACTCGCCGCCGCTCCCGCCGAAGGCGATCCGCTGCTGCGCGCGTTGCGGGTGCTGCGGGCGGTGCTGCGGCGGCCGTCCTTCGGCGCGGAACTCGAGCTGTGGGCGGTGGCCCGCACCAATCCGCGGCTGCGGCAGGTGCTGCGCCGCGCCGAAGGCGCCGCCCGCCCCGACCTGTACCGGGTGGTCGGGGAGATCCTCGGCGCCGAGGTCACCGCGGCGCCGGGCTACCCCCTGGTGGCGGAGCTGACGGTGCAGTTGCTGCGCGGCGTGGCGATCTCCGACGTGCTCTACCGCGAGGACGCCGACCGCGATCTGCTGCTGGAGCAGTGGGTGCGCATCGCCCGCCCGCTGCTGGCCGCTTCCCCGCCGGGCCCGGCGGACCCACGAAACGAGGAGCCATCGTGAGCGAAGAACGGCGGTCCACGATCCGTTACGAGGTCGCGGACCGCAAGGCGTACCTGACGCTCGACCGGCCCGACCGGCTGAACGCCATCGATTTCCACATGCCCGGCGACCTGGCGGCCGCGGTGAAGCGCGCGAACGCGACCCGCGCGTCCACGTGATCGTGCTGCGCGGCGCGGGCCGGGCCTTCTGCAGCGGCTACGACCTGAAGATCTCCGCCGAGGACGGCCAGGGCACCCAGGGTTCGGACGGCGGCGACCCGGTGTGGGACCCGATCAAGGACTTCGCGGTGATGAAGCAGTTCACCGACGACTACTTCACCTTGTGGCGCTCGCTGAAGCCCACCATCGCCCAGGTGCACGGGTTCGCCGTCGCCGGCGGCAGCGACATCGCCCTGTCGTGCGACCTGGTGGTGATGGCCGAGGACGCGAAGATCGGGTACATGCCCGCCCGCGTGTGGGGCTGCCCCACCACGGCGATGTGGGTGTACCGGCTGGGGGCCGAGCGCGCCAAGCGCATGCTGCTCACCGGTGACACCATCGACGGCCGCACCGCCGCCCACTGGGGCCTGGTCCTGGAGGCCGTCCCCGCCGAGGGGTTGCCCGCGCGCGTGGAGGAGCTGGCGGACCGGATGGCGGGCGTGCCCGTCAACCAGCTCGCCATGCAGAAGCTCATGATCAACCAGGCCTACGACAACATGGGCCTGCACGGCACCCAGATCCTGGCGACGCTCTTCGACGGCATCACCCGGCACTCGCCCGAAGGCCGCTGGTTCCAGGAGTTCGCCGCCACCCACGGATTCCACGAGGCGGTCGAGTGGCGCGACTCGGGGCGGTGGATCCCCGAGGGAGGCGGCCCCGTACCCACCGCGGACGACCTGCGGGAATGAACGCGGGCCCGCACGACGCCCACGACGGGACGCGCTGCACCGCGAGGGCGCGGAGCACGCGCTGACGGAACTGCGCGCGGTGGGGCTTGTCGTCGTCGTTCAGTGGACGCGTGTGCGTCGGAGCAGCTTGCGGGTGGCGTACCAGGCGGCGCCGGCGGCGATGACGACGGTGCCGGTGAGCACGGCCGCGGCCGGGAGCGCGAACGCCAGGGCCAGGCACCCCGCCACGCCCACCACCGGGATGGGGCGGGGCGGACGTCCCTCGGCGGGGGCGAGCGTCCAGGCGGAGGCGTTGGCGATGGCGTAGTAGAGCAGCACGCCGAAGGAGGAGAACCCGATCGCGTCCCGGACGTCCACCGTCGCCGCGACGACCGCGACGACCACGCCGACCGCCAGTTCGGCGCGGTGGGGCACCTTGAAGCGGGGGTGGACGGCGGCGAGGGCGTGCGGCAGGTGCCGGTCGCGGGCCATCGCGAGGGTGGTCCGGGAGACACCGAGGATGAGGGCCAGCAGGGACCCCAGTGCCGCGACCGCCGCTCCGGTCCGCACCACGGGGGTCAGCCAGTCCGCATCGGCGGCGCGGACGGCGTCCGACAGCGGCGCGGTCGCCTCGGCGAGGCGGTGCGGTCCCAGGACCGAGAGCGTGGCGACGGCGAGGATCGCGTACACGACCAGCGTGATGCCGAGTGCGATGGGGATCGCGCGCGGGATGGTCTTGCGGGGTTCGCGGACCTCCTCGCCGAGCGTGGCGATGCGCGCGTATCCGGCGAAGGCGAAGAACAGCAGGCCGGCCGCCTGCAGGACGCCGCCGAGGCTCGCGTCCGCTCCGACGTCCGGCCGGGAGAGCGGGGTGGCGCCGGAGGACAGCGTGGTGACCGCGACGGCCGCGAGCACCGCCAGGACGACCGCGACGATCGCACGGGTGAGCAGGGCGGACTTGTGCACGCCGACGTAGTTCACCGCGGTCAGCGCCACGACCGCGCCGACCGCGACCGCGTGGGCTCGGGCGGGCCAGGCGTAGGCCCCCACGGTCAGCGCCATCGCCGCGCAGGAGGCGGTCTTGCCGACGACGAAGGCCCAGCCCGCCAGGTATCCCCAGAACTCGCCGAGGCGCTCGCGGCCGTAGACGTAGGTGCCGCCTGAGGCCGGGTGGCGCGCCGCCAGCCGTGCGGACGAGGTCGCGTTGCAGAAGGCGACCACGGCCGCGACCGCCAACCCGATCAGCAGCCCTGAACCCGCTGCCCGCGCCGCCGGGGCGAACGCGGCGAACACCCCGGCGCCGATCATCGAGCCGAGCCCGATCACCACCGCGTCCCCGGTGCCCAGTCGCCGCGCGAGCCGGTCGTCGCCGGGTCCCGGGCGGGACCGGTCGGAGGCGCCGGACGGCCCGGGCACGCCATCGGGCTGAGACCTGGGCACCGGCGTCTCCTCATCGGATGATCCATCAAATAGGTTTGATGTATCGTCGGTGGGTGAGGTCGTCGCGTCAAGCCACCCCGCCGTTCGTGCGGCTGGCCGCCCATCCGCTGCGGTGGCGGCTGCTGACCGAACTGGCCGCCGGGGACCTGCGGGTACGCGAACTCACGGCGTTGACCGACGCGCCGCAGAACCTGGTCTCCTACCACCTGCGGCAACTGCGCGACGGCGGCCTGGTCGCCGCCCACCGCAGCAGCTTCGACGGCCGTGACAGCTACTACCGGCTCGATCTGGACCGCTGTGCCCAGGCCCTGGCCGACACCGGCACCGCCCTGCACCCCGGCCTGGGCCGGGCCACGTCGACGGCCCCGCCCGGGGCCGAGCAGTCCTGGCCCGACCGGACCGTGTTGTTCGTGTGCAGCGGCAACAGCGCCCGCTCACCGATCGCCGAAGCGCTGCTGCGCCACCGCACGGGCGGCCGGATCACCGTGACCAGCGCCGGCAGCCGTCCCGAACCGAGCATCCACCCGCTCGCCGTGCGCGTCCTGCGCGAGCGGCACGGCATCGACATCGGCGGCCGCGTCCTCGCCGGCTGGCGCTCGACGGCCCCGGCTTCGACTTCGTGATCACCTTGTGCGACAAGGCCCGCGAGGACTGCCCCGAGTTCGACGACCGCACCCGGCTCGTCCACTGGAGCATCCCCGACCCCGTCGCGGCAGGCGGCGGTTCCGAGCGGGGAGCCTTGGCCGCCTTCGTCCACACGACGTCCGACATCGACACGCGCGTCCGGCATCTGCTGCCCGTCCTCGCCCGGCCACCGGAGGTCCGCCCATGAGCACGCCCACCGAGTACGCGAGCGTCCGCTACCTCGTCGACGACGTCCAGGCCGCCGTCGACTTCTACACCGCCCACCTCGGCTTCACCGTCGGCTTCAGCGCCGCGCCCGCCTTCGCCGACGTGGTCCGCGGGCCGCTCCGGCTGCTGCTGTCGGGCCGCACGTCCTCCGGTGCCCGCGCCACACCGGCCGACCTCGGCACCCCGGGCCGCAACCGCATCCACCTGGTCGTCGACGACCTGGACGCGGAGATCACCCGCCTGCGCTCGGCGGGCGTCGCGTTCCGCACCGACGTCGTGTCCGGTCCCGGCGGACGCCAGATCCTGCTCACCGACCCCGCCGGCAACCTCGTCGAGGTGTTCCAGCCCGCCACCCGCCCATAGGGGCAGGCCAAGTAGGGGGCCGGTAAGGGACGGTTCATGAGTCTCAACAAGGAAGCAAGGTTTCAACCTTGCTTCCTTGTTCGCTTCTCAGTCCGCGGCGGACCGGGCCGCGAGGACGGCGTAGGCAATGGAACAGTCGACCTTCGGCCTGCGGGCGGCCTCGGTCACCGACACGCCCTCCTCGCCCACCAGGCGGTGGAGCATGTCCGGCTCGGCCGGGCACAGCAGGCGGGGCCGCCCGATGCGCTGCTCGCCCGGCGGCGTTCGGCGCGCAGGCGCATCGAGTCGGAACTCGGGCACCTCCCCGGGCTTCAGGAGTGGCTCCCCCGACGTGAACCGCACCCGGTAGAGGTCGACTGACCGAGCACGACCGCTTCGGTCGGCCCCGGCCCATGCAGAGGTCTTCCAGCATCTTTGATGACTACTCTATGTAACTTTTTGGATACGGTAAGTAATTAGCAGGGCGGGACATATGTCTGGGGACGGCACGAGCGAGAAGCGTTCACGATCGGGGCACCTCCGTGGCGCGCCTGCCCTAGCCGTCGTGATGCCGGCTTCCAACCTCCCCGGGACGGAGCGCATGCGAGCACATCGAACCTCATCGACGCCAGAGGCGTGGGACGTCGTGGTCGTGGGGGCCGGTCCGGCCGGTACCAGCGCGGCCCGGGTCGCGGCGGAGGCCGGGTGCAGGGTGCTCCTGCTGGAACGGGCGCGGATGCCTCGCTACAAGACCTGCGGCGGTGGCCTGATCGGTCATGCTCAGGCCGCGCTGCCGGACGGCTTGACGGTCGGGGTGCGCGACACGATCGATTCGTTCACGTTCAGTCATGTGGGGCGTCGGCGGCGGACGCTCGCGTCCTCGGGGCGACGGCCCTGCCTGATGGTGTTCCGGGACGAGCTGGACGCCGCCCTGGCCGATGTCGCGGCCCGTGCGGGCGCCGAGGTCCGCGACGGCGTCGCGCTCGCGGGGGTGGAGGAGGACGAACTCGTCACCGTGCGGACCTCGGGCGGCGGGGCCGTGCGTGCGAAGGCGCTGGTCGGCGCGGACGGCAGTGCGAGCCGGATCGCCCGCCATATCGGGGTTCGTTACGAGCAGACCGACCTGGCCCTGGAGGTCGAGGTGCCGGTGAGCGGCCGGGCCGCCGACGGGTGGCGGGGGCGGGCGGAGTTCGAATGGGGTCCGCTGCCCGGGTCGTTCGGGTGGGTGTTCCCCAAAGCGGACATCTGCACCGCCGGTGTGGTCGCCGCGCGCGGCGAGGGCGGCGCCACGCGTACCTACATGCGCGAGTTCCTGGCCCGGCAGGGCCTGGACGGTGCGACGCCGCTGCACGACACCGGACATCTGACCCGGTGCCGCCGTCCGGAGTCGCCCCTGGCCCGCGGCCGGATCATGGTGGCGGGGGACGCGGCCGGGCTGTGCGATCCGTGGTCGCGGGAGGGGATCTCCTTCGCGTTGCGGTCGGGGCGCTGGGCGGGGAGGGCGGCGGCGCGGATGGCGGACGCCGACGCGTCCGGTGTCCGGCGGGCCGGTGCCGACTACGCCCGGGCGGTCCTGACGGATCTCGGTGCGGAGATGGCGGCCTCGCGCCAGGTGATGGACCTGTTCCTGCGGCGTCCCGGCGCGGTTCACGGCGCTCTGACCAGGGTGCCGCCGGTGTGGCGGATGTTCGACCGGTACATGCACGGCGAGACGACGATTCCGGCGCTCATGGGGCATCCGGCCGCCCGGGCGGCCGTCCGGTTCCTGTAGGCCTGCGGACGCGGACCGTAGAGAAAGGACCTTCTGGTGAGCCTGACCGACGGCGCTCGTGCCCAGGTACCGGTGGCGATCGTGGGGGCGTCCTGCAGGGCGCCGGGCGGGGTGGCCGATGTCGAGGGGCTGTGGGAGCTGCTGCTGGACGAACGCGACGCGGTGGCCGGCTGCGACCCGGACTGGCGGTGGCCGCGGCACGAGCGGGTGGTCCCCGCCGACCTGGCCGACGCCCGGGCGGTGCACCACGGGGCGTTCCTGCGCGACATCGACCTGTTCGACCCGGGCTTCTTCGGGATTCCGGTCAACGAGGGGGCCGGCGTCGACCCGCAGCATCGGCTGCTGATGGAGACCACGTGGGAGGCGCTGGAGAACGCCGGCATTCCGCCGCGTTCCCTGGCCGGCACGCAGACCGGCCTCTTCATCGGCATCTCCAACACCGACTATTCCCGGCGGTTCACCCTCAACGACGTCGACATCTACCAGGGCATCTCCTCGGTCCACTCGGGCGCGCCGGGACGGATCTCCTACATCCTGGACGTCAACGGCCCGTCGATCGCGGTGGACGCGGCCTGCGCGTCCTCCCTCGTCGCGGTCCACCTGGCGTGCCGTTCGCTGCATTCCGGCGAGAGCGACCTGGCCTTGGCCGGCGGGGTGACCGTGCAACTGGAATGGGCGGGGCTCATCGGCTTCGCGCGGGCCGGGGCGCTGTCGGCGCGGGGACGCTGCGCGGCCTTCGACGCGGCCGCCGACGGATTCGTGCGCGGTGAGGGCTGCGGCACGGTGGCCCTCAAGCGGCTGCCCGACGCGGTCCGCGACCGGGATCCGGTGCTGGGGGTGATCACGGGGACGGCCGTGAACCACGCCGGCCGCGTCCAGGGCATCACCCAGCCTTCGCGGGCCGCGCAGCAGGCGGCGATCGTCAAGGCGCTGCGCACCGCCGGGGTCGCCCCGGGCGAGGTCGGGTACATCGAGGCGCACGGCACCGGCACGCCGGTCGGGGATCCGATCGAGTTCGCCGCGCTCAGCGGCGCCTACGGGCGCGACGGCGCGCCGTGCGCGCTCGGCTCGATCAAGACCAACATCGGGCATCCGGAGAGCGCGGCGGGCGTGCTGGGGCTGATCAAGGCGGTGACGGCCGCGCGGACCGGTCTCATCCCCGCCAACCTGCACTTCAATAAATGGAATCCGGCCATCGACGCGGCCGGTACCCGCTTCTACGTTCCCACCGGCAGGGTCGACTGGGACGAGACGTCCGGGCCGCGCCGCGCGGCGGTGTCGTCCTTCGGGGTGACCGGGACGAACGCGCACGTCATCGTGGAGCAGCCCCCCGCGGTCCCGGCGGCGGCCACGGTTCCGGAGCCGGGCCGTACGCGCCTGTTCGCGGTGTCGGCGGCGTCCGCGGGCGGCCTGGCGGCCACGGGCGCGCGGCTGGCCGGCCATCTCGAGACGGCCCGGCCCGCCGTGCGGGACGTCGCCCACACGCTGGCCCTGCACCGCAGCCATCTGGCGCGCCGCGCCTGCGTGCTCGCCGCCGATCACGACGGGCTGCTGGACGGTCTGCGTTCGCTGGCGGACCCGCACCGGGACGGGACGGACGACGCCCGGGTGATCGACGGGGCGCCGCGGCGGCCGGGCATGCCGGTGTGGGTGTTCTCCGGGCACGGGTCGCAGTGGGCGGGCATGGCGCGCACCCTGCTGGACGGCGATCCGGCGTTCACGGCCGTCATCGACCGGCTGGAGCCGCTGGTGGCGGACGCGGCCGGGTTCTCGCTGCGGGCCGTGCTGGGTTCGGGCGAGTGCGGCGAACGCATGGACGTGGTGCAGCCGCTGGTGTTCGCGGTGCAGACCGGGCTGGCGGAGATGTGGCGGCGGTGGGGGGTGCGTCCCGCCGCCGTGGTCGGCCACTCGATGGGAGAGGCCGCCGCCGCGGTCGCCGGCGGGCGTCCTGACGCCCGAGGACGGCATGCGCATCACCGTGGCCCGGTCCGCGATGCTGCAGCGGGTGGCCGGGGGCTGCATGGTCAGCGTCGCGCTGCCTGCCGAGCGGGTGGAGGCCGAGATCGAGAAGGTGCCGGGCGTCTCGGTGGCGGTGGTCACCGCGCCGTCGGCGACGGTCGTGGCCGGGCCCGGCGAGGCCGTCCGGGAGGTGGTGGGCGGCTGGGAGGAACGCGGCGTGTTCTGCCGGCGGATCTCGGTCACGGTGGCGGCGCACTCGGCGCAGGTCGACCCGATCCTGGACGATCTCGCCCGCGAGACGTCCTGGCTCGCGGGCGGACCGCCGCAGGTGCCGTTCTACTCCACCAGCCACGACCCGCGGCGGCCGGTCGCCTTCGACGCCGCCTACTGGGTGCGCAACCTGCGCGAACCCGTCCGGTTCGACCTGGCGTGCCGGGCGCTGCTGGAGGACGGGCACCGGTCGTTCGTGGAACTGTCCCCGCACCCGCTGCTGCTGTCGGCCGTGGAGGAGACCGCGGCCGCGCTGGCCGCGCCGGTCGTCACCGCGCCGAGCCTGCTGCGCGACGAGGACGCCCGCGAGTCGATGTGCCGGGCCGCGGCCCGGCTGCACGTGGCCGGGACGCCGGTGGATCTGCGCGCCGTCAACGGCGACGGCGCGCGCGTCGCCCTTCCGGTCACCGCGTTCGACCGGGCGCGCTTCTGGGTGGAGGAGAGCGACGCCGGTCGCGGCGGGCGCGGTCACATGTGGCTGGGCGACCGCGTGAGCCTGCACGACCGGGACGCCGAGGACCGTACCCGGCACGTGTGGAGCGCCGATCTGGGCACGGCCCGGGTCGGGTGGCTCGCGCAGCACACCCTGCGGGGCGACGCCGTGGTGCCCGGCGCCGCATACGTCGAGCTGATGCTGGCCGCGACGGGCGAGTTGCTGGACGCCGCGACCGGCCGGCTGCGCCTGGACGATGTGCGCTTCGAACGGCTGCTCCCGCTGGCGGACTCGGTGCCGGTCCACGTCACCGCCACCGCGACCACCGGCGGGCGGCGGGTGAAGGCGGAGATCTCGCACCGCGCCGGGGGGACGTGGGAACGCATCGCGAGCGCGGTGGTCACCTGCGCCGAGACGGCCCCGGACGAGCGGCCGCCGCTCGTTCCGCCGCACGACGACGCCGCGGCGCCCGAAGGGTTGTACGAGCGCTTCGTGCGGATCGGCCTGGACACCGGCCCGGCGTTCCGTTCCATCGCCGCCGTCGCCCCCGGCGGGGTGCGGCGGGTGCGGGTGCCGCCGGAGGCGGTCGTGCGGGCGGGGGCGCCGCGCGTGCATCCGGTCCTGCTCGACGGCTGCATCCTGTCGGTGGCCATGGACCTGGTGACCGGCGACGAGGACGCCTCCGGCGAAGGCCGTCCGTGGCTGCCCTCCCGGATCGGGTCGGTCGTCCTGCCCGACGACCCCGGCGCCATCGCCTGGACCAGATGCGAACTGCGCCGGGACGGGGACGAGACCGCCACCGGCCGCGCCGACCTGTACGCCGAGGACGGCCGGTGGGCCGGAGCCCTCGAGGATCTGCACTTCGTCAGGACGCCCCGGCCCCCGGCCGCGCAGGTACTGAACAACCGGCTTTTCGAGATCGTCTGGCGGGAGGCGCCGCCCGTCCCGGAACCGGCGGCCGGCACCGGGCGCTGGGTCGTGATCGGCGAACCCGGGGACGGCGACCGCACCGCCGAGCGCCTGGCGCGGGCCATGTCCGTCGGCCCCCACCCCGTCGCCCTCCACGAACTGGACGAACCCGGCGACGTCGAAGGTTCCGGGGGCGACGCGGCGAACGTGGTGTGGTGCGCCACCGGTGCTCTGGACGGACTGGAGCGGGTCGACCGGGTCCTGGCGTTGCTGCGCGGCGACGGGCGGCCGGCGCCGCCGCGGCTGTGGCTGGCCAGCACCCGGGCCCGGCCGGTGCTGGACGACGACCCGGTGGACCCCGACGTGTGCGCGCTGCGCGGCCTGCTGCGGGTCGCCTCGTTCGAGCATCTCGGCACCATCGTCGGCTGGGTGGACGCCGACGCCGTCGACGACCTGGCCGCCGAGGTGCTCGCCGGTGACGACGACACCGAGGTCGCCTGGCGGGCCGGGCGGCGCCGCGTGGCCCGGATCGCGCGGGCGCCCTGGCGCCGCGCCCGGCCCGCCGGGCACGGCCGTGGACGTCACCGCCGGGGGACAGGAGTACGCGC
>NZ_MKJY01000035.1 GCF_001942465.1 Actinomadura sp. CNU-125
CGCGCCGCCTCGACGACCGGCTCGGCGCCGTCCCGTCCGGCGATCAGGCGCAGCGCCGCCGTCGGCGCGCGGCGGGCCGGGCCCGCCTTGCCCAGCGCGTCCGGGATCAGCGCCGGGGCGGCGGAGCCCCGTGCCGGTCGAACCAGGCGCGGGCCGTCTTGCCCGCCGTCTTCAGGCGGACGAGCCAGTCCGCCATCGTCCGCGCGATGTCGTCGGACAGCAGCGGCAGCAGGATCGGGGCGAGGGCGGCCGGATCGCGGCGGGCGGCGGACAGGGCGGCGTGGGCGGCGTCGGTCCCGAACCGGCCGACCGCGAACGGCAGCCACTCGTCGGCGCACCACGGGTCGGGCTCCCACCCCGCGATGAGCGGCCGCACGAGCTCGTCCGGCGCTTGGACGAACAGCGCGATATCGCCGGCCGACAGATTCCCGGCCGCGAAGTCCGCGGCGGCCCGCTCGGGGGTCGTGTCCGCGGCCGCCCACCTGTTCGGCTCGGGCGGCCGCGCCGTCCACTCCTCGCGTTCGCCGGGCGCCCAGGCCACCGCCCGGGTGCCGGGCGAGGGCAGGTTCCGATGACGACGGGCTTGGTCGCGGTGCGGGGGCGCGTCCACGGCGGCTCGGCCAGGAGCGGCGGCAGGTCCGTGGCGTCCGGGCGGCCGGTTCGCGCGTCGAGGAGCTCCCGGACCGTCCGGCGCGCGTCGGCGTCCAGGTCGGGCAGCAGGCTCTCGGCGAGTTCGGGAACCATGCGGACGTGCGCGGCCAGCAGGTCGGCGGCCCGCGCGGCGCCCGTCTCCGGCAGCAGCCGCAGCGCGCGGTCCGGGAAGCGGCGGACGGCTTCGCGCAGGACGGGCGGGACGCCCGCGCCGTCGATCCGGTCGACGAGGGCGCGGAACGCGTCGTCCACCGGAAGCTCGCCGAGGACCTCCTCCGCGGCCCCGGCGCTGTAACCGCCCCCGTGCTGGTGGTCCAGCGCCTCGATGATCAGCGGCGTCGCCGCCTCCGGGCCGACGCCGTCGACCAGCGTCAGCAGGACGCCGAGGGAACGGTCGCCGTAACCGAGCGGCAGGCCGACGGCGGCGGGCTGGTGCGGCGCGCCCAGCGCGCAGAACAGCAGCCACCGCTCGGAACAGTGGTCGGCCGCGACGGGGGCGGGGTTCGCGCACACGGCCTCGACCCAGTCCGCACGGGTCGGCGCGAGGTAGGCGGCGACCAGCTTCTGCAGGTCGTGGCCGCGCCGTTCGGCGAGCCGCTCGACGGCCTCCGCGTACACGCCGTCCGGTGCGGCGGCCAGGCGGGCGCGCAACCACCGCGCGTCGGCCTCCTTCAGCCACCAGCCGCCGCGCGTCTCGTCGGCGTGCCGCCGCCGGACGCCCTCCCACTGCCAGCCGTCGAGGACGAACGTGGCGTCGGCGGTGATCCCGCCCAGCTCCGCGAACGCGGCGGCGGCGAAGGGCAGGCCGTGCTCGGCCGTCCAGGCGTGCGCGAACGGGGACTCGTCGTCCCACCGGTGGTGCCGGCTCAGCACGACGGCGGCGTGCGCGACGGCGGCGGCGCCGAGCGGGGTCGCGTCGCCGCGCAGGAAGGCGCGGGCCGCGTCGGCGACCTCGGGGTCGCTGCCGGGGAGCGCGAGGACCTCCTCGATGCGGTCGCGGACGTCGTCCACGATGAGGCGCGCCCGCCCCGACGAGCGCCGGGTCGGGCCCGGACGGCTCCGGGACGTTCGGGCGGTCGCGGCGCGGGTGCCGCAGGTGCCGCCAGGCGTCGAGGCGGTTCTCGTCGGTCATCGTGGCGTCCCGTCCGTGGTGGTGGTCAGGTGGGTCAGGTCGGCGATGACCTCGGAGACGACGACGGGGTCGAGGTCGCCGAGGCGGAAGGACGACGTCCCGTCGTGCCGGTGGTGGCCGGGGCGTGCGGCGAGCCCCACGTCGGCGAGTACCTGGTCGCCGAGCAGGTCGGGCGCGCGCGGCGGGGATGCCGGGGTCGAGGGAGACGACGAAGTGGCGGTTCGGGGCGACGCGGCGGGAGATCCACGGTTCGACGCCCGCGTCCTGCGGCTCGGCCCGCTCCCACCCCCGGCTCACGAGGCCGAGGACCGCGCCGGACGGGACCTTCGCGCCCTCGAACCGGGGCAGGCCGCCGCTCGTCCGCTCGTCGGCGGTGAGCGTGTGGACGGGGCGGGCGAGCTGCGGGAACGGCTGCAGGATCTCGTAGTCGGCGAACAGCTCCGACCAGGCCGGGAGGACGTCGGTCAGGTGGAGGGGGTGGGCGACGCCGATCCGGGTGGCGGTGTGCGCGGGGAGGGTGATGGTGTCGTCGGCGGCGTCGGTGAAGGTGCCGTCTTCGGCCACGCGGAAGGTCGTCGGCTCGCCGTTCGCCTCTTCGGCTCGCCAGACCAGGCGGCGGACGAGGTGCTTCAGCAGGGGGTGGGCGGCCAGGAGTTCGCCGAACTCGGCGGGCGTCCAGCGGCGGCCGGTGACCATGGCCTGTTCCAGGCGGCGGATCTGGTCGGACGCGATCGTCCGGACGTCCTTCTTCAGGGCCGCGAACCGCTTGTGGGCGGCCGGGGCCAGGTCCGGGTCGTCCTTGGCGCCGGGCTTGGGGAGGGACTTGCGGGGCTTGCCGGAGTCGTCGGTGACGACCGGCTTCAGCTGCTCGTCGAAGGCGATGACGAAGCGGCGGGGGCCGTAGTCGAGCGTGAGGGTGCCGGAGGCGTCCAGGCCGAAGTCGGGGACCAGGCGGTCGGCCAGTTGGTCGGAGGTCAGTTCGAGGCCGGCCGCGACCTCTTCGATCTTCTCCTGCGCGCGGGTCTTGAGGCCCTTGAACTTCACCCGCTGCGCGATCGTGTGGAGGTGCATGAGGGCGGTGCCGGTGCCGATGGCGGCGAGGACGTCCAGGCCGGACACGGCCTTCGCGTGGCCGCCCTGCCCCGGCCACGCCCGGATCACGGGGGAAAGGCGGCGGACGGTCTCGTCGTCGCCGGTCAGCGCGAGCTGGGTGAACGCCCAGCTCTCCTTCGAGGACGCGCCGCACAGCTCCCACCAGCGGAACAGCGCCCAGCCGAACTCCGCGAGGGACGCCGGGTCGCACAGCTCGCGGACGGTCCGCACGCCCGCGTACGCGCTGTCCGGCTTGGACATCGCCAGCATCGTCAGGACGTGCCGGACGGCGTCGTCCGGGAGCGCGTGCGTCCGGTCGCGCAGGAGGAGCTGCGGGAGGACGCGCGGGTCCGCCCAGTCGAAGGGACGTCTCCACGGTAGTTGACGTCCGGACTACCGAACACCAGGCCGTTTCTAGAACTGGTTCCACTTAAACGCCCAAGCCCCGGTGACGAACCTCACCGGGGCTCGCCCTTGAGTTCGTCCACACGTCCATGGCATATGCCCGCGCACTCGTTTCGCCTTGTCGGGCCCCAACCTCCCTACCAAGCGCTTGGGTAAGACTCTTGATTAGACTTGAGTCTCATTTCCTCTTGTCCCGGAGCTGGAACGCGTTCTACGGTGAGCCGAGCAGCGAGGTCAGCCCCGAGGAGCGCCGCCATGACCGCCACCGCACCGGAGACCGCCGTCCCCGCCGGTTTCGACTTCAGCAGCCCCGATCTGATGGCCGAGCGCGTCCCGCTCGCCGAGTTCGCGGCGCTGCGCCGCACCGCCCGGCCGTGGTGGAACCCGCAGCCCCGGGACACGACGGGCTTCGCCGACGACGGCTTCTGGGTGATCAGCAAGCACGAGCACATCAAGGAGATCTCGCGCGACCACGAGCTGTGGTCGGCGAACGCCAACGGCTCGGTGATCCGGTTCAACGACCGGTTCGGCCCCGAGGAGCTGGACGTCCAGCGCGAGAACCTGCTGCTGCACATGGACCCGCCGAACCACGCCAAGCTGCGCCGGATCGTCTCCCGCGGCTTCACCCCGCGCGTGATCAACGGCCTGCACGACACCCTGCGCGACCGCGCGGAGCGGATCGTCGCGGACGCGCGGCGGCGCGGCGGCACGGGCGACTTCGTCACCGAGATCGCCGCCGAGCTCCCGCTGCAGGCGATCGCCGAGCTGATGGGCGTCCCGCAGGAGGACCGCGGGCGGCTGTTCGACTGGTCGAACCAGATGCTCGGCTACGACGATCCCGAGTACGACGGGGACCCGGCCTGCGCCGCCGCGGAGATCATCGGTTACTCGATGGAGCTGGCCGAGCAGCGCCGCGGCTGCCCCGCGCACGACATCGTCACGAAGTTGGTCGAGGCGGACGTGGACGGCCGCGGCCTCTCCGACGACGAGTTCGGCTACTTCATGATCCTCCTGGCGGTCGCCGGGAACGAGACGACGCGCAACGCGATCACGCACGGGATGATGGCGTTCTTCGACCGTCCCGAACAGTGGGAGCTGTACCGGGCCGAACGCCCGGAGACGGCGGCGGACGAGATCGTCCGGTGGGCGACGCCGGTGACGGCGTTCCAGCGCACGGCCGTCCGCGACACCGAGATCGGCGGCGCGGAGATCGCGGCCGGGCAGCGGGTGGCGATGTACTACAGCTCGGCGAACTTCGACGAGGACGTCTTCGACGCGCCGGGCGCGTTCGACATCGCCCGCTCCCCCAACCCGCACCTCGGCTTCGGCGGCACCGGCGCGCACTACTGCATCGGCGCGAACCTGGCCCGGCTGGAGATCGGGCTGATCTTCGACGCGATCGCCGACCAGATGCCGGGGATCGCCCGGGCCGGCGGGCCGCGGCGGCTGCGTTCGGCCTGGCTGAACGGGATCAAGGAGCTCCCGGTCCGCTACTCCTGAGGACGCCCGTCCCGCGGCCCCCGCGGCGATCTCACTCTCCGGGACGGCCCTTCCGACCCGAACTAGAACACGTTACATTCGAAAGCGAATCTCATTCTAGAAGGAGATCGCATGGGGAACCCGGTGATCGTCGAGGCGGTGCGCACGCCCCTCGGCAAGCGGAACGGCGTGCTCGCGGGCCTGAAGGCCCAGGCCGTCCTGGCGCACACCCTGACGGCCGCCGTCGAACGCGCCAGTATCGACCCGGCGCTGGTGGAGCAGGTCTTCGCCGGGTGCGTGACGCAGGCCGGCGAGCAGGGCGGGCACATCGGACGCTACGCCTGGCTGTACGCGGGACTGCCCTGGCAGACCGGCGTCACGACCGTCGACGCCCAGTGCGGCTCCGCGCAGCAGGCCGTCCACCTGGCCGCGTCGCAGGTCGCCGCCGGGGTCGTGGACGTCGCGATCGGCTGCGGCGTCGAGGTGATGAGCCGGACGCCGCTCGGCGCCAACGTCTACCCGGCCGACCCGCGTCCGGACGACTGGTCGCTCGACATGCCGGACCAGTTCGGCGCCGCCGAGCGGATCGCGGCCCGCCGCGGCTTCACCCGCGCCGACATCGACGCGTTCGGCGCCCGGTCGCAGCAGCTCGCCGCCAAGGCGTGGGCCGACGGCCGGTTCGAGCGCGAGATCGTCCCGATCGAGGCGCCCGTCCTGAACGCCGAGGGCGAGCCGACCGGGGAGACCCGCACGGTCACCCGCGACCAGGGCCTGCGGGAGACTACCGCCGAGAGCCTCGGCAAGCTCAAGCCCGTCCTCGGCCCGGACGCCCTGCACACCGCCGGGACGTCCTCGCAGATCACCGACGGGGCCTCGGCCGTCGTCGTCATGTCGGAGGAGAAGGCCGAGTCCCTCGGCCTGCGCCCGCGCGCGCGCTTCAAGGCCCAGGCCCTCGTGGGCGGCGAGCCGTACTACCACCTGGACGGCCCGGTGCAGTCGACCGAGCGCGTGCTGGCCCGCGCGGGGATGACGATGAACGACATCGACATCACCGAGGTCAACGAGGCGTTCGCCGCAGTCGCGCTGTCGTGGGCGTCCGTCCACGAGCCCGACATGGACAAGGTCAACGTCAACGGCGGCGCGATCGCGCTCGGCCACCCCGTCGGCGCCACCGCGCCCGGCTGATCACCACCGCGCTGCACGAGCTGGAGCGCCGCGACGCCGGGACGGCGCTCGTCACGATGTGCTGCGGCGGGGCCCTCTCGACCGCGACCATCCTCGAACGCGTCTGACGGACGCACCGACCCCGCGGGCGAACCCGCCCGCGGGCGCGTCTAACCTCGGACGCGGACAACCCTGGCGCGAAAGGCGGTCTGCGTTGCAGCCGGAACCGGAGGACCTCGGCGGGGGCCTGTGGAGCGTTCCCGTGCCCATCCCGGGCAACCCGCTCGCGTACACGCTGGTGTACGCGCTGGAGAGCCCGCGCGGGCCCGTCCTGATCGACGCGGGCTGGCAGCACGAGGACGCCTGGACGGCCCTGACGGGCGGCCTCGCGACCTTCGGGATCGACGTCGCCGACGTGCACGGGGTGGTCGTCACGCACTTCCACCCCGACCACGCGGGCCTCGCCGGACGCGTGCGGGAGACGTCCGGCGCGTGGATCGCCATGCACCGCGCGGACGCCGAGATCGTGCGGCTGTTCAACTCGGTCGACCGGGCGCAGCGCACGGGCATCGAGCACGACTCGATGAAGCGCGCCGGGGCGTCCGCGGGCGAGCTGGAGGGCTTCGTCGGCGGGGGCGGCCGGGTCGACCCGCCCGCGATCCCCGACCGGGAGCTGTCCGACGGCGACATGATCGACCTGCCGGGCCGCAAGCTCCGCGCGATCCACACCCCGGGCCACTCCCCCGGCCACATCTGCCTCCACCTGGAGGACGCCGACCGGATCTTCACCGGCGACCACGTCCTGCCGCGCATCACCCCGCACATCGGGCTGTACCCCTACGACATCCCCGACGTGGACCCGCTCGGCGAGTTCCTCGGCTCGCTCGCCCGCATCGGCGAGATGACCGTGGACGAGGTGCTGCCCGCCCACCAGTACCGGTTCGCCGACCTGCCCGCGCGCGTCCGCGAGATCATCGAGCACCACGAGGAACGCCTCACCGAGATCACCGCGCTGCTGTCGTCGTCCCCGACCTCGCTGTGGGACGTGGCCGCGGGCCTCACCTGGCGGCATCCGTGGACCGAGATGCCCGTGGAGGCCCGGCGGATGGCGACGGGCGAGGCCGCCGCGCACCTGCGCACGCTGGAGAACCGCGGGTCCGTCCGCCGCGCCGACACCGACGGCGTCCTGACCTTCACCACGGCGTCCTGACCTTCAGAGCGGCAGGCTGACCTTCAGAGCGGCAGGCTGATCCGGCGGCTTTCGAGCCATTCCTGGTCGGCTTCGGTCCAGAGCATCGACTCGACGCTTTCCAGTTCGTCCGCCCACGCGCGGCGGCGCGTGCTGCGCCGCCGCCGCGGCGGCGACCATCGCCTCGACCCGCCGCGCCCTGCGCCGCCGCAGGACGGTCCGCGCCACGTCGAACGCCGCGTACGCGAGGATCCCGCACACCAGAACACCGATGACCATGGCGGGACCTCCCCATCGACACGTCGCTCTACCGGCGAGTAGATCACAGGATGATCTTCGTTTCGCCGTCGGCCCGGCCGCCGTGCGCGGCCGACCCGCATCGGGCCGGCCGCCCGCATGGCCTGCGTGTGACGACCGGCCGCGGCTTCTCTCACCTAGGGGTCCCCGGAATTGCGGACATAAACTCCTTTCCGATCATGTCCGTAATTCCCGTCCGTCACTCGCGCCGCCGCGTCACCGCGCTTCCGGCCCGTCCAGATCGAGCCGGGGCCAGGGCGCGACGTCCTTCTGCAACTGCCGGTCGTGCGTGGCGAGGACGACCGCCGCCGAGGTCGCCTGCAGGGCGTCGGTGAGCTCGTCCACGAGGGCGATCGACAGATGGTTCGTCGGCTCGTCCAGCAGCAGGACGTGCGGGCGCGCGGCCAGCGCCATCGCGAGGTCGAGGCGGCGCTGCTGCCCCATCGACAGCTCGCGCATCGGCCGGCCCGCGTCCGCCGACGGCAGCAGGCCGAGCTCGCCCAGCGAGACCGCGTCGCCCTCGGCCAGGACGCCCGCGCTCACGAGCCGTCCGACGTGCGCGGCGAAGACGTCGCGGGCGCGCCGGCCGCTCGCGCTCGGCGACTCCTGCGCGAGCAGCTCCACGCGCGCTTTGCGGGCCCGCCGGACCGTCCCGTCCGTCGGTTCGAGGGACCCGGCCAGCACCGCCAGCAGCGTCGACTTGCCCGCGCCGTTCGGGCCGGTCACGACCAGCCGCGAACCCGACTCCAGCGCGACCGAAGCCGCCCGGTGCAGCCGCCCGTCCACCCGGACGTCCGTCGCGGTCAGCAACCGGACGCCCGCGCGGGCGGGCAGCTCGGGCAGGCGGAACCGCTGCGGCGGCACCGGCGCCGTCACCGCGTGCTTCTCGAGGTCGTCGCGGCGCCGGTGCACGGCCCGGACGAGCCCGCCCGCGCGGGTCGCGCGCTGGTGCTTGTGCACGCCCTTGTCGGGGCGCCAGCCGGAGACGAGCCGGTTCTGCGCCTCCGACAGGTCGCGGGTGAGCCGCGCGTGCTCCGCCCGCTGCTTGTCGTACTCGTCCTCCCAGCGCCGCAGCTCCGCCTCGCGCCCCTCCCGGTACCCGGCGAACCCCCCGCCGTACACGGCGGGCCGCCCGTCGCGGCTCGGATCGAGGTCGAGGATCGTCGTGGCGACGTCCGACAGCAGCGCCCGGTCGTGGCTCACCACCACGACCCCGCCCGCGTGGGCCCGCAGCCGCGCGGTGAGGAAGTCGAGCCCGGACGCGTCCAGGTGGTTCGTCGGCTCGTCCAGCAGCAGGAAGTCGTGCTCGGCGCCGAGGAGGCACGCGAGCCGCACCCGGTAGCGCTGCCCGACCGACAGCGCGGCGAGCGGCCGGGCCCGGTCGGTGACGGCGCCGAGGTGCTCCAGGGCGAGGTCGACGCGCCGGTCGGCGTCCCACGCGTCGAGGGCTTCGGCCGCGTCGAGCGCGGCGGTGTAGGCGTCGTCCGCACCCGGCCGCCCGTCGGTGAGCGCGGCGGTGGCCTCGTCGAAGGCCCGCAGCGCGGCGCGGGCGTCGGCGAGTTCGGCGTCGATCTCGTCGCCGACCGTGGCGCCGTCCGCGGCGGGCATCGCCTGCTCGGCGATCCCGAGCGTCCCGGCCCGCTGGACGGCGCCGTCGTCGGGCGCGAGAACGCCCGCGAGAACGTGCAGCAGGGTGGTCTTGCCCCGCCCGTTCTCGCCGACGATCCCCCAGCGCGCGCCGGGCGAGACGGACATCGCGACGCCGTCGAGGACGGTGCGCCCGCCGCGGACGACGCGGACCTGTTCGGCGACGAGCTGGGCGCGGGCGCGCGCGGGCAGGGTGATGGAAAGGGTGTTCATGGTTCCTCCGGACGGAGGCGCGCACGTGCGCACGGCACGTGAGAGAAGGCGCCTTCGAGCTGGCTGATGGCAGCGTCAGACCGCCCGTGGCTCGCTCAGCGCGAGGGACGGGCGTCCGGAGTGGGATCAGAGAAAGAACAAGCGTGGCACGGCATCGACGTTACCAACCGCCTCCCGATGCCCCACAACCGATTTTTCGCCCCGATGGATCCGCCCGGCGCCCGGGTTCGTCGCACTGACGAAGCGCGTTGTGTCGGGGGCGCTCGGTAACGTTCCCGGCGGCTACCAGGAGGGTGCGGATGTCACAGGTATGGCCCGGTCTCGACGAGGCCGTGGGACGGGCGGCCGATGATCCGGCGGGCGCGCGGGCGGAGGTGCTCCGAACGGCGGGCGCGCTCCCGGCCAGGGCGCTGCCGGAGTTCCTTGAGCACGCCGCGGGCGTGTTCGCGGCGAACGCGCTGCCGGACGAGGCGGCGTTCCTCTTCGGCCGGGCCCGCGACGTCGAGGACGCGCAGGCGCGGCTCCTCGGCCTCCCCGCGGACGCCGCACGGGCGCAGCGGACGCTCGTCGGGCTCGTCCCGTCCGGGGCGATCACGGCGAGCCTGCTGCACGACCATCTGCGGCGGCTGGCGACGCATCCGGAGCCGGAGACGGCGCACCGGTGGGCGCGCGAGGCGGTCGCCGCGTTCTTGGACACGGGCACGATCCCCTACCCCAACTTCGTGGCCGACCTCCTGCCGCCGGCGCGGGCGGCCGGGCTCCCCGAGGACGCCGAGGAACGGTTCGTGGCCGAACGGCTCCTGCGGGACGGGCTGCTGCCGCGCGCGCCGCTGCCGGTGTGGGAGGCGCTGGACCGGGCGCTGCGCGGGCTCGCCGAGGACGACGGGCTCCTCGACCTGCTGATCGCGGCGCGTCCGGACCCCGCCCTGTACGACGACCCGCAGCCGCGCGACGCGCACCACCGCCACTGGCTGCTGCTCCTCGGGCTGGTCGGCGGCGGGCGGCGGCTGTCGCGGGAGTGGTTCCGGGACGCGGGGCCGCTCCCGGCGAACGAGCTGATGCGGCTCGCGGCCGCCGCGGGCGACCGGCTGTTCCCGCCGCCCGGCCGCTGGTTCGACCCCGCCGCCGACCCGGTCGTCGGCCGGGCCGCCGCGCACCCGCTGACCCCGGCGCCGCCCAAGCGCGGCGGTTTCAACGACGACTCGCCGCGCTGGTGGTCGAACACCGACTTCGCGGAGATCGCCGCGAAGATCGAGGACGAACCGGACGTGCGCCGCGAGCTGGACGCGTTCGTCCGCAACCTGGGCTACTACGGCAACGTCGACTACCCGGCCGTCCTGCGCGGGCTGCTGGAGCACGGGCCGATCCGGCGGGTGCTCGCCGAGCAGTTCGCCGAGTGGCGGGACGAGTGCGCCGCGGGCGACCTGGACGGCCTCGAACCGGCGCTGCTGCGGCTGCTGCCGATGGCCGAGGCGATGCCGGACGCCGACGTCCTCGCCGGGCTGGAGATCACCGACCCGGTGGACGCGGGGTGGCGGGCGGTCCGCGCCGGCCTCCCGGAGGAGCTGCGGTTCCCGAGCGTCGCGGAGGGGTCGGCGAGCGCCGTCCTGCACGGCGAGCTGCTCACGCTGGGGCTGGGCGGCAAGCGCGTCGAGGTGCAGAGCCCCGACGGGGTCGTGCACCGGCAGGACGTCTCGTTCCCGACCGGCGTCTACCCATGGTCCGACGGCACGGACCTGTACCTGTCGCGCCTGCACGACGGCCGTCCGGAGACCTACCGGGTCGCCGACGGCGGGCGCCTGGAGGTACCGGACGGCGAGCGGCTGCGCTGGCCGCAGAGCCCGACGTCGGTCCCGGTGACGTTCCCGGGCGCGGCCGAACCGGTGCAGGTGACGCTCGACCGCGGCGTCCTGCGGCTGCTCGCGGACGGCCGGACGACGCTGCGGCGGCGGTTCGCGCTCGGCCGGGAGAACGGCGCCGTGATGCCCCCGCCCGGCTTCTGGCCGCACCTCGCACCGGCCGACCCCGGCGGTTCGGAGGCGCTGCGCCGCCTCGACCGCGACGGCTTCGCGCGCCTCGTCGACGCGGCGCTGATCACCGAGAAGGAACTGGACGGCGAACTCGCCCGCGTCCTGCGGACGTTCACCGACGTGCGGCTCCGCGACGCCGTCCGGACGCTCGCGACCCGGGCCGCGGGGGCGCCGCGGGCCGCACGCTGCGGCTGCGCGACGCGCTCGGCCTGGCGCGGCCCGCCGGGACGCCGAGCCGGATCGCGAGCGTGAGCGGGCTTCGCGCGGGACGGCAGATCGCGCAGGTCGCGGCCGTCCGGTACCTCGCGGACCTGCTGGCGGAGGCCGCCGGGTCCGGCCCCGCCTACGACACCCCGCACCCCCTCGGCCGCGTCGACGCGCCCCGCCCGAACTACCTGCAGTTCGGCACGCTGGGCGGCGAGGCGCTGCTGGCGGCGCGCCCGTGGACGGCGGAGTACCAGCGCGCGAAGGCCCGCGACGTGCTGGGCGCGCTGGGCGACACGCCGTGGGGCGACGGCAGCGGCCGGTGGCGCCGCCTGTGGTTCCAGGCGCAGGCCACCCAGGACCCCGTCGGCCAGGTGTGGCGGACGCCGAACGGCGCGATGGTGATCCTGTCGTTCCAGAACCACCCGCACAAGGACTCCGTGGCGATGGAGTACTCCCCCGACGCCGCGTTCCGCGACTTCGTCTTCCCCGGCTGGACGAACAAGTACGACCCGCGCCCGCAGGGGTGGGGCGGCGCGGACCGCATCGCCCGGTTCCTGCGCCTGCTGGACGAGCGCGGCCCGGCCCCCTACGACGTGTCGGCGGTCCACCGCCTCGCCGAGCGCACCGGGCTGCCCCCGCACACGGCCGCGTCCGCCGCCTACGGTTTCCTGTACACGGCCGGGCGCCAGAGCGAGTCGTCCCTGATCCCGCCCGAGGTCGACGCCCTCTACCACGACCCGGAGACCGGCGACCTCCGCAAGCACGAGTCGTGGCAACTGGACGACGCGCTCCGCGAGGTGCTGATGCCCGACGACCCCGAGGACCTGTGGATCGACGGCCTGGCCGTCGACAAGGCCGTCGACTGGTGGACCCGCGTGGGCAGCCGAATCGACTGGCCCAGAGCCGCCTGACCCCCGGCCGCCCCGGCCCCGGCCTTCTGGCCCGGCCGCCTGGAGACGCCCGCGAGCGCCGGTTGCGCTCGCGGGCGTTTCGGTTGTGGCGTCGCGGTGAGGGGTGCGTGACGCGACGGTATATCGACCCTCGTTGAGACCCTTGATTAGACTCGTGTCTCATGCTAGAACGGGTTCTAGATCTTTGACCGAGCAAGCGCTCAGTCAGGTTCCGTGCGGCGCGACGCGGGGCCGGCTCTTCACGAAGGGACGACCGTGACGCAACAGGACGTGGCCCTCGCCCCCACCGGCCGGGAGATCGACGTCATCGATCCCGGCGTGTACGAGCGGGGCGGTATCCCCCACGAGCAGTTCGCGTGGCTGCGCGAGCACGACCCCGTCCACTGGCACGCCGACCCGAACGAGGGCGTGCCCGGCTTCTGGGCGATCACCCGGCACGAGGACGTGGTGCGCGCGTCCCGCCGTCCCGACCTGCTGTCCTCGCAGGCCCGGACGGCGATGTTCGAGGAGTTCAGCGACGACGACATGGCCCTGTACGGGCAGATCATGCTGTTCCAGGACCCGCCGGACCACACCAAGCTCCGGAGCATGGTGAACAAGGGGTTCACGCCCCGGATGATCGGGAAGCTCGAAGGGCACATCCGCGACATCTGCAACCGGCTGATCGACGAGGCGGCGCCGCTGGGCGAGTGCGACTTCGTCGAGAACTTCGCGGCGCCGCTGCCGCTCTACACGATCTGCGAGCTGCTCGGCGCGCCGCTGGACCAGCGGCAGCAGATCTTCAACTGGTCGAACCAGCTCGTGGCGTTCAACGACCCCGAGTTCATCGGCGACCGGTCGGAGTCGCAGATGTACGCGGCCGAGTTCGCCGGGTGGGCCGTCGAGCTGGCGCAGTCGCGGGCGTCCACGCCGCGCGACGACATCGTGACGAAGCTGCTGACGCCGGACGAGAACGGCGAGCGGATCACCGAGGACCAGTTCGCGATGTTCGTGATCATGCTGTCGATCGCCGGGAACGAGACGACCCGGACGGCGACGGCGGGCGGCATGCGGGCGTTCTTCGAGCGTCCGGAGCTGTGGGAGCGGCTGCGCGCCGACCGGAGCCTGCTCCCGACGGCCGTCGAGGAGATCGTCCGCTGGGTGAGCCCCATCAACCAGTTCCGCCGCACGGCGATGCAGGACATCGAGATGGGCGGCAAGACGATCAAGGCCGGGGACAAGGTCGTGCTGTTCTACAGCTCGGCGAACATGGACGAGAAGGTCTTCGACGACCCGTTCACGTTCGACATCGCCCGCGACCCCAACCCGCACATCGGGTTCGGCGGGGGCGGCCCCCACTTCTGCCTCGGCACGCACCTCGCGCGCATGAACCTGAAGGTCGTGTTCGACACCATCCTCGACCGGATGCCCGACATCCGGGCCGCCGGAGAGCCCCGGCGGCTGCGCTCGAACTTCGTCAACGGCTTCAAGGAGCTGCCGGTCCGCTTCACGCCGTCGGCTTCCAACGCTTGACGAACCGTCCCTCCGGCGTCACGTTCTACCCCACCCCCTTTGGCCTGGAGGCATGAGGATGACGGTCACCCCCGACATCGACCTGGTCGAGCCGGGCTCGTACGAGCACGGCGGAATCCCCCACGAGCAGCTCGCGTGGCTGCGCGAGCACGACCCCGTCCACCTGCACCGGGGCGACCCGGAGCGGGGCGCGCCCCCGTTCTGGGCGGTGACGCGGCACGCGGACGTCGTCCACGTGTCGCGGCACCCGGAGGTGTTCTCCTCCTACGAGCGGCTGGCGCTGTTCGAGGAGCCGGAGGAGGAGCACCTCGCCCTGCAGCGGCTCATGATGCTCAACCAGGACCCGCCGGACCACTCGCGCAAGCGGAGCATCGTGAACCGCGGGTTCACGCCGCGCGCGATCGGCGCCCTGGAGGGGCACATCCGCGACATCTGCCGGGAGCTGGTCGCGGAGACGCTGGAACGCGGGGACGAGGCCGAGTTCGTCCGCGATCTGGCGGCGCCGCTGCCGCTCTACGTGATCTGCGAGCTGCTCGGCGCCCCGCCGGAGGACCGCGAGAAGATCTTCCACTGGTCGAACACGCTGATCGGCGCGGACGACCCGGACTTCCAGCGGAGCCCCGAGGAGGGGCAGCGGGCGGCGACGGAACTGTACGCGTACGCGGCCGAGCTGGCGGCGGAGCGGCGGCAGAACCCGCGCGACGACATCGTGACGAAGCTGCTGCAGCCGGACGCCGACGGCGAGGTGCTGGACGGCGACGAGTTCGAGCTGTTCGTGATGCTGCTGTCGGTCGCGGGCAACGAGACGACGCGCAACGCCGCGTCCGGCGGGATGCTCGCGCTGCTGGAGCATCCCGCGCAGTGGGACCGGCTGCGCGCCGACCGCTCGCTGGTGCGCACGGCCGCGGACGAGATCGTCCGGTGGGTGACGCCGGTGAACCTGTTCAAGCGGACGGCCGTGCGCGACACCGAGCTGGGCGGGCGGACGATCGCGGCGGGCGACAAGGTCGTGGTGTTCTACGCGTCCGCGAACCGGGACGGGTCGGTGTTCGCCGACCCGTACGCGTTCGACGTCGGCCGCGACCCCAACCCGCACATCGGCTTCGGCGGAGGCGGCCCCCATTTCTGCCTGGGATCCCATCTCGCCCGACTCGAGCTGAGTGTGCTCTTCGAAACACTCTTGGACGCTATGCCCAATATCGAACTCAGCGGTAACGTACGGAGGCTAAGGTCTAGTTTCATCAACGGCATAAAGGAGATGCCGGTGCGTGTGCGACCGGCGTCCCGGTAGTGACGGGAGTGGTGCGTGGGCGAGGGCTGGCGTGAGTGAGGCGGACGAGCCGGGCGGACCACTGCGGGTGGCCCTGCTCTCGTACCGGAGCAAGCCGCACTGCGGAGGCCAGGGCGTCTACCTTCGGCATCTCAGCAGGGAACTGGTCGATCTCGGGCACGGCGTGGAGGTCTTCTCCGGGCAGCCGTATCCCGAGCTCGACCGGGACGAGATCAAGCTGACCAAGCTGCCGAGCCTGGACCTGTACCGGGACGACGACCCGTTCCGCAACCCGGCCCTCGGCGAGTTCCGCGACTGGGTCGACGTCCTGGAGTACGCGCACATGCGGACGGGCGGGTTCCCGGAGCCGCTGACGTTCAGCATCCGCGCGCTGCGCGAGCTGCGCCGGCGCCGCCGCGACTTCGACGTCGTGCACGACAACCAGGTGCTCGGCGTCGGCAACCTCGGCATCTCCCGGCTCGGGCTGCCGCTGGTCACCAGCATCCACCACCCGATCAGCGTCGACCGGCGGATCGAGCTGGAGGCGGCGCAGGGCATCCGGCAGAAGTTCGGGAAGCGCCGCTGGTACGGCTTCGTGGGCATGCAGGCGCAGGTGTCGCGGCGGATCGGTCCCGTCCTGACGGTGTCGGACTCCTCGAAGGTCGACATCGTCAAGGACTTCAAGGTCGACCCCCGCGACATCGAGATCCTGCCGCTGGGCGTCGACACCCGGATCTTCCACCCGCGCGGCGAGCGCGTCCCCGGCCGGATCGTGGCCATGGCCAGCGCGGACGCGCCGATCAAGGGCGTGGACGTGCTGCTGCGGGCGGTCGCGAAGCTCGCCACCGAACGGGACGTGCACGTCGTCGTCGTGAGCCGCCCGCAGAAGGACGGCCCGACCGACAAGCTCGTCCGCGAGCTCGCGCTCGGCGAGCGCGTCCAGTTCGTCAGCGGCATCAGCGACGACGAGCTGGGCGAGCTGCTCGCGTCGGCCGAGATCGCCGTCGTCCCGTCCCGCTACGAGGGCTTCTCGCTGCCCGCGGTCGAGCACATGGCGTCCGGGACGCCGCTGGTCGCGTCCCGCGCCGGGGCGCTGCCCGAGGTCGTCGGCGACGCGGGCGTCCTGGTGGAGCCCGGCGACGTCGAGGAGCTCGCCGCCACCCTGCGCGGCCTGCACGACTCGGCGGACGAGCGCGCGCGCGTCGGCGCGTCCGGTCTCGCCCGCGTCCAGGAGCGTTTCGCCTGGCCCGCCGTCGCGCAGGCCACGGTGGAGCACTACCGCGAGGCCATCGCCCAGCAGAAGTACCTGCGGCTGGCCCGGCGCGGCTGAACCCCATCCCCCACAGCAAGGCCCGTGGGAACGCCCGCCGGGCGTTCCCCGCATGGAAGGAGCACGACCCTGCTGACCGTGGATTTCCAGCGGTTCCGCGTCGCCCCCGGAGACCGCATCCTGGACATGGGATGCGGCGCCGGACGGCACGCGTTCGAGCTGTACCGCAGGGGCGCGCACGTCGTGGCCTTCGACCAGGACGCCGACGAGCTCGCCGCGTCGAGAAGATGTTCGGCGCGATGCGGCTCGGCGGCGAGGTGTCCGAGGACGCCGCGGCCGAGACCGTCCGGGGCGACGCGCTGGAGCTGCCGTTCCCCGACGACCACTTCGACGCGATCGTCGCCTCCGAGGTGCTCGAACACATCCCGGACGACATGCGGGCGATGCGCGAGCTGCTGCGCGTCCTGCGGCCCGGCGGGCGGCTCGCCGCGACCGTCCCGTCCTGGCTGCCCGAGCGGGTCTGCTGGGCGCTGTCGGAGGATTACCACACCGCCCCCGGCGGGCACGTGCGGATCTACACGCGCGCGGAGCTGGAGGCCAAGCTCAAGTCGACCGGTTTCACGATCGGCGGCCACCACCACGCGCACGGCCTGCACGCCCCCTACTGGTGGATCAAGTGCGCGGTCGGCGTGGAGAACGACGGCAACCCGCTCGCCAAGGCGTACCACCGGCTCCTCGTCTGGGACATCATGAAGCGCCCCCTGGCGACCCGGGTCGCCGAGACGGTGCTGAACCCGGTGATCGGCAAGAGCGTCGTGGTCTACTGCAACAAGCCCGTCAAGTCGGGCACGACGCGGACTTCGGCGGAGGAGACCGCCGATGCGGTCTGACATCCCCGCGGTTCCCGGCGTCCTGACCCGCGGCGACGTCCTCGAGACGGCCCGCAGCATCGCCCGCCAGCAGGAGCCGTCCGGCGCGATCCCCTGGTTCGCGCCGATCGACGGCATCGCCGGGCACGTGGACGCCTGGAACCACGTCGAGGCGGCGATGGCGCTGACCGTCGCCGGGATGGGCGACGCCGCGCGCCGCGCGTACGGGTGGCTGGCGAGCGTCCAGCGCGAGGACGGTTCGTGGCCCGCCAAGTGGGTGCTCGGCGAGGTCACCGAACCCGGCGGCGAGTCCAACCAGGCCGCCTACGTCGCGGTCGGCGTCTGGCACGAGCTGCTGATGACCGGCGACGAGGACTTCGCCCGCGCGATGTGGCCGACGGTCCGCCGCGCGATCGACTTCGTCGTCGGCCTGCAGACCCGGCGCGGCGAGATCATCTGGATGCGGACCGAGGACGGGCGCGCGTCCGACCACGCGCTGCTGACCGGCTGCTCGTCGATCTACCAGTCGCTGCGCTGCGCCGTCGCGCTCGGCGAGCGGCTCGGCGAGCCGCAGCCCGAGTGGGAGCTGGCCGCCGACCAGCTCGGCCACGTCGTCGCCGCGCACCCCGAGGCGTTCGCCGACAAGAGCCGCTGGTCGATGGACTGGTACTACCCGGTCCTCGGCGGCCCGGTCCGCGGCGAGGCCGCCGCGCGGCGGCTGGCCGAGCAGTGGGACGTCTTCGTCGTGCCGGGGCTCGGCTGCCGGTGCGTGTCCGACCAGCCGTGGGTGACCGCGGCCGAGAGCTGCGAGCTCGTCCTGGCCCTCGACGCGGCCGGCGACCGCGACCGCGCCGTCGAGCTGTTCTCGACGATCCAGCACCTGCGGCACGAGGACGGCTCGTACTGGACTGGCTGGCAGTTCGAGAATCAGCGGCACTTCCCGGGGGACCGATCCACCTACACCGCGGCGGCCGTGGTCCTCGCGGCGGACGCGCTGGACGGCTCGTCCCCCGCGCCCGGCTCTTCAAGGAGGTCGCGGGGCGGCCCCTGGGGCCGTCCGAGGCGTCCGACCCGGCGGCGTGCGGCTGCGCCCTCGTGCCGGTCGCCAACCCGGTGCGCACGCGCCTGTGAGACGCGCGTGGGGCCGCACCGGACGTCCGGTGCGGCCCCGCGGAACGGGTTCAGGATCCGGTGACGGGATCGGCGGCGGGATCGGCGTCCGAAACACGTTCCAGTACGCGCAGGGACCCCTCGGCCCGCCGCTCCTCGAACGCGCCGCTGCGCAGCGCCCGCAGGTACACGCGGTACGGCGCCTGACCGCCGTCCGCGGGGTCGGGGAACACGTCGTGGATCACCAGCGCGCCCCCGACGGCGACGTGCGGCGCCCAGCCCTCGTAGTCGCCCCGCGCGTGCTCCTCGGCGTGCCCGCCGTCGATGAACAGCAGCGCGAGCGGGGTGCGCCAGAACGCCGACACGGTGCGGGACTGGCCCACGATCGCGACGACGTGGTCCTCCAGGTCGGCGGCCGCGATCGTCGCGCGGAACGTCGGCAGGGTGTCCATCCGGCCCGTCCGGGGGTCGACCAGCGACGGGTCGTGGTGCTCCCACCCGGCCTGGTTCTCCTCCGAACCGTGATGGTGGTCGACGGTGACCGCGACCGTGCCGGCCGCCCGCGCCGCCGCGCCCAGGTAGACCGCCGACTTCCCGCAGTACGTGCCGACTTCCAGCAGCGGGCCGACCGCGGCGAGCCGCGTCCCGTACGCCACGGCCGTCTCGTACAGGGCCGCGCCCTCGGGGTCCGGCATGAAGCCCTTCGCGGCGCGCGCCGCCCGCAGCAGCGCCGCGGGCATCTCGGTCGTCCCCGCCGGGGTGGACGCCTCGGTGTGAGTCATTCGCTCTCCTCCGCCGGGCACTTTATCCGACTTGCCCCGTCCCGGCCGACCGCCGCCCCCGGGCCACCCCGCCCCCGCCGGCTCACCCTTGCCGGGCTAGACTGGAACGTGTTCTACTTTCCCCGGAGTGCACCTCTCCGAACCTTGTTCGGTAGGTTGGCGGCCGAGGACGGTCCGGTTCCGCGCGCGTCCGGTACGTGCGCTTCCGGACTCTCGAACGCTCCCCGGGATCCTGCGAACGGAGAAGGCGATGAGAGTACGAGTCGACCCGCTGGTGTGCGAGGCGAACGCCGTGTGCGTCGGGCTCGCCCCCGAGGTCTTCGACCTCAGCGACGACGACGAACTCCAGATCGTGCGGCCGGACGTGCCCGAGGGCGAGGCCGACCGCGTGCGGCACGCGGTCCGCTCGTGCCCGAAGGCCGCGCTCACGCTGGACGAGTAGCCGGGGCGCGCGTGCCGCGCCGACGGGCCGTCCCGTTCGAGTAGACCGCCCCTTCCGAGCGGATTTAGACCGATTTTGCGGCGCGGTTGGTCACCGGAACCCCTCGCGTGCCATCCTGCTGCGTGTTCGGCGCGGACCACGACACGATCATGGAGTTCCGGGGTGGCGTACACGGGTGGACCGGGGCGGCCGCGCCGCCCCCGCACGGTCCGGGCGCGCGGCACGTTCCGCGCGTTCGGCGCGTTCCCCGCATTGGCGGGCGCGGCGATCCTCGCGGTCCCGCTCGGCGCCGTCCCGTCCGGTCGCGACACGCCGCGCCGCGGCCCGCCCGCATCCACGACGTGCAGGGCGCCGCGCACGTCTCGCCGCTCAAGGGCGCCACGGTCGTCGGCGTCCCCGGCGTGGTGACGGCCCTGACCGGCACCGGCTTCTGGATGCAGGACCCGAAACCCGACCGGCGCGCCGCGACGTCCGAGGGCGTCTTCGTCTTCACCCGCACCCGCCCGGACGTCGCGCCCGGCGAGGCCGTCCGGGTGGACGGCCGGGTCAGCGAGTTCCGGCCGGGCGGCACCGAGTCCGGCGGGCTCACCCGGACCGAGATCGGCGCGACGAAGGTCGACGTCGCCGGGCGCGCGACCGTCCCGTCCCCCGTCCTGCTCGGGCCGAAGGGGGTCATGCCGCCGACGAGCGTCGTCAAGAGCGGGTACGGCGACGTCGAGCGGGGCGGCGCGTTCGACCCCGGACGCAACGGCCTCGACTTCTACGAGGCGCTGGAGGGCATGCGGGTGCGGCTCCAGGACGCGTCGCGGTGGGCCCCACCCGCTACGGCGAACTGCCCGTCCTGCCCGCGGGCGGCGCGGGCGCCGGGACGCGCACCGGCCGCGGCGGCATCCTGCAGCGCGACGGCGACGCCAACCCCGAGCGGATCATCCTCGACGACGCGCTCGCCCCGCTGCCGGCCGTGAACGTCGGCGACCGGCTCCCCGGCGACAGCGTCGGCGTCGTCGACTACGCGCTCGGCCACTTCAAGGTGCTGCCGTCCGCGACGCCCCGGCACACCGCCGGGGGGCTGCCCCGCGAGGCGACCCGCGCGCAGCGTCCCGGCGAGATCGCCATCGCCACCATCGGCGTCGGCGGGCTCAGCCCGAACACGCCCCGCGAGCGCTTCCGCGCCCTGGCCGCCGACATCGTCGAGGGCCTCGCCTCCCCCGACCTCATCGCGGTCGACGACCTCCAGGACAACAGCGGCCGCGCCGACGACGGCACCGTCGCCGCCGACCAGACCGTCGCCGAGCTGATCACCGCGATCAGCGCCGCGGGCGGCCCCGCCTACGAGTGGCGCTCGGTCGAGCCGCGCGACAACGCCGACGGCGGCGACAAGGGCAGCAACCCGCGCGTCGGGTTCCTGTTCCGCACCGACCGCGGCCTCACGTTCGTCGACCGTCCCGCCCAGAGCGGGACGCTCCCGGCCGAAACGCCCGCGGACGACGCCGACCCCGCGGTCACGCCCGTCCGCGCCGTCGCCCAGGGCCGGACGGCCGGGCTGTCCCGCAGCCCCGGCCGCATCGCGCCCGGCGACACCGTGTGGTCGGGCACCCGCAAGCCGCTCGCGGGCGAGGTCACCTGGCAGGGCGAGCGGATCATCGTGGTGACCGGCGAGTGGTACCCGAGCACCGCCGACGACCAGCCGCTGTTCGGCCGCGTGCAGCCGCCGCAGCAGCCCACCCGCTGGCGGCGCGACGCGCAGGCGAAGGTGGTCGCCGGGTTCGTCCGGTCGGTGCGCGAGGTCGACCGGAACGCCAACGTCGTCGTCGCGGGACGGCTCAACGACACCCCGGAGTCCCTGCCGGTGCAGAAGCTGACGGAGACGGGCCTCACCGACCTCCCCGCCGGGCTGCCGCCCAAGGACCGCTACACCGCCGTCACGAACGGCAACGCGCAGGCCCTCGACCACATCATGCTGAGCGAGTCGCTGAAGCGGCGCAAGCACGAGTACGACATCGTGCACCGCACCTCCGAGTTCGCCGACAGCCCCGGCGAGCACGACCCGACGGTCGTCCGCATCGACCTCGGGAAGAAGAAGGCCCCGCAGAAACCGGGCGGATAGCCCGCTTTTCGGACGCGCCGAAAGATCGTCAACGGACGTCCTTCGGCACTTCCGGAGTTATCTCCGCAGCGGACGGGGCAACGCTGGATCGTCACACCCCCTCCGGGAGGAGACGACCCCCCATGGCGTACCGCCACCGCCGCACCCACATCGGGCTCGTCGGCATCATCTACCTCGTGATCGGCCTTTTCGTGGCCTGGGACCGCGGCTACATCACCCCCGAGCTGCTCGGCAAGCTGCTGAGCGCCGTCCTCGCCGTCGTCCTGTGGTTCCTGGTCCTGCTCGGCGTCGACCTGACCATCGACACCTGACCCCGGACACATGCACCTCGCGGTTCGGTCATAGACCCCAAAACGAGACAAAGGCTATGTTGCGAGCATGACTCAGAAGAACTGCAGTTGCGGACACGGCGGCGGATGCTCATGCCCGAAGGGCTGCTCCTGCGGCTGCAACGGCTAGCCGGTCACCCGGCCTCCGCCGCCGAACCGCCGAGGACGTCCGCGCGCCACAGCAGCGGCGTCACCGCCGCGCCGTCGTCGCTCGTCCCGGTGCCGAGGACCTCGCCGCCGACCTGCGTCAGCGCCGTCAGCGCCGTCGGCCGGGCCGTCGAGGCCCGGCACGGGCACGCGGCGCCACGCGGCGCCGTCCGCGGACGCGAACACCGCGCCGTCCAGCGCCTTCGTGACGCCCGCGACGACGAAGCCGTCCGGGGTCGCGGTCACCGCCGTGGGCGACACCTCGCCGACGCCGCGCGGCGCCCACGTCGCGCCCCCGTCCGCCGACACCAGCGGCGGGACGCCGGGGCCCACCGCCACGACCGTGCCGCCGAGCGCCGCGACCTCGGTGAGCGGCCCGTTCAGGCCGGACGGCAGCCGCACCGGCCGCCACGCCGCGCGTCCGCGACGTCCACACCGCGGGCGCGTCCGCACGCTCGCCGACCGCCACATAACCGTTCGGGGTCGCGGCCACGTCGGCCGGGGCGCCGTCGATGCGGACGCCCCGCCACCGCCCGAGGTCCGCCGAACGCCACGCGGCGCCCGTCCCGACCGCGACGTACCCGGCCGGTCCCGTCGCGACCGCGACCGGATCCCCGGCCGGGAACGCGGCCTTCCGCCAGGTCACGCCGTCGGACGAACGCAGCACGAGCGGCGCGTCGCCCGTGCGGCCCACCGCCAGCCAGCCGTGCCCGCCGTGCGCGACGCCCGTCAGGCCGCCCGGCGCCGCCGGGAACGTCGCACGGGTCCACGCGGCGCGTCCCGCGAACTCCAGACGGCCGCACCGCCGTTGCCCTCCCCGACCGCGACCACCCGGCCGTCCGACCGCCGCCGCCAGCGCGCCGATCGCCCGGCGCTCCCGCACCGCGCCCGGCACCTTCGCGAGGTCGACGCCCGACAGGTACGCGTCGTCGCCGAGCTTCCCGGCGATCGCGAGCCGTCCGCCCGCCACGACCGTCAGGCCGCGCACCGCCGCCTGCCCGACCGTCCCGTCCGCCTTCCACTTGCGGCCGTCCGTACTCCGCACGATCGTCCGCTGCTTGCCCCGCACCACCGCGACGAGCCCGGCGGGCGACCCGCCGAACGACTCGACGCCCCGGTGCCCCGCGACGCCGATCTTCCCGACGGCGCTCCACTTCGCGCCGTCGGCCGAACCGAACACGATCGCGAACCGCTTCTTCTTCTGCTTCGCGTCCCGCACGGTGTAGAAGCCGCCCGGCCCCGCGACCAGCCCCTTCGTCGCCCCGAACGACCCGTGCGACTGCCGCACGGTGACGCTCTCCCACGTGCGCCCGCCGTCCGCCGAACGCCACAGGCCCTGCGCGGCGACCGTCCGCTCGACCTTCCGGCGGCCCTTCTTCTGCGTGACCTTCTTCGGATACGTGCCCTGCGTGACCAGCACGTTCCCGGACGCCGCCGCCCCGTACAGCCCGCTGATGCCGCGAATGCCGTCGACGCGCCGCCACGCCCGTCCGTCGGCCGAACTCCACACCACGGCCCCGCCGTCCGCGGCGCCCACGGCCACGAACCCCGCGGACGTCCGCACCAGGTCGTTGACCTCGTCGGATTCGCGGAACGCGGGGCCGAGGCGGACGTCTCGTCCACGCCTTGCCGTCCGTGCTCGTCCACGCCTCGCGGCCGCCGTCGGCCGCCAGCCCGAGCGCCGCCCAGTGCCCGCCGCCGCCCGCG
>NZ_MKJY01000036.1 GCF_001942465.1 Actinomadura sp. CNU-125
CCGGCTCAGCGCGTCCCGGACGATCTCGGGCGGGACGTCCCGGAGCATCGCCGCCGCCTCGTCCGCGTCCGCCCCCGCGAGCAGCCGCACGAGCTCACCCGTCCGCACGCGCCGCCGCCCCGCCCCCCGCCACCCGCTTCCCCGGCTCGCCGACCTCGCCCGCCGGGGGGCGGCGGTCGCCGGGAGCGCCGCGGTCGTCCGGACGGCGAGCCGCGCCGGGAGCGCGGCGGCCCTTCGAGGTGCGCGAACCGTCCGGTGTGCGGCGGTCTCCCCGCGGGCGGGGGTCTTCCCTGGTCGGGGGGTCGTCGCCGACCGTGCCGCCGCGGAAGAACGGACGGTCGCCGGTCGGGACTCGGGGCGGTCCGGGACGGGACGCCAGGACGGTCCGCAGGGTTCGGCGCAGGTCTTCGCTGGTGAGCCGTGCGGCGGGGTCCTTCTCCAGCAGCCGCAGGACGGCGTCGGTGAGGCGGCCGGACGAGACGGGACGGGGCGGCGGCTCGTTCATGACCGCCCAGAGCGTCGGCCACGGAGCGTCGGCGCCCCCGTCGCGGCGGAACGGTGAGCGCCCTTCGAGCGCCTCGAACAGGACGACACCGAGGGACCACAGGTCGGCGGCCGGTCCGAGGTCGGCGTCCCTGATCCGTTCGGGAGCCATGTACTCGGCGGTGCCGACGACCTGGCCGGTGCTCGTGACCCGCGAGGCGCCCCCGACGTAGGCGATGCCGAAGTCGATGAGGCGGACGCGGCCGTCGTCCTCGACGAGGACGTTCGCCGGTTTCAGGTCGCGGTGGACGACGCCGTTGCGGTGGACGACGTCGAGGGCGTCGAGCAGCGCCAGTGCGGTGCGGGCGGCGTCCCGCTCGGGCAGCCTGTCCCGCTCGGCGAGGAGGTCGGCGAGCGAAACACCCTGGACGAACTCCATGACGATCCAGGGATCGTCGTCGGCGAAGAAGACATCGTGGATCCCGACGATCCCGGGGTGCCTGACCCGCGCGAGGGCCTTCGCTTCGCGGAAGGCGCGCTTCCGCATTTCCGGGGCGTCGGGGAAGGCGCCGAGCAGCAGCGACTTGAGCGCCACCCGCCGGTCGAGGAGGGTGTCGTCGGCGAGCCAGACCTCGCCCATGCCGCCCTGCCCGATCGGCTCCAGCAGCCGGTAGCGGTCGTTGACGATGCGTCCCGGCGAGGACGGCTCAGTAGTCGTCATCGTCGTAGAGCGGCTGCCCGTCGGCGTCGCGGGGCGAGTCGGGGTTCACGCGGGTCTCCTCGGCGGCCCGGGTGTCGGAGATCCGGCGGATGGCCTCGTCGTCGGAGCCGCCCGTCGCGGGCTCGCCGGGCTCGTCCGCGGCGGCGGCGTTGCCGTTCAGCCCGTTGCTCCGGACGGTGTCGCCTTCGCGGTCGCGGGGCGGGGGCGAGTAGGCGTCGGCGAACCCGCCGGTCACCCGGGTGTCCGCGATGCCCGGATCGTCGAGGTCGTCGCCGTCCTGCTCCTCGTCCTTGCGCTGCCAGATCGGCAGGATGCCGGTGGCCGACCGGTCCCGGTCGGGACCGCGGGCGAGCCCGCCGGCTGGGACGGGCCGGGCCTCGGCCCGCGCCTCCCGCATTTCCCGCTTGACCTCCAGGGCGAGGATGCGGTCGTAGTTGCCGGGTTTCAGCATCAGCTTGACGAGCACCGGCAGGCATTCGATCAGCAGGAAGAAAAGGAAGAGCAGGAGCCGCACGCCGACGAGGGTGACGTCGCCGCGGGACACATCGCTGAGCGCCTGCAACCGGATGAGCAGGCCGTTCATCCCGTCATTGCCCTTAACGAACTCGTCCTCCAGCATCTTCTGCTGCCGCTGGGCGTCCTGGAGCTGCTGCTGGACCTTCGGCAATTCCGCGGTGGCCTGCTGCAATCGGGTGCTCTTCGCGGCCTCGCTGCCGGCGGCGAGTTCCCTCTTGCGCGCCTCGATCTGCCCTTCCAGTTCGGCGGCCCGCTCCCGGGCCTTGTCGTAGGCGGCTTTGCTCGCCTGCGCGAGGGGCCCCGGCCCCTCGTTGGGGCAGTCGGGGCCGCCGTAGAGCTGGCACTGCCATTCGTCGTAGTGCTTCTGCACGACCTTCTGCTGGTCGTCGCGCTGCCGCTCCAGCGTCTTGATCTCCGGGTCGGTGGCCGGGTCGAGCGGGACGTCGCCGCGCGAACGGACGACCTCCTGCAGCGTGCCGACCTGCTTCTGCAGGGCCGCGACCTGCCGGCCGAGCTCGCCCGTCCGCTGTGCGTCGGCGAACTCGTCGCTGCGCTCCTGCTTGATCTCGGCGATCCGCGCGTCGATCTCGGGCTTGAAGATCTGCAGGACGAGCGGCGTCGAGATGACCGCGCCCAGCAGGACGGCCATGACGATGCGGGGCGCGGCGTACCGGCCGCGCTTGCCCTCCGCCGGGATGGAGGTGACGAGCCAGCGGTCGAGGCTCATGATCGCGGCGCCCCAGATGAGCGCGATGGGCGCGGCGAGGAAGGGGTTCGCGCCGAGGGCGCTGTGGATGGCGAACCACATCGACAGCGCGGCGAGCACGCAGGTGGTCAGGACGGCGCCGCCGATGCCCTCGTACTTCGTGCGTTCCGACGGGCAGCGATCGAGGATTTCCGGACGAGCTCCGGAAAGGGAGATCAGAAAACGCCGCATCCAGTCCCTCTCGCCCGTTTCGAGCAGGGGACGATGGGGCGCCCCCGGCAGACGACCGCCTAGTGTAACCGCGCAGTACCGGAAAACGGGTGGGCCCGACATTCCGGATGGCCGGATCAGGCCATAATCGACAGCGACAACCGGACGAGCGGGAAGAATCCTGGGGATGCGTGCGCTCTGGCGGACGCGTGCTCTTCATGGGCACTCGGGAGGCGCCCGCCAGGGCGGGCACGGGGAACGGAAATGACAGGAGTCATCGTTGGCCAATCCGGGTGAGGACCTGCAGAAATCCCTCACCAAGGCGGTCAGGGGACTTTCCGGACATCATCGCCTGATCGTGGTGGAGGCCGCCGCCGACGGAATCAGCACCTACCAGGTGCAGCGCAACGCCGCCGACGTGCCCAAGGCCCGCGTTTGGAACGCGACCTGGGAGGACCTTTCGGCCGACGGCGCACCGGTGAAGGAACGCGTCCTCGCGGCGGCACGCCTCGACCCCGACGCCGTGACCCTGCTGGCCTGCACGTTCCCGGACGGTACGGAGCCCGCGCAGGCCATCGCCTGGCTGCAGGCCGCCGCACCGGACGCGCAGACGCACATGGCCCCGGACGTCCCGCTCGGCGAACTCCTGCGCACGGTCATCGCGGACGAGCCCCTCACCCAGCTGTACGAGCTCGCCACGATCGTCCCCGACCCGGACGGGACGCTTCGCTTCAAGGGCCGCATGCTGTTCACCGTCGACGCGCGGCGCCACGACACCGTGCAACTCGACCTGCGCTTCCACCAGACCGACGAACTCGGCGCCGCGCTCGCCGTCATCTCCTGGTCGCAGCGCCGCTTCCGGCTCGTGTCGGTGCAGCGCGCGAACGTCCCGCCCGGCCGCTACGAGGTGATCGCCGAACTGGAGCGGCCCGGCCGGGTCCGCTTCCACGGGCTGCCCACCGAGCCCGTCCGCGACGACCGCACGTGGGACGAACTCGTCGCGGCCGTCCCGGACCGGCTGCCGCCCGCACCACCGGACGTCCACCTGGTGTGCGCCATCGAGACGGCGGGCCCGCCCGAACAGGTCGCCGCGCTCCTCGACCGCGCCGGGCAGTTCGTGCGGTCCGCCGCGGCCGGGGGCGCCCCGGGCCTGGCGGTCTCCCTCATCGCCTACGGGCCGCACGCGTTCGTCCGCCGCCCGCCCCCGGCGGTGAAGGTGCTCGCCGACCGGCGGTCCGCCGACGACGCGCTGCGCGTGCTGGACGCGCTGCGCGACCGCGAACCCGCCGGCGACCCCGGCTACCCGCACGCCGCCGCCGTCGAGTGCGCGCTCGCGGAGGCCGGCCGGCTGATCGCCGCCGCGGCGCGCCGGCACCGCGCTGCTGCTGATCGGCGACCGGCCGCCGCCACCCGGCGGCGTCCACGCGTCGGAGGTCCTGCCGTGCCCCGACGCGGCGGACTGGCAGGACGCGCTGCGCACGCTGCACCACCGTCCCGGCCTCGCCGTCGGCGCCGTCACCGACCGTCCCGCGCGCCGCGCCGACCCGTTCTGGAAGCTGCTCGCCGGGGACGTCCTCGCCGGGCAGGACGCGGTGGACGTGCCGGGCCTCGGCGCCCGGCTCGGCCTCGGCCCCGCCGAACCGCGGCACGTCCCCTTCCCGTTCGACGAGACCCCCTGACCCCGACCGGCCCACGGATGGAGCGAACCCGAGCATGGCAGCCGAGAGGCAACTGCCCGCCCCCCGACCACAACATCGCGATGTGGGGGGCGACCGGTTCAGGCAAGACGACCTTCCTCGCCGCGCTGGACGTCGCCCTCAACCTGGCGGACGACGTCGACTGGCGGGTGATCGGCGCCAACGAGGCGTCCACCGACGTCCTGGTCGACCTGTCGGGCACGCTCACCAACAAGAGCGTGTTCCCCGACCGGACGGAGGGCCTGGAGCAGTACCAGTGGAGGCTCATCGGGGAGACGGTGCACCGCGAGGGACGGCCCTGGAACCGGCGCACGGTACGGCGCGCGCACACGATCGGGCTCGACATCCACGACGCCGCGGGCGAATGGTTCAGCAACGACTTCATGGGCGACCGCGAGCCGATGCTGGAGAGCCTCGCCAAGAGCCGCGGCCTCGTCTACCTGTTCGACCCGATCCGCGAGTTCAAGGTGGGCGACGCCTACAAGAGCTTCGACGGCATGCTGGCCCGGCTGGCGGAGCGGATACTGAACGCCGAGGACGCCCCGGCGGACGGCCGCCTCCCCCACCACGTCGCCGTCTGCACCACCAAGTTCGACGAGGTGCGCGTGCTGCAGACCGCCGAACACCTCGGCCTCCTCGACTACGACGCCGACGAGTACGGGTTCCCGCGAGTCCCCGGCGACGAGGAGCGCGGGAACTGTTCCGCGAACTGTGCTCGGTGTCGGCGACCGGCACCGCGAACCTCGTCTGGCGTAAGCTCAGCCGCTACTTCCGCGAGGACCGGATCAAGTTCTTCGCGACGTCCGCGGTCGGGTTCCACCTGGATCCGGGCGTCGGCGGGTTCAACCGGAGCGACTTCCAGAACGTCGTCCCGGACGACAAGTCGACCGGCGGGTTCCGGATCCGCTCGGGCGTCCGCCCCATCAACGTGATGGAGCCGGTGCTCTGGCTGGCGGAACGACTGGCGGACGGGGCGGCGCCGAGCGGCCTCGAACCCGAGGCGGCGCGATGAGCGGGACGGCATGATGAGCGGGACGGCACGATGAACGGGGCGGCACGATGAGCGACCGGATCGAGGTCGTCCCCGAGTGGGCGCTGTGGGGCAAGGAACCCAGCGGCCTCTCGGCCCGGGTGCTGCGCTGCAGCGACGGCAACCTCAGCGAAGCCGGTTTCACCCGCATCCTGCAGCGGTACTCCACCGGCACGCACACCGACCTGCCGCAGGTCACGCTGAGCTGGGGCAACGCCAAGGGCGAGGCGTACATCGGCATGGCCGTCCAGCGCTGGACGGACGGCCGCGACCACACCGGACGCAAGATCGCGATGGCGCACTACTGCGCGCTCCCCTACTCGCGGCTCGCCCGGCCCGTCTCCTACGAGGCGCTCTACCACGCGCTGAGCGAGTGGCAGCCGCCGCCCGAAGGCGGCGCCGCGCCCGCCCTCCGGCTCCCGGTGCTGCGCCCGGAGGCCATCGCCCCGCGAGTCACCGAACACGCGATGGGCGTGGCCGCACTGCTGCTGACGGGCACGCCCGTGCACATCGTCCCGTCCGGGCCGGTTCCCTCCTACCTGGAGCGGCTCCGCTTCCTGGACACGGTGGCGTCCCTGCTGCCGTACGGGATGCGCACCGAACTGTCGGCCGCGACCTGGGTCAGCAGCACCTCGCAGAGCCGCATCCGGCTGGCGTTCACCCGGCACGCCGGAAAGACGCCCACGCCGTCCGCTGGGACGTCGTACCGAGCTTCGTCAAACTGGGGAACACCGCCGCGCCCAGGTACGCCGAACTACTGGCCGCCCACGCCGACACCGAGGAGCGCGCGGCCGAGGTGATCCGCAGGCTCGCCGACCAGCGCGAGCCCCTCGAATGGAGCACGGGCGTCGCCAGGGACGCGCTGGAACTGCTCCGCGCGCAGATCCAGGCGCCCGAACCCCGCATCGAGCCGCCGTCCGACGACGAGGAACGCTTCCGGCAGGCCGAAGAGGCGCTGCGGGCCTGCGAGCACGCGATACTCCACAATGACGGGGCCTCCTTCGACGGGGCGGTCGCCCGCCTCCAGCGCATCCAGGACACCGCCCTCGACGAGGGCCGACGCGGCGCCCTCTGGAACATCGCCGTCAACGGCGGCCTGCTCGCCCTGCGCCCGCGACGGGGCGACGACCAGGAACTCGACCGTCTCTACGAGGCGTGCCTGCGGCTCGGCTTCGGCCCGACGGTCGACCGCGACAGCCTCTACGCGGTCGAACAGGACCTCGCCGATGCCGTCTCCCCCCGGTTGCTGAACATCATGGCCCGCATGGCCGCCGGAGACGGGCTCACCTCGCTGGCCATCGCGATCCGGATGCGGTGGGACCTGACGGAACTGCTCGGCAAGATCAGCGACATGGACCTCGCACGACTCGCCGTCCAGCAGGAACGCAAGGACGTCCTCGAAATCGTCTACGACGTCCTGCACGCGCGAGCCGCCCGCAGCCACGACACGTCCGTCCAGGAAGCCCTCTACGAGAACGGCTTCTTCGCGGGCCCGATCGCGCGTTTCTACCCGCAGATCTACACTCAGTACACCACCTTGCGGAACATCCTGTCGGCCGCGTTCGGACCGACCCTCGACCGTGACCAGTTCGCCCAGATCGTCCGCTTCCGTCCTTATTACCCGCCGACACCGGCGCTCGTCTTCGCCGCCCTGTCGCTCCACAAGGTTCCGGACGCGGGCGAGACGCTCACCGAGGCGTACTTCCGCAACTTCCTCAGTTTCCCGCACATGCCGAACGAGCTCCGCAAGCTCATGGAGGACGCACTCACGCCACGTCCCGTCCCGAACGCGGGCACGGGCATGGGGCCGGGGCCGGGGCCGGGGGCAGACGGGGGCCAAGGCGGCGGTGAGGCAGCCGAAGAGGAAAGGAGGTTGCTGTTGAAGTACGCGTCGAGGGTCGGGTCCCGCATGTCGCGGAAGGGCGAGAAGAACTCACGGTTATGGATGGTCGCGGCCTCTTTCTTCTCCGGCCTGGCCGTGGCGTCACTGGCGTGGGCGCTGTTCTGACCGGTCGGCTCACCGTCGATCGGTGACGACGAACGGGAGCGGGGCTCGATGCGCGTCGTCCGGCATGAGCCGTAGCCGTCGGCAGACGTCGGCCGCATCGACGAAGCTCAGCCAGAAGGGCCGTCCCCCGCCGAGACGCCTCCAAGCCTCGCGGGCGCCTCTGCCCCCGCTCGCTGGACGATCATAGATCGCAGCGAACGAAATCCTCCGGCGTTCCAACCTGGTCATCTCCTCCGCCCAGTCATGGCCACGGGGGCACGGCAGCACCTCCGAAGGATGCACGCTGGCCGGATGCGGAGGGCGGCTCCCGACCGTCAGCAGCGCCGTACGCTCGAAGTGTTCCACCCCCACCAGCGCCTGCTGGACGTGCGTGAGCATGTCCTCGACCATCGCGCCGTTCGGATTACCGTCCGGAAAGCGAGAGAGATCCGCGAGATCATCGAGGTGGTCGAGCGCCTCCTCCGCCCCGACCTGCCATGCCCACCGTCCGACCGGCGGATCATCCTCGACCCGGTACCGATACAGGTGGGCACCGTAAAGGAACAGTGACACTCGGAGATTGCCGCCGACCTCTCTCTTGAGCAGGTTCACGACCTGGCGGATTCGATCCACACGTTCGTCCACCAGGTGCGCTCCGGCCCCGAATACTCCAACGCGCAGATCAGATGAGCTAGCCCCAGAGGGACATAGACGAGATCTTTCGCGACGTCCATCTGCTCCGATGCGAACTCGCCGGGTTCACCTTCCGGGAGCCCCAGAAACCTGACCTTCCCCGGCCCCGCCAGTTCTGCGGTCACGCGGTACCTGCCGGGTGGCACCTTCACCGACCGGGACGACACAGGCCGCTTCGTTCCGTCCGGTGCCTCCGCGGTGATCACGAGCATCGTTCCGTGCTCATCGCTCGGCCAGATCTCCAGGAGGAGTTCCGTGGTGTCGCCCCGGGACGAACCAGCCGGGAAGATCGGTTGTGTCTCGGAAAAAACCCGGCTTCCCCAACCCAGTTCCTTCCTCAGCGCGAACATCCCGTACGGCTGGCGGATCGGCTCCAGGTCGACCGCCTCCCGCAGTACGGCGCCGAGCGACGCGCCCGGCATGGCGAGGTCGGCGGCGTCGGGCCGCAGTCCCGGCAGCGCGCGCCTGGCCGCACTCGCCAGGCCGGTCTCCGACGTGGTGGTGGCCAGTACGAAGACGTCACCGGTTCCGGACACCTGCTCGATCCGGTGTGACACGCCGCGGTCCGCCCAGCCGAAGGTCGGCTGCCGGGTGGCGCGGAGGATGCCCGTCTCGTCCCGGCGAACTTGGTGGACGGTACTGCCGGACTGTCCGATGTCGAGCAGGGTGAGCAGTTCGCCGGTCTCCAGCCGGGCGAACTGCTCGGCCAGCATCTCGACCGGCGGCCCCGTTCTCGTCCGCGGGACGAGAGCGGGTTGCCCGGACGCCACGGCGACGGGCACGCGCGGCGGATCGTCCACCACGACGTGCCGTCCCTGCGGCGGGCGGCTTTCGAGTTCGGCCCACTCGGGGGCGGTGATGCCGCGCCGCTCGGCGACGGTGCGGGCGAGCTGGGCGAACGGGCGCACGTAGGCGCCGGCCTCCTCGCCGTCGCGGTCGCGGACGAACGCGGTGAAGTCGCCGCCGACGCCGTAGCGGTTCTCGATGTGGCGGTTGACCGCGCGGCTGATGTCCCACTCGTCCAGGGCCGACAGGCCCATGCCGAGGCGCTGCTTCGCCGCCGGGACGAACGCGTACAGTTCGTCGCCGATCTCCTCCAGCAGCCCGCTGACGAACAGTTCGGCACGTTCGACCAAGCCGGTGTCGCTCGCCAGTTGCGACTGGAGGACACCGACGAGCGGGAGCGTCAGGGTCGTCGCGCAGGACAGCACCTGCGCGAGACGGACCGCGCCCGGGGACGCGCGCTGGAAGAACGCGTCGACGAGGATCTCCTGCTCTTCGTCCTCGTCGATCTCCGCTTCGTCATCGTCCGGTTCTTCGTCGATCACGGGTGCGGCGGTCGTGATGCCCGGGATCCACGCGGTGCCGGAGACGAGCGCCTCCGACCAGCGACCGAAGTCCTCGGGGCACAGCCCGATCACCGGCAGCGCGGGGTTCGGTCCCGGTTCGGCCCACCAGCCCCATTCGACCTCGAATCCGTCGTTCGGGCAGAGTTCCCCGGTGCAGCGGGCCGCCGTGTACGGGACGCCGACGGCGGTGTCGGGCCAGTAGTCCGGCGGGAGCATGTGCAGGAGCGTGGTCGGCATGGCGCGCGCCCAGCCGTCGATCTCGTCCCAGAGCGCCGCGTCGTACCAGTGTTCGGCCACGGCGTCGGTCGCGATGAGCACGATGCGGGAGCCGGAGAGGTCGAGCAGCCTGCTCGGCTTGCTCTTGGTGCCGCTCGGGTCCGCGAGGTACACGCCCGTGGAGCCGTCCGCGCCGAGTGTCCAGCGGGACACGCTGCGGAACGCGCCGAGCTGCGCGAACACGCCCTCCAGCCGGTCGAACAGCGGCCGCCACACGCGCATCGACGCCGACGTGTCGGTCACCAGCGCGAAGTCGAGCGACCGGATCGGGGGCCGCCGCATCCGGATCATCAGCTCGTCGGACGCGCGGGCGCGGGCTTCGGCCGTGGCCTGCACGGTCGCGTCGACGTCCACTTCGGGACGTCCCGGCCGGGTCAGCCGCTTGAACCGGCGGAGTGCGCGCGCGAGCTCCATCGCGTTGGGGAGCGGTGACGCGCCAGGGAAGGCGACCTTGCGCATCGGCGCCCCGGTGGCCGCGCCGCCCTTTCGCCGATCGCGGCCGCTCGCGGGCGAATACATGCCGACCGGCGGCGGTGCGGGCGCGCCTTCGTCGTCGTCGCCCGTCCCGTGTCCGGACGGGCGCGTGCCGGGCCGCTCGACGGCGCGCGGCTCTTCGGACGCGACGTCGACGCCGATCCGCTCGGCGCGGTCGGGCACGTCGGGCGGCGGGTCCCTGGCCAGCCACAGCAGTTCCGCGAGCAGCCTGGCGTCCAGCCCGGCGGCCGCGAAGGGCCCGTCCGCACCGCGCTCGCTCATCGGTCGGTGAGGTCCTTGAGCAGCAGCGCGCGCAGCCGCTCGTACTCGTCGCCGTCCAGCTCGTGCCCGGTCACCAGGTGGACGAGCTCCAGGAGCTGGTTGATCGCCAGCCGGTCGCCCGAGCCGACCCGGTCGGCGAACGCCTTGATCTCCGCGCGGTGCGCGTCGGGCTCCCGTTTCAGGTGCGCTCGGACGATCTCGGTGAGCAGCTCCTCGTCGGGGGCGCGCATCTCGAACCTGACGCAGCGGCGCAGGAAGGGCGGCGGGAACGTCCGTTCGCTGTTGCTGGTGAAGACGATGACGGGAAAGCGTTCGGGCGCGGCCGACACCCGGCCGTCGCCGACGTCGTAGTCCGCGCCGTCGGCGCCGCGCACCGTGAAGCCGCCGCCCGCGTTCCGCAGCAGCGGCGGGATCTCGAACTCCAGGCTCTCGATGACGTTCAGCAGGTCGCCGGGGAGGTCGAGGTCGCTCTTGTCGATCTCGTCGACGAGGACCGCCCGGGGACTCGTCCGGTCGGCGAGGGCGGTGCCGAGCGGGCCGAGCTTGACGAACCGTTCGATGGCGGCGTCCGAGCCGTCGCCCTCGATCTGCGTCGCGTGCAGCCGGTCGAGGGCGTCGTACTGGTAGAGCCCGTCGCCGACGACGCTCTTGGACGTGATGTGCCAGCGGAGCACAGGGCCGAGTTCGAGCTCGCGGGCGATGACGTCCACGACCGAGGACTTGCCCATCCCGGCCGGGCCTTTCAGCAGCAGCGGGCGCCGCAGGCGGAGGGCGGCGTTGACCGCCTGGCGCAGCTCCTCCGGCATGACGAACGGCAGCGGTTCCGTCCGGCCGCGCCAGGAGGGCGGCTCCGGCAGCTGCGTCCAGGCGGGCGGCCGCTCCTTCTCGCCCAGGCGCCGGGCGGGACGTCGCGGCTCCCCGTCCCCCTCGAAGATCGACCAGCTCATCCCATTTTCCTCTTCGACGTGCCCCGTAGTCTGCGGGGAGCTTTCGGCGTCCTGTGTTCGGGCAGGCGGAAACGGGATCGGCCGTCCGGGTCGTTCCAGATGATCGACGCCGAGTCCACCGACGCGCCCATCAGCTCGTCGGGGAAGAACGTCTTGCGATTGGAGGAGTCGAACTCCTTCCACGCCTGCAGCGTCGCGGGCTCGGCCGCCTGCTGGTCACCGGCGGCGAACCAGACGATGTGGCCGCAGCCTTCGCTGAGCAGACCCTGCAGGAGGTCCCGGGACCCCTCGCCCGAACCGGCGATCACGACCGGTCGTTGCACGACCTTGGTCTCCCACAGCCAGTCGTCGAGCGCACGCCGGCCGAGCGCGACGTCGTCCGGGACCGGGATCGGGTCCTGCTGCCAGTTCGCCAGGTCGTAACGCTCGCGCTGCTGCCTCATCTGGGTCTCGTCCCAGACGTGTCCGTACCAGCGGAGTCGCGGACGATGCCGTTTGCGCCGCACGGCCTTGCTCAGTCGTTCGTACTTCCGGTCGAGGAAACGTCGCGGCGCCACCAGGTCGACGAGGACCTCCCGGCCGTCCAGCGTCAGGTACAGGTCATCGACGAGTCGGCCGAGCGTGGCGGGAATGTCCTCCGGTGCGCAGATCTGGGGCGTGATGCGCCCTGCGGTGATGGCGGGACGCACCTCCATGGAGATCTTCACGGATTCGGACGCACCATCGCCGCCGCGGGTGTCCGGCCCGACCGGCTCGGGGCCACCGATGTGGATGATCGCCCAATGTCTCTCCTGGCGGGTCCGGAGATAGTCGTCGACGTTCTCCCGCTGTTCGCCCTGCCTGCGAAGCCATTCGACGAGCGTCGGGTTCTCGGTTCCGACGCCGTTGCCATGGGCGACGCTCAGCACGAACCGCGCGAGGATGCCGAGCCCCGGGTTCGGTGGCTTGAGGGCCGCCTCCGCCAGGAAGACGTCCCCCGACTCGGCCCCTACGTGTGCGGACGCGGCCTCGAAGAAGTGCAGATGCAACTCCTCCAGTCTCGGGGAGCCTCCGCCGACGGCGTCGAACACCCGCTTGGCCTTCAGGGCGGTGATCAAAGCCCGGATGAGATCGGCGTCCGCGTCGGTGGCCGTGTCGCGTGCCGCCTCCAGGTGCGGCACGTCCAGAACCGGCGGCAGTCGCGCGCGGGGATATCTGCGCCGGATCTCCGCGTCGGCCTTCTCGGCATAGGCGAGCGGTTCGTCCGGGGGCCGGGACAGCGGATGCCGGTTCGCGAGCGGGACGCTCACCCGGTAGGGCGGGTACTCGCTCTCCAGAGCGCCGACGTCGACGGCTTCGATCTTCTGCGCACCGCCGATCGCGCCAAGCCCGTTCTCGCAGGCGACCTCGAACGTGTACGGGCCGCCGTCGTGCCCGGTGAGCGACACCGTCTCGACGGCCGTCCACGGCCCGCCCGTGATCGCCTCCCGCAGGGTGGCCGCGTCCGGGGTCCAGAGGCCGTGCCCGTCGAACACGTCCAGCCCGGGCCCCCGGAGCCGCTGCGCGCCGACCTGCACGTCCGGCAGCAGGACGAGGGCATGCCTGCCCAGCCCCCGGCCGTAGTTCACCACGGTGACCGCCGGCCGCAGACCGGCCGCCAGGCACAGCCCAGCGAACAGAAGGGAAAGGTCGAGACAGGTTCCGGCCCTCTTTGACGCGACCACCCTGTAGGGCTGCCGGACGTATTGCCCCGTGCCCTTGGCATTCGTCAAGCAGGTGTCGTAACCGAGTTCAAGCTCCAGCATGCGCTCGTACAGGTGGCGCGTGAGCCCGCCCGGGTCGGACGGCCGGGCCTGCCGACCTCCCGAGAGCATCTCGTCACCGTCGAGGTCCACTTTCTGCACGTAGTGCGCCAGTCGCCACGGCTCTCTGAAATTCCATGGTTCCCAGTCGCTCATGCCACCTCGATCACGTCGTTGATCGCGGCGGGGCCCTCCGGGGTGTCGGCGACCGACAGGGTGCGGACGCCCGGTTCGACAGTGCCGAAGTCGAAGCGGAACGTGCCGTCCGCACCGACGTCCGCCGGACCCGCAGCGTTCGGGATCCCGGACAGCCGGGCCCACAGTTTCGCGTCGGGCGGGTGGCCGTCCGCGCGTCCCGTGACGCGGACCGTCCCCTCGGCCGGGTACAGCTCGTCGACGTCGAGGGACAGCCGCCGTCCGGCACGCGGGACGCCCGGGTCGTGGCCGGGCGGGGGCAGGACGCCGCCGGGTGCGAGCGCGGGGTCCTCCTCGTCGAGCCCGTCCAGGACGTCGGTCAGCATCAGCGCGATCCGGTCGGCGCTCCTCCCGCCGTCCACGAGCCCGTTGTGGCTGTCGTTGCCATAGCCGACGACGACGCCTTCGCGGGCGCCCGGACGGGCCGACACCACCGGGACGGTCCCGTCGCCGTCGCGCGCGGTGTACTCGGGCGGGAGAAGGTCGGCGTCCTTCGAGCACTTCAGGCGTCCGCCCGCGCGGAGCGTCGCCTGCTGGAGGGTGCGCTGTCCGTAGCCGACGAGGGGGTGGACGAGCCACGACCGTTCGTGCGGCGCGTTCAGGTCGGCGAGGAAGTCGCGGGACGCGCGGACGCGCGCGGCGTCGAGGTCGAGGCCGTCGACGAGTTCGGCGGGGCGCACGGCCTCGCCGGTGCGGCCGGACCGGCGGTCGGCGACCGTCCGGTACATCGGCAGCAGGTCGTACACGCCCGGGACGTCGCGGAGCGTCTCGGCGAGGCCGCGCAGCCGCCGGGGGCCGAAGTTCGGGCCGTTGACCAGGTAGTCGAGGGCCTTGACCGAGCCGCGGAAGGGCGTGCCGACGGTGATGATCCGGTGGCAGTCGCCGTCGTCGTCGTGGTGCCGCAGGTAGTGCGTCGCCACGAGGCCGCCCATGCTGTGCGCGACGATGACGACGCGCGGGTCCGGTACGTGTTCGGCGAGCGCGGCCCGCCGGGCACGGATCGCGCGGGCGAGCCGGGCCGAGTTCACCGCCACCGGACGGCGCCAGTCGTAGGGGAACTCCAGGTAGTTGAGGTCGTCGAGTTCGAACCGGCGGTGCAGTTCGCGCCGCAGCGCCCCGTACGGGCCGAGCACCCTGGACAGGTACGGGACGGGCACCGACAGCAGGCCGTCCGGCCGCACGCCGTCGTCGTGTTCGGGGTCGCAGAGGGCGTCGTATCCGGCCGCGAGCAGTTCGGGGTTCCGGATGGGGGCGTGCATGTCCGCCGAAAGGCCCCAGACGACCTTGCCCTCGCGGCGCAGCGAACTCCCCAGGATGCCCGGGAGGAGGACCAGCAGGTGCCGTACCCGCGTTCGCTCGGCCGCGTCCTGCGGCCCCTCGGCCCGGTACCCGCCCAACAACTCTCCCCGTTCTCTCCCCGAAAGAGCCCCATGTGGGGCCATGAGAATACCTCGTTAATGACCGGCAATCCTCACGTGACGGTTAATACTTGTAGTTCACGATCTGCCGGAAACGCGCGTTTCGCGTCGCCGGGTGGAACCGGCGGACGCCGATGCTCCCCTTCGGGGTCGGGAGGGCGCGCCGAATACCGCGATCGGCACATTTACCGTTCCTGAACTGCGGTTACGCGCCCCGGACGGGACGCCGCCGCGCCCGTGCGCAGGCGTCCGGCCGGGGCCGCTCGCGTCGGACGCACGGACGGGACGTCCGGTCGCGCCTCGCGCTGGCCTGAACAGGCCACGCGGCGGGCCTCGCCGCAGCAGCACGGAACCGGCTCCCGTGGCGGCGGCGCGCTCGGCCGCCCGGGCCCCGGACCGGGCGGGTCTCAGTCGTCGTCGTTCGACACGGGCCGCGCGGGCTCGCGGGTGGCCCAGGTGACCTGGCCCCAGACGCGGATGAACAGGGTCACCAGGCTGGTGATCAGGACGAGCGACAGGCCCGTCCGCAGTGGCACGCTGTCGCCGTAGAGGCCGGAGAGCGCGAGGACCGTCGCGCCCAGTCCGGAGATGTTCAGCAGGGCCAGAAGGATCGTGTAGGCGCGGACGCGCCCCTTCGTCCAGAAACGCACTCCGTCGACGGGGTCGGCGTCGCGGCTCCGGCGTTCCTGTTCGCGGAGCCGCTCCAGATACCGGGAGTCCCAGAGCAGCGCGAGAAGGAGCACCGGGAATACCTGGGCGAGCGTCGTATAGAACTCTTGATGGCCCACCCGGCGCAGCGTAACGGGCGAATCCCGGTAAAGGGAGACGTTCCACGATGAGCTACCGTCCGCAGGGTCAATCCGTCACCTCGAAGACGCCGTGCGCGCCCGCTTCGGCGCGCCGCATCCCGTGGTCGACGAACGGGTAGTGCCCCGGCTCCGGGAACACGGTCTCGACGAAACCGCCCTGGGCGGGGGCCAGGTCGAGCACCTGGGCGCCGCCGGGGTCGTCGCGCCGCAGCCGGTAGGCGCCCTCCCGGTAGACGGTGTCGAACCGGGCGCCCACGATGTGGAACGCGGTGCCCTCGCTCGGCCCGGCGGCGACCGTCCAGACGCGGACGCGCTCGCCCGTGCGGGCGCGGAGCGGCGCGTGGTCGTAGCCTGCGGCGGTGCCGTTGAACATCCACGCGTCCGGGCGCCCCTCGCGCAGCTTGGCGACCTGCTCGGCGCCGCCCGGCGCGCCCAGGTACAGCTCGCTCTGCACCAGGACGTACTCGCGGTCGGCCTCGGGCAGGTCGGGCGGGTCGATAATCACCGCGCCGTACATGCCGTTCCCCATGTGCTGGAGCATCGGCATCGTCGAGCAGTGGTACAGCCACGCGCCCGCACGGTCGGCGCGGAAGCGGAACGTGAGGCTCTCGCCCGGCGCGATGGTGCGCATCGCGCGTCCGGCGCCATCGATCCGGCGTGGAAGTCGATGCCGTGCCCCATCGCGTCGTCGTTGACGAGCGTGATGGTGAAGACGTCGCCGACCTTCCCGCGGATAACGGGCCCGGGGACCGTCCCGCCGAACGTCCACATGCGTTGCCGCACGCCCGGCGCGACCTCCAGGACCTTCTGGACCGCGTGCAGCTCGACGCGGTGTTCGGTCGCGCGGGCGCGGGCTTCAGGGCGGCGTCGTACGGGCGCCAGCCGGGGGACATCGGGGCGGCGAGGTCGAGGGGCCCGCCGGACGTGCCGTGCCCGGCGTGCCCCGACGTCCCCCCGGACGGGACGGCGGGCTCGCCGCCGCCGGTCGGCTCGATGCGCATCGTCATCCCGGCGGCGCGGTGGCCGACGACGGTGCACCAGCCGTCGACGCGCGGCGCGCGGCTCCAGCCGGAGCGTGGCGCTCTCGCCGGCGTCGAGCATCGGGGTGGCCTCGCCGGTGGCGAACCGCAGGTCGTGCGGCATGGAGTCCCGGTTGGTGACGTTGAGGACGAGCCGGGTGCCGCGCGGCGCCTCGATCGCCGCGGGGCGGACGCGCATGTCGGCGAGGGTGACGTCCACGACGCGCGTGCCGGTGGCGGCGACGGGCGCGGCGAGGGGCGGGGCGCCGCCCGTCCCGGCGTCACCGCGACCGCGACGGCGAACGCGCTGAGCAGCACCCCGGCGGTCACGCCCGCGACGGCCGGGGACGGCCGCCGCACGCCCGTCCGGGAGCGGTCCGCGACGGCGGCGGCGAGCAGCACGAACGCGGCGAGCGCCGCGAGCACGACCGTCCACGCGGCGAACCGCGCCCAGCCCGGCAGGGGCAGGACGGTCAGGGGCGCGGCCGCGTTCAGCGCCGCGACCCGGACGATCCAGCACCGTTCCAGCAGCGCGATGTTCGCCCGCAGCTCGGCGGGGCCGCCGCCCATCACGACCGGCAGCAGGTAGGTCAGCGCACCGGCGAGGATCTGCCCGACGAACCCGCCGAGGACGAGCGGCAGCGCGTCCGACACGGCGGCGGCGACCTCGCCGGGCGGGCGGGTCGCGACGGCGGCGGCGTCGGCGGCGACGCCGCCGAGAACCAGCCGGTCCCGGCGGCGAGCATCCACGTGGCCGCGCCGTGCGGGCGCGCCGCCGCAGCGTCCGGACGAACGGGACGAGCGCGAGCGCGACCGCGCGGCGTACAGCAGCAGGCCCGCGGCGGCCGCCCACCGGACGTCGCACAGCAGGCCGCCGACCGTCAGGGCGACGGCCGGGACGGCGGCGCGCAGCGACCGGCGGGCGGCGGTGCCGGCGCGTCCACGAGCCGGGTGCGCAGCATGGTCGGCCACAGGGTGAACAGGGTGCCGAGCACGGCCAGCCCGACCCAGCCGAGCAGGTTCGCCTGGACGTGCGCGGCCACGACCCGCGGGTACCAGGACGGCGGCAGCGTCCCGGACGTCATCAGCCCGCCGAGCGTCCCGCCGACCGCGAGCGCGGCACCGGACGCCACGTACCAGGCCACGACGTGCGCGAACCGTCCGCCGAGGGCGCCGCGGGCGCGCACCGCGAGGACGGACGCGTGCGCGGCGATCGTCGCGACGACGAGGGCGGCGCGCCCGTCGCGAGGGCGGGCGCGCCGGTGCCGACGCCGGCCAGGACCGCGATCACTCCGGCGTCAGCGCGGCGAGCCGCGCCGTCTGCCACCGGGCGGACGGCGGCGCGAGCCGCAGCAGCGCGGTCGCGAAGTGCTCGGTCCAGGTGACGATCGCGTTGGTGACCGCGCCGAGCAGGAACGTGTGGATCGCCGACCACGGCGGCAGGTCGGTCCGGGCGTGGGCGAGCACGGTGAGGACGGTCACGGCCAGCCAGCCGAGGACGACCGCGTTCGCCGCGGCGTGCCGGGCGGCGCGCGGGCGGCGCGGCGGCGGCTTCGGCCCGTCCGCCGGCGAGATCTGCAGATCCACGGAGGTCATGGCCGTCCCTTCGACGGGCGGGCGAGGCGGGAGGCGGCGACGGCGCAGCCCGCGAACAGCAGCAGCGCCGCCAGCGCCCCGGACACCGCCGCCGTGCGCACGGGGGGGCGCGTCACCGAGGTCGCCGGCGACGCGGAGAGGGAGGGAGATGTGCAGCACGGCCGGCGGCGCGTACAGGACCGGGTGGTAGGGGAGCCGCACCCGGAGGACGGCGGGGAGGATCACCGGGGCGTGCCCGAAGACCATGGAGACGGTGAAGCCGAGGAACACGGCGTGCAGCGCGGCGTCGTACGCGCCGCCTCCGGGGCGTCCGGCGGCGAGCCAGAGCGCCCCGGCGAACGCCAGCCAGACGTATCCGGCGAGGAGGCAGGCGGCGGCGTAGCGGGGCAGGCCGGTCCCCCGGACGGTGCGGCGGGCGACGTCGTGCACGGCCAGCCATCCCGCGAGGACGAGCATGCCGAATCCGGCGAGGCGCCAGCCGGGGCCGGGCCACGCCGCCGACACGGCGGCGCCCGCGCCGATCAGGACGGCCGCGGCGACCGGCCCGTCGGACGCGCGGCGGGCCAGGAAGGCGACGACGCGAGTTCCAGCCGTTCCCCGGCGATCGTCAGGACGAGGAACGCGGCCAGCCAGGGCACCAGGTCGCGGACCGGGCGGCCCGCGAGCCAGAGCAGTCCGCCCGCGTACCAGGCGACGGCCCCGGCCGTCTGGATCGCGAGATCGCGGCCGGTGCGGCGGCCCGAAAGAGTGACGTAGATCGCGACGAGCCAGCCGCCCGCGACGGTCAGGAGCAGGCGTCCGGGCAGTGCGGGGCCGGTGGCGGCGGCGACCGCGCCCAGGCCGGACAGCGCCGGGGCGGCGTAGGCCCACGGACGGTCCAGCGCGACGGCGCGTTCGAGGCAGATGAGCGTCCCGAGGAACCCGAAGACCATCAGCGGCCCGTGCTGCCCGGCCATCGCCGCACGTGGCAGCGGTACCGGGAGGCCGAGCAGGGCGAGCGCGCCCCACAGCCCGGCCAGCAGCGACAGGGCCGCACCGGCCGCGAGCGGCAGCCGGTGCAGGGCCACGCCGCCCCCTTCGCGGGTTCTCATGTGAGGAAGTATAAATACAATTAGTACTGTGAAAAACAGCCCGGTAGCGCACCGGCGGAATCTGAGGAGCAGACATGACCACGACCCCGTCCACGGAACGCCCGGCGTCCACCGAACCGCAGGACGAGACGGTGCGGGCGATCCTCGACCACCACGGGCGGCTCGGCCGCACCATGGCCGACCACGCCGTCACCATCGCGCGCTCCGCCGACCGCCTCGTCTCCCCCGCCGAGCGGCAGGCGCGGCTCGTCGAGTTCTGCGCGTCCGAGGTGCTCCCGCACGCCGCCGCCGAGGAGAAGACCCTGTACCGGGCGGCGGCGGAACTGCCGTCCGGGAAGCCGCTGGTGGCGGCGATGGCCCGCGAGCACCTCCGGCTGCGCGACCTGATCGTCGAGCTGAACGAGGCGCGGACGCCCGGCGAGGTCACCGCCGCCGCCGGCGCGCTGAACGCGCTGTTCCAGGCGCATCTGGACAAGGAGAACGAGGTCCTGCTCCCGCTCCTCGTCGAGGCGGGGATCGATCTCGGCGGGCTGCTCGCCGGGATGCGGGAGGTGCTCGGCGGGTCCGGCTGCGGCGGGCACTGCACGTGCGGCGGGCACGACGACCCGGGCACGCCCGGCGCGTCCGCCGAGGTCGTGGACGGCGAGCTGGACGTCCGCGCGCTCGTCCCCGCGCAGCGGCACGAGCAGATCTTCGCGGCCTACGGCGCGCTGCCGGACGGCGCGGCGTTCGTCCTCGTCAACGACCACGACCCGAAGCCGCTGTACTACCAGTTCGCGGCCGAGCACACCGGCCGGTTCACGTGGGACTACCTGGAGTCGGGGCCGGAGGTGTGGCGGGTCCGGATCGGGCGCGCCTGACCGTCCGCCCGGCCGTCCTCCCCGGCGTCCTCCCCGGCGTCCTCCGACTCCGGCGGCTTCGGGCCGAGGCGGGCGATGCACAGGTGCGGTTCCACGAACGGTTCGAGCCCCGTCGCGGTGACCGGCGCCTCCATCTGGGCGAGCGCACCCTGCATCAGACCGTGGTGCAGGGTGCAGATGACGTCCTGGTTCCCGGCGGCGATCTCCCGGAAGGGGCAGTGCACCAGCCGGATCGCGGGCGCGTCCGGGTCGGGTTCCGGGCGCGTCCCGAACCCGATGCCCGACATGAACGCGGCGAGCCGCCGCGTCGCCTCCTCGGCGTCGATCCGCTCGAACGGCGCGGGCCGTTCGGCCAGGTAGCGGCCCCAGGCGCGGCCCGCCTCCAGCGCCGCCTCCGCCGGGTCCGGCATGGTGCCCTTGACGAGACTGGTGAGGATCTCGGCCAGCAGCCGGTAGCTGCGCACGCCCTCGTCGGCGTCCACGGCCCGGTACAGCGCGCGGGGACGGCCGGGACGGCCGCGCTCCTCGGCGGCCCGCTCCGCGAGGCCCGCGTCGACGAGGCCGTCCAGGTGGAACCGGACGGTGTTGAAGTGCAGGCCGGTGCGTTCGGCGGCCTCCCGCACGCCCAGCGGGCCGTAGCCGCGCAGCACCTCCAGCACGGCGGTGCGGCTGTCCCCGAGCGGCGCCCCGGGTTCGGGGTCGACGAGATCGCGCTTGCCCATCCCGCCAGTTTATACGAGAAAACTTGGTATAAACCGTCCGCGCCGCTCGACCAGGCTGATTCCGGACGGCGTCGGGGGCGGAGTCCCGGTCGGCGGGAGGGGGTCGACAGCGGGGGCGTCCGGCCGCGTACTCTACCAAACAGTTGTTAGAAAGAAGGGAGGGCGATCATGGTGGTCGAGTACGCGCGGCGGGGGGCCGTCGCGGTGGTGACGATGAACCGGCCGGAGTACCGCAACGCGCAGAACTCCGCGATGACCTACGCGCTCGACGAGGCGTTCTACCGGGCGGCCGAGGACGACGACGTCAAGGTGATCGTGCTCGCCGGAGCGGGGCCGCACTTCTCGGCCGGGCACGACATCGGCACGCCGGGACGCGACGCCGACCAGAGCTTCCCGCGCCGGGCGGGGCTGTGGTGGGACCACGTGGGCAAGTCGGGCGCGGAGAGCCGGTTCGCGCGCGAGTCGGAGGTCTACCTCGGGATGTGCCGCCGGTGGCGGGAGATCCCGAAGCCGATGGTCGCGTCGGTGCAGGGCGCCTGCGTGGCGGGCGGCCTGATGCTGGCGTGGGTGTGCGACCTGATCGTCGCGTCCGAGGACGCCTTCTTCGCCGACCCCGTGGTGCGGATGGGCATCCCGGGCGTGGAGTACTTCGCGCACCCGTGGGTGATGCCGCCGCGCATCGCGAAGGAATTCCTCTACACGGGCGAACGCATGACGGCGGCGCGCGCGCACGAACTCGGCTGGGTCAACCGCGTGGTCGGGCGCGAGTCGCTGGAGGACGAGACGTTCGCGCTCGCCGACCGGATCGCGGGGATGCCCCGGATGGGCCTCGCGCTGACGAAGAAGGCCGTGAACCAGGCCGAGGACCTGCAGGGCATGCAGACCGGGATGGACTCGGTGTTCGGCCTGCACCACCTCGCGCACGCGCACAACGCGGAGACCGGCGTCGACTCGCTGGCCGGGCAGAACGCCAAGAGCATGAAGGCGGCTTCCAATGGATCTTGAGTTCGGGACGGCGGACGAGGAGTTCCGCGCGGAGGTGCGGGCGTGGCTGGCCGAGCACGTGCCCGCCGAGCCGCTGCCGTCGCTGGAGACCGAAGAGGGCTTCGCCGCGCACCGCGAGTGGGAGCGCACGCTCGGCGCCGACCGGCTGTCGGTGGTGTCGTGGCCGGTGGAGCACGGCGGCCGGGGCGTGTCCGTCCTGCAGTGGCTCGTGTTCGAGGAGGAGTACTACGCGGCGGGCGCGCCGGGCCGGGTCAGCCAGAACGGCATCAACCTGCTCGCCCCGACGCTCATGAAGCACGGGACGCCCGAGCAGCTCGCGCGCGTCCTGCCGCCCATGGCCGCCGGTGAGGTGATCTGGGCGCAGGCGTGGTCGGAGCCCGGCGCGGGCAGCGACCTGGCCGCGCTGCGCGCCACCGCCACCCGGACGGACGGCGGCTGGCTGCTGAACGGGCAGAAGACGTGGAGTTCGCGGGCGGCGTTCGCCGACCGGGGCTTCGGGCTGTTCCGCTCCGATCCGGACAGCGAGCGGCACCGCGGCCTGACGTACCTGATGTTCCCGCTGGACGCCGAGGGCGTGACCGTCCGGCCGATCGGACGGCTCGACGGCAAGCCCGCGTTCGCGGAGCTGTTCCTCGACGGGGTGTTCGTCCCGGACGCCGACGTCATCGGCGAGCCAGGCAAGGGCTGGAACGTCGCGATGAGCACGGCGGGCAACGAGCGCGGGCTGACGCTGCGCTCCCCCGGCCGGTTCACCGCCGCGACCGAACGGCTCGTCGAGCTGTGGAAGGAGCGCGCCACCCGTCCGACACGGCGCTGCGCGACCGCGTCGCCGACGCGTGGATCCGGTCCCGGGCGTACCGGCTGAAGGGCTTCGAGACCGTCTCCCGCGACGACGACATCGGCGCCGAGTCCAGCCTGAACAAGATCTTCTGGTCGGAGCTGGACGTCGCACTGCACGAGACCGCGCTGGACCTGCTCGGCGCGGACGGCGAGCTGGAGTCGGAATGGCTGGAGAACTACGTGTTCTCGCTCGCCGGCCCCATCTACGCGGGCACCAACGAGATCCAGCGGAACGTGATCGCCGAGCGGCTGCTCGGCCTGCCGAGGGGGGCACGATGAAGTTCGTCCTGTCCGAAGAGCAGCGGATGTTCGCCGGGACGCTGCGGCGGCTGCTCGCCGAGGCCGGCACCGCGAAGACCGTCCGGGCGTGGGCGGCCGGGGACCACGGCCCGGGACGCGCGCTGTGGTCGGCGCTCGCCGAGGCGGGGCTGTTCGCGGTGGCCGTGCCCGAGGAGCACGACGGCGCGGGCCTGCTGCCGGTCGAGCTGGTCGCGGCGATGGAGGAGGTCGGACGCGCGGCGGCGCCCGGCCCGTACGTCGAGACGCTCGCCGCCGCCGAACTGCTCGCCCGTTCGGGCGGCGCGGAGCTCCTCGCCGGGATCGCCGCGGGCACGGCGATGGTGACGCTCGGCGTCCCGCACGCGCTGGACGCCGCGCCGCCGACGCCGTCCTCGGGACGGACGGGACGCGCGCGCGGGCCTCCGGCGGCCCGCTGACCTCGCTCGACCCGGCGCGGCGGCTGTTCCGCGTCGACGGCGGGGCCCCGGCCGAACGGCCCGACTTCGGCGTGCTGATGTGCGCGGCGCAGCAGCTCGGCGTCGGCCGGGCGCTGCTGGAGGTGACGGTCGAGTACGCCAAGACGCGGCAGCAGTTCGGCCGTCCGATCGGCGAGTACCAGGCGGTCAAGCACCATCTGGCGGGCGCGATGGTCGAGCTGGAGTTCGCCCGTCCGCTGCTGTACGGGGCGGCGCTCGCGTACGGAACGCCGGAGTTCGGGCGGGACGTCGCGGCGGCGAAGGTCGCCGCGTCCGACGCGTGCTACGGCGCCGCGAAGATCGCACTGCAGGTGCACGGCGCGATCGGCTACACCGACGAGTACGACCCGTCGCTGTGGATCCGCAAGGCGCGGGCGCTGCACTCGGCGTGGGGCACCCCCGCCGAGCACCGCGCCCGCGTCGCCGCCGCGCTCTAGCCGGGCCCGTTTTCGTTGACCTGCGGCGTGTTGCCTTATGAGCGGCCGGATAAGGGCAACAC
>NZ_MKJY01000037.1 GCF_001942465.1 Actinomadura sp. CNU-125
CCCGTGCCGCCCGTACCGCCCGCGCGCCGCCGTCGTCCGGCCCGTCCGGACGTCCGGGCGGCGGGGTGCCGAGCCGGGCGCTGGCCATCGGGGCCGCCGCGATCGCCGCCGTGGTGCTGGTCGGGTTCGTCGCGTACAAGGTCATCGGTGGCGGCGGGCCGCCGGAGAAGCTCGCGCAGGCGTTCGCCGACGACTTCTCCAGCGACGCGTCCGGCTGGTACACGTTCGGCGACGACGCCGTCTACCGCGACGGCCGGTACCGGCTCCGCACCGGCGGCAGCACGGGCGCGCTGTCGGCCAAGGTGCCCAAGGAGGACGTCGAGGACTTCCCCGAGCGGGTGCTGGCCTCGGTGACGGTCACCGCCACGGAGGGCCCGCCCGACGCCCAGTACGGCCTGCTGTGCCGTTCCGGCGAGGAGGGCGTCAAGCAGTACATGTTCATGATCCGCGTGGACGGCAAGGGCGCGGTCCTCCGCAAGACCAACGGCGACCTCGGCACCAAGGAACTCGCCACCGTCGACTCGGTCGCCGGGTTCGACGACGAGGGCCCGAACGAGGTCCAGGCGGCCTGCGAGGTCCAGGACGACGACGAGAAGAGCGTCTGGCTGCGCCTCTGGGTGAACGGGGAGCAGGTCTTCGACGAGACCGACTCCGGGCAGCCGCTCCCGAACGGCAAGATCGGGCTGCAGATCATGCGGGGCGGCAACGACGCTCAGGACATCGGCGTCGAGTTCGACGACTTCGACATGTCGAAGATCCTCGACTAACCGGCCTCGGGCGGCAGGTACCCGTTCGTCCAGCGGGCCAGCTCGTCGAACACGCGGCCGCGCACCGGCTCGGGCGACAGCACGAGGTCGTGCAGGCCGCCGTCGATCCGGACGAGCGTCACGTGCGGGCCGAGCCGGGGCGCCCAGCGCGCCATGTGCTCGACGTCCAGGATCGCGTCGGCGCCCGTGACGTCCGGTGCCCGGCGGGACGGGCGGACGCTGCGGGCCGACGCCATCACCAGCACCGGCGCGTCGATCGCCAGGCCGCGGTGCAGGCGCCGCTGGCCGCGCCGGACGGCGTCCAGCCAGGCGGCGCGGACGGGGAAGCCCAGCAGCGGCTTCCAGGCGAGGTCGAACTCCCACTCGCCCTCGTGCTCGCGGTGCAGGCTCCTGGCGTACAGGTCGGACAGCCCGGCGGGCAGCGGCGCCTTCGGGAGGCGGGGGCGCAGCGCGCGGGCGAGCCCGGCGCCGATCTTGCGCATGGGCCAGGGCTCGTTGATGTCCAGGAACGGGCTGTTGAGGAACACGCCGTCGACCAGGCCGCGGCCGCGCACGCGGTCGGCGTACAGGGCGGCGACGAGGCCGCCGGTGGAGTGCCCGTTGAGGAGCAGCGTGCCGTGCTCGTCCTCGTCCCGGACGATCCGTACCGCCGCGTCGATCTCCGCGAAGTACTCGGTGAGGCTCTCGATGTAGTTCGGGGTCTGGTGCGGCCGCAGCGAGCGCCCGTACTTGCGCAGGTCGAGGGCGTAGAAGTCGAAGCCGAGGCCGGTGTAGAAGTCGGCCAGGTGCCGCTGGAAGAAGTAGTCGACGAACCCGTGCAGGTAGAGCACCGCGCGGCGGGACGGCTCGGTCCGGCGGTGCCGCACGAGCGTCGCGACGACCTCGCCCTCGGCGTCCCGTCCCATCGGCAGCTCGATCGCCTCGTAGCCGGGGCCGAGCACGTCCTGCGACACGACTTCTCCCATCCGGGCCTCCACCGATCTCGATCTTCGCCGCCGGAGCTCAGCGTACGGCGTCCCTGCGGCGCCCACATTTCGGACGTCCGATATGCCGGATATCGACGCTGCCCGATTCATCTAGGGTGGGTCCGTCCAGGAAACGAGCGGGGAACGCGGAGGTAACGCGGGGGCCATGTCCGAAACTCAGCACACCGCGCACCCGCCCTCCGGCCTGCGGACCGGGCTCCGCCGTCGGCACATGACGATGCTCGCGATCGGCGGCGCGGTCGGCGCGGGCCTGTTCGTCGGCAGCGGCGCCGTGATCGGCACCGCGGGCCCCGCCGCCGTCCTGTCGTACGCCGCGGCGGGCGCGCTCGTCCTGTGCGTCCTGCGGGCGCTCGGCGAGATGGTCGTCGCGCGGCCCGTCGCCGGATCGCTCGCCGAGTACGCGCGGATGGCCCTCGGCCCGTTCGCCGGGTTCACGATCGGGTGGATCTACTGGTACCTGTACGTCATCCTCGTCGGGGCCGAGGCCGTCGCGGGCGCCGCGATCCTCGCCGAGTGGATCGACCTGCCCGCCTGGACGCTCGCCGCCGCGCTGCTCGTCGTGATGACGGCCGTGAACCTCGTGTCCGTCCGGTCCTTCGGCGAGTTCGAGTTCTGGTTCGCCTCGATCAAGGTCGCCGCGATCCTGGTGTTCCTCGTCCTCGGCGTCCTGTGGGTGACCGGCCTGTGGCCCGACTCCCCCGGCGGCCTCGGCAACCTCACCGGGCACGGCGGGTTCGCCCCCAACGGCGTCGGGGCGATCTTCACCGCGATCGTCGCCGTGATGTTCGCCTTCGGCGGCACCGAGATCGTCACCGTCGCCGCCGCGGAGAGCTCCGAGCCCGGCCGCGCCGTCGCCAGGGCCACCGGCAACGTGCTGTGGCGGGTCGCGATCTTCTACGTGGCCTCGATCCTGCTCGTCGTCGCGATCCTGCCGTGGAACGCCGCCGAGGTCCTGACCAGCCCGTTCGTCAGCGCCCTCGAACGGCTCGACGTCCCGGCCGCCGGAACCCTCATGCAGGCCGTCATCCTCACCGCCGTCCTGTCGGTGCTGAACTCGGCGATCTACGTCTCGTCGCGGATGCTGTACGTGCTGACCCGCGACGGCGACGCCCCCGCCGGGCTCGTCGAGCTGAACCGGCGCGGCGTCCCCGTCCGCGCGATCCTGCTCGGGACGGTCGCCGCGTGGGCCGCGGTCATCGCCTCCTACGCGTCCCCCGACCAGGTCTTCGCGTTCCTGATGAACTCGATCGGGGTCGTGCTCGCGTTCGTCTACCTGGCGATCCTGTTCTCCCACCTGCGGCTGCGCGCGCGCCTGCAGCGCGAAGACCCCGGCAGCCTCACCTACCGGATGTGGCTGTTCCCCTACCTCACCTGGGTCGTCATCGCCGCGCTGGGCGCCGTCCTCGTCTCGATGGCACTCATGGACGAGCGCCGCTCGCAGCTCGTCGCGTCCCTGGTCAGCCTCGCGGTCGTCGCCGCCGTCTACCCGCTGCGCAAGCGGTTCGGCAAGACGCCGCCGGTCGCCGCACCGCAGACGCTCACGAAAACGCCCTAGGCGGGGCGGCCGCCCGTTGCCGGCCGGGCGTGACCGGCCTCGGACACCCGATATATCGTGACGCAGGCCACATCGCGGCATATCGTGCACATGTGTCCGCCCCCGCGCCCGAGGCGCCCGCCCCGTCCGGTTCCGGGAGCGCCGCACCCGAGCCGCCCCCGCTCGCGCGCCGTCCGCTGCTGCTCGTCGCGGGCGGCGCCGCGCTCGTCCTGCTCGCCCTCGCCGCCCGGTACGGGTACCACCGCGACGAACTGTACTTCCGCGTCGCCGGACGGCACCTCGACTGGGGCTACCCGGACCAGCCGCCGCTCGTCCCGCTGCTCGCCCGCGCGATCACCGCGCTCTTCGGCGACTCGCTCATCGCGCTGCGCGTCCCGTCCGCGCTCTGCGTCGCCGCCGGGGTGCTCGTCGCGGGCCTCACGGCCCGTGAGCTGGGCGGACGGCGCCGCGCGCAGCTCCTGACCGCCGGCGCGTACGCGGTGTGCCCGTTCGCGATCGCGTCCGGCCACACCCTGTCCACGGCGACGTTCGACATGCTCCTCACCACGGCGCTCGCCTGGCTGGCGATCCGCTGGGTGCGGACCCGCGACCAGCGGCCGCTGCTCGCGGCGGGCGCGGTGACCGCCGTGGCCGTCAACGTCAAGTACCTGGCGCCGGTCGCGCTCGCCGCGCTCGTCGCCGGGCTGCTGATCGCCGGGCCCCGCGACCTGCTGCGCCGCCCGATGCTCGCCGCCGGTGCCGTCCTCGCGCTCGCGGCGGCCGTCCCCGGGCTGACCTGGCAGGCCCGGCACGACTGGCCGCAGCTCGACATGGCCGACGCCATCGCCGGAGACGCCGACTTCGGCGGACGGCCCGGGTTCGTCCCGTTCCAGCTCGTGCTGACCGGGGTCGTCCTGTCGTGGCTGTGGATCTACGGGCTGTGGCGGCTCTACCGGTCGCCCGACCTCGCGCCGTACCGCTTCCTCGGCCACGCCTACCTGCTGCTCAACGTCGCGTTCCTCGCCACCGCGGGCAAGCCGTACTACCTCGCCGGGCTGTGGGCGGCGCTGTGGGCGGCGGGCGCCGTCGAGATCGAACGCCGCGGCGCGCCCCGCGGCTGGGCCTGGGCCGCGACCGTCCCCGCCTACGCGATCACCGGCGTCTCGACCGTCCTGCTCACACTGCCCGTCTACCCGGTGTCGGCGCTCGCGAGCACCCCGCAGCCCGCGGTCAACTCCGACGGCGCCGAGACCGTCGGCTGGCCCCGGTTCGTCGCCGAGGTCGCCCGCGTGTACCGCTCGGTCCCGCCGGACGAGCGCGCGACGATCGTCGTCAGCAACTACGGGGAAGCGGGAGCGATCGACCGGTACGGGCCCGACCACGGACTCCCCCGCGCCTACAGCGGCCACAACGGCTACTGGTACTTCGGCCGCCCGCCGGACGCGTCCGACACCACGATCGTCGTCGGCCCGGAATCCCTCGCGGGCGCCGCGCAGCTCAAGCGCTACTGGACGGACGTGCGGCCCGCCGGACGCATCGACAACGGAGTCGGCCTCGACAACGAGGAGCAGGGCAAACCCGTCTGGATCTGCAAGGGCAGGCGCGCGTCCTGGACCGAGCTGTGGCCGGAGTTCAAGACACTGTCGTGAGGATGTCCCAGGCGCCCGACCGCCGCACCAGCAGCTCGTGCCCCAGCAGCGCGGACGCCGGCGCGTCCCACGCGGGATCGGCGTCCGACCGCTCCCGCGCCCACACCTGAGCGATCGCCCAGCGCAGCTTGTCGACGCCCTCCGGATGCCCGGTGCCCGACGCGACGAACACGTCCCGGGCGGGCGCCGCCACCACCAGGTCGCCCTCCACGTCCTGCGCGAGCTTGTCGAGGAAGCCGTCGTCCAGCAGCAGGCTCGCCTCCAGCCCGCCGACCGTCACCGTCACCGCCCGCACGTCCGGATACCAGTTCAGCCCCAGCTCGGGGCGGCGGTCCCGCAGGTTCAGCACCGCCCGCGCCCGCAGCCCGCCGGGCTCCACGCCCAGCTCGGCGCAGTGCCGCGGCGCCACGTGCTCGTACCTGCGGCCCGACGGCGCCGACTCGTCCGCGTGCTCCAGCGCGTACGTCACGTACAGCTCCCCGGCGAACGCGTCGCGCACCGGCTCCTCGTCCGACGGAAGCGGGAACTCCAGCTGCACCTCGGCCGGCACCCGCGCCTTCATCAGCGGGACGATGAGACTCGGGTCGGTCACGGGGTATTCCTCCTGATACGTCGGCCGTACCTTCGAGTGGATCACCCTACCGCCGCACCCGCCGCACGCGTCCCGCCCCTTACCGAGCCTTGACGGCGGCCTGAACAACCGGCAGATCCCCCGGCGCGCCCCCCTCGATCAGCCGCCACACCGCGTCGGTGTCCAGATGCTCCTCGACCAGATCGCCGAGCGCGTCCAGCGTCGCCTCCCGCAGCGCGGCGAACGACACGTCCGGCGCCGGTTCGAACGCGCGCCCCGCCGCCCTCGCCACGTCCTTCAGGAACGCCCGGCGGAACCCGTCGTTCTCCATCGCGCCGTGCCAGGTCGTACCCCAGACGGCCCCCGCCCGGCACCCGTCGAGGAACGACTCGCCGCCCTCCGCCGTCACGACCCCGTGGTGGATCTCGTACGCCTCGACGGGCTCCCCGTAGGCCGCGCCGCTCGGACGTCCGAGCGTCTTCTCCGCGCCGAACACCGCCCGCGCCGGGAGGACGCCCAGCCCCTCGACGCGTCCCGCGCCCGACTCGACGTCGTCGACGATCTCCTCGCCCAGCATCTGGTAGCCGCCGCACACACCGAGCACCGGACGGCCCTCCCGCACCCGGCGCAGGACCTCCGCGGCCATCCCCCGCTCCCGCAGCCACGCGAGATCGTGCACCGTCGCGCGCGTGCCCGGCAGGACGACCAGATCCGCCTCCGCGAGATCCCCCGCGCTCGCCGCGTACCGCACGACCACGCCGGGTTCGCAGGCCAGGGCGTCCAGATCGGTGAAGTTCGAGATGCGCGGGAACCGCACCACCGCCACCCGCAGCGTCTCCCGCCCGTACGGCCCCCGGGCGTCCGGACGCGGCTTGTCGAGGGCGAGCGTGTCCTCCGAATCCAGATAAAGGCCGAGCTTCCACGGCAGCACACCCAAAGTCGGGCGCCCCGTCAGCTCCCGGAGCCGCACGAGCCCCGGCTCCAGAAGCTCGACCGCGCCCCGGAACTTGTTGATCACGAACCCCGCGATGAGCGCCTGATCCTCGGGCTCCAGCAACGCGACCGTCCCGAACAGCGACGCGAAAACCCCGCCCCGATCGATGTCGCCCACCACCACGACCGGCAGGTTCGCCGCGCGCGCGAGCCCCATGTTGACGATGTCCCCGGCCCGCAGATTGATCTCCGCCGGACTCCCCGCCCCCTCGCACACCACCACGTCGTACTCGTCCCGCAACTGCGCCAGCGACTCCCCCACCACGGCCCGCAGCCGCTCCTTGTGGCTCCCGTACTCCAGGGCGTCGACCTCCGCCACCGGACGACCGAGCACCACCACCTGGCTCCGCCGATCACTGCCCGGCTTCAGCAGCACCGGATTCATCAGCGCCCGCGGCGTCACCCCCGCCGCCTGCGCCTGCATGTACTGCGCCCGCCCGATCTCCGCGCCGTCCTCCGTCACCATCGAGTTCAGCGACATGTTCTGGGCCTTGAACGGCGCGACGCTCACCCCCTTGCGCCGCAGCCACCGGCACAACCCCGCCGTCACCACGCTCTTGCCCGCGTCCGACGTGGTCCCCGCGACCAGCAGCCCGCTCACCCGCGCCTCCACGCCACCACCGCGGCCAGCCCCGCCGCCGCGAACGTCACCATCGCCGACAACCGCACGGCCCGCCGGACGTCCCGCACCTCCGCGCCCGCCCGTCCCCCATCTCCGGACGCCGCTCCACCAGACCCCCGTACGAGTTCGCCCCGCCCAACCGCACCCCGAGCGCCCCCGCGAACGCGGCCTCGCACCGCCCCGCGTTCGGACTCGGGTGCTTCCCGCCGTCCCGCACCAGCACCCGCCACGCGCCGGGCCCGCCGAACAACGCGACGATCGCCCCCGTGACCCGTGCGGGCACCCAGTTCATCGCATCGTCGAGCCTCGCGGCCGCCCACCCGAAGCGTTCGTACCTCGCGTTCCGGTAGCCCACCATCGCGTCGAGCGTGTTCACGGCCCGGTAGACGAACAATCCCGGGATCCCCGCGACCGCGCCCCACAGCAGTGGCGCGACGGCCGCATCACTCGTGTTCTCCGCGACCGATTCGACCGTCGCACGCACCAACTCGTCCGGTTTCAACCCCTCGGGATCCCTTGCACACAGATGCGGCAACCGCGCCCTCGCACCATCGAGATCGCCGCACTCCAGAGCGTCCGCCATCCTCGAACCCTCGCGCCCCAACGACGTCCCGCCCAGGACCGCCCACGTCGCGATCGCCGTCACGAACATCGATCCCTTGCAGAGCCGCTCGACCACGACCCCTGCAAGCCCCGCACCCCCCACGAGGACCCCCACGTACAGGACCCCCGCCGTCCGCGAGTCCCGATACACGAAACCCTCCACCTTCGAAGCGACGCGCCCGAACCCCGCGACGGGATGGCCCCGTTCGGGATCCCCCACGACCGCGTCCAGCACCGTCCCGACGACCAAACCCTCAGCAGAGGCACGCATCCAGCTCATCCCAGTGCCGCTCCAGCCAATCCTGGGCCCGCCGTATGCGAGGCCCGGCCCCACCCTGCCAGACGCTCCCCCACCGCCCGCCCCGCCGGGCCCTCGCCCGCATCACCTCGTACGACCGCTCGAACCGCACCCGCGCCGCAGGCAGCACCTCGCCGCGTCCCCGCCGGTCGAGCCCGTACGCATCGCAGAACACCCGCAGCCGCCGCCCCACGTCGACGCCGTACCACACGGCGTCCCGATCCGCCGGATCGGCGATCGGCCCCCAGTGCCGGAGCGCCGTCACCACGTCGTACAACCGCCGCGTGGGCCGCGCCAGATCGAAGTCGATCAACGCGACCGGCACCCCGCCCCGGAACACCACGTTCTCCGGCGTCACATCGCAGTGCCCGACGACCTCCGGCTCCCCGTCGAGATACGAACCGCCCAGATCCCACGGCCCGTCCGGCACCCCGAACGACGCGACCGCCTCGTGGTACCGCCGCACCAACCGCGCGACCCCCCGCAACGCCTCGTCCGTCCCGGCGTACCCGGGCAACGGCCGTCCCGGCACGTCCCCCGGCACCCAGCTCACGACGTCGCGCCCGGCCTCGTCCGTCCCCAGCACCCGCGGCGCCTCGAACCCGACGCCCTCCAGATGCCGCAACAACCCGCGCACCGCCGCACTGTGCGCCCCACCCGGCCGCCGCACCGTGTCCGCCACCCGCACCACGCCCCCCGTCCCGGAGAGCGGCACCTCAAAGTCCACGGCCACCAAAGATATGCCCCTTACCACAGCGTTACGGCCCGAAGCCGCGATATGGATGTGGAGCCTGACGACGCACAGCCTTACACTGTGTCCCGGCGCCCAGCCGGTCGCCGAGCGCCCGTAGCTCAGCTGGATAGAGCATCGGACTTCTAATACTCCCAGGTCCACCTACATGCGACCAGAGGTTCCCGCAGGATCGCCGCTTCCGGCGTCCACCTACGTGCGACGAATCCGATGCACACCGGTTGAAGGGTTCGGGCTCGCCTCCCGACCACGCTGGAGGCCCCGATGAACACCAACAATGAGCACCCCAGCGCCCCGATCCCCGGCGCCGTGTTCCCAGACCTCAACATCGACCAGGCCAAGGGACGCGCCTGCATCGTCTGCCGCACCCAACTCGACCAGATCCAGGGGAACCCGCCCGTCCCCGACTCCGTCACCGTCGGAACGTCCGGCGCGACCGGCCGCTCCGTCCGCGCCTGCACCACCCGGTGCGCACCCATGGTCGGCTACACCGCACCGTCGCCGGCCGAGCAACTGCCCCTACTCTGACCCCATCCCCGCCGGTATCCTTCAACCGCGGGACTTGGTACTTCCGCTCGGTATGGGAAAGGCCCCCGGCAGCGTCGCTGCCGGGGGCCTTCTCTTCTCACGGGTCAGAGGTCGAGGTGCCCCTCACGGATGCGGTGCGCCAGGTCCGCGACGGCCTGGCGGCTGAACGTCAGCACCGGGCCGGACGGGTCCTTGGAGTCGCGGACACCGACCGCCGCGGCGAGGTCAGCGACCTCGACACAGGCGGCCTGCTGATTGGAGCGGCTGCTCTTGCGCCACTGAGCGCGGGCAGGGGAAATCTGGCTGTTCGTCATTTGGTACTTCACTTCGGTATGAGTCGGTCAGGTCAGGTCGGCCGCGGCTGCGACCATCAGCTCAAGGCTAGCCGTAGGGCTCAACGCCAAGCCCTTCAAACGTTCATGCGCCGTCCGGAACCGTTTGAGGTCCTCGGGCTTCTGCAGCACCAACTCGCCTGCAAGGTTCTCGGCATAGGCCACATCCGGGCTCGCGGGCTCGGGGTACTCCAAGATGGTGAACGGCCCGGACACGCCAGCGTGCAGCCCGGCGCTGAACGGGATGACCTGGAAGGTGACCCGGGCCAGCGCGGCCAGCTCCCGGATGTGGCCCAGTTGGTCCCGCATGATCTGCCGGCCCTTCTGGCCGGGCTCATCGCTGGGTGCGCGACATAGGACTGCCTCGTCGAGGATGGCCCAAAGTCGGAGGGGGTCGGCGGAGGAGGTGAGGAGCTTCTGCCGTTCCATCCGGACGGTGACGCGTTCCTCGATGGCGTCGTCGTCGAGCTCGAAGGGACCGTTCCGGATGACGGCGCGGGCGTAGTCCGGGGTTTGGGTGAGGCCGGGGAAGACGCCCTGCTCGAAGGTGTGGACGGTCTGCGCTTCGGTTTCCAGCGCGATGTAGGTGGTGAACGTCTCCGACAGCATCTCGCGGTAGGGGTGCCACCAGTCGCGTTCGCGGCCTTGGCGGGCGAGGGTGAGCAGGTATTCGCGGTGCGGGTCGTCGTCGGTGAGTTTGAGCAGGTCGAGGATGTCGCGGACGTCGCGCAGGCTCGGGAGTTTCCAGGCGCCGCGCATCATCTTGGCGGTCTTGCCGCGTGTCCAGCCGAGGGCGTCGTCGACGTGGTAGGCGTCGAGTTCCGCCTGCTTGATCAGCGTCTCCAGTTCTGCTGAGAGGCGGCGCCGTCGTGCTGTGGGGCTTCTCCTGTCTTCGGGCATGTCGGGTTCCTCTTCCGTGCCGGTGGGTGTGGTGATCGTAACGGCCGGGGTGGTGTGGAGCGGTTCGGACATTCAAGCACCTTTTGGACTATGTTGATTCGCCTATGGCGATTGTGCATCGTCTAGTGCATCCTGGGGGAGTACCTAGTCCCCGATAGTCCGTCCCACCCCAGGGATTGTGACAGGGAGCGAGCACACCATGACGGAAAACACGGCCGAGGCGCGGCCCCTCCCCCACACGCTGCCGGAGTACCAGGGCTTCACCCGCCAGATGCAGGAGGTCATCAAGCACTTCACCGGCTACAAGGTGTGGACCTCCGACGCCGGATCCCTCTACGCCACCCGGGTCCGCGACCTCACCGTGCCCGAGCGGGAGGCCGGGCTCGCGCAGACCATCGCCGCGGACAAGCCCCTCGCCCTCGCGGACGCGATCACCGAGCAGATGCGGATGGCGTCCGAGGTCGCGGCCAGCTCGTAGACGCCGGGTGTTCGTCTCTCGTGGAGTCGTCGCGCACCACTCGGAAGCGAGGCCGGGCCGGTGGTGCGCGGCGGCCCCACGGGGGACGACCCCCGAACCCGCGTCGCGCGGCCGGGACGCAGGCCCCCGAGCCCGTCCCGGCCGCGCGGCACCCACGAGAAAACCCCGCCCGGCGATTCCAGCGCCGGACGGGGCTGTGAGGACCAGCCACCAGCTAAGGAAGGCAAATCCTGTGAGTGACCGTAGCAGCAGCGGCGGCACCGCCACCGCCCCCACCTCGTCCATGTGGGGCAAGAAGGGCCGCGGCCTGCCCGAGCTCGCCAAGGGCGCGAAGGGCAGCAAGAAGTGACCGGGCCGGAGCACTACCAGCGAGCCGAGGAACTCCTCGACCGCTCCGACGGCGACGACCCGGAAACCGCGGCCGTCCGGGTGGCGCAGGCGCAGGTGCACGCCACCCTCGCCCTCGCCGCCGCGACCGCGATGACCGGGATCCACGGCATGCCCTACGACGACGGCGTCGCCTGGGCGAAGGCCGCCAAGACCGGCCGGGACGCCTGATGCGGTACCACTTCGTCCTCACCCTCCAGTGGGTGACCCCGAACGGGACGATCTTCCAGACGAAGGACGGCACAGCCACCATCCAGCCCGGCGGCACCCGGGACAACGTCCTGCAGAACCTTATTGCTCAGATGCAGGAGGGCAAGTTCGGCGTCCCCACCGTCCTGTTCTTCTCGGTCGAACCGAACGAACTCGGGGTGTAGCACCCCAAGCGCACGCAGGCGGGCCCGGTCCGGTGATCACAGCACCGGCCGGGCCCTTTGACCGGACCCCTGGAGGCCACAGTCATGAAAGCGAAGCGTAACGGCTCCACGCGGACGGAGACGGCAACGTGAAGCTCAAGAAGCCGACCGTGAAGCTCTGGTGGCAAACGAACACCAGCGTGGTGTCCTCCGTCGAGCAGCAAACCGAACAAGCCACCGCCCTCGCCCACATCACCGGGCAAGACCGCCTCATCGACCCCCGCACCAACCCCGCCGTCCGCCCCTACGCCGACCAGCTCCGCGACCGGCAGCACCGCGGCATCCTCACCGCCGACGACCGCCGGATCCACCGCCGGATCCGCGTCGAAGACCGCCGCGCCGCGCACGCCGAACAGGCACTCGACGCCCTCCACGAAGCCCGCGAAGTGTCGTCGCCGGCGAGGTCGGTGCGGGCCCTGTACTCGGGGCGCCGCCGTTGGATGCACGTGTCCCTCGCGACGTCGATCGTGTTGGCGGTCGGGTCGGCCCGCGGTCTGGAGCACGTCGCCGTCGAGCACGGCATCCCCGCCGGGTCCGGGTACATCGCCGAGGTCGGTCTCACGGGTCTGACGACGATCGTGATCCTGGCCCGGTCGGAGCTGGCGCAGCACGGTGGGCGGCTCACCCGGGGTCAGGACGCTGTTCTGTGGGCGTTGATGGTTGCGCCGCTGGTGGCGTCGATGGCTGCGAATGTCGTCGGCGCGAACGTGATCGGCGCGGTGTGTGCCGCGGGGGCGGCGGCGTTCGCGTTGTTCTCGTACATCGTCGCGGAGGCGTTCGCGGACGCGGCGCGGCGGCAGGCCGATCGGGTCACTGGCGACGACGAGCGGGAGCTGCGGGCGGCGGCGGCCGGGGAGGACCTGTTCGCTGCTGCGGAGGTGAACCGGTCGGACGTGAACCATGCGGTCAGGTTCCAGGTTCCAGGTACGTGGTTCGTGCCGCAGCCGGTTCGGGTTCGTGCGGAGGTTCAGGTTCCGGAGGTTCGCGGAGAGGTTCGTGTGAACTGCCCGAGACCGAGGTTCGTGAACCGGTGCGCGAACCGCGACCCGAACCCGCCGAACCTGAACCGGTGAACCCGGAACCGCAGGTTCGCGAACCTGCCGAACCCGCGAACCCCGAACCGGCGAACCGCGAACCGGAGGTTCAGAACCACCCGGCCGAACCGGCGAACCCCGAACCCGAACCCCTGCCCGAACCGCGCACCACCCGAACCACGAACCTCGGTGACCGCGCCAAGAAGAAGGCCGAGGAGATCGAGCAGGTCGCCGACCTCATCCGCGAGCGCGGCGAGAAGGCCGTCACCCTCGGCGTGGTTCGCAAGCAGTTCGGGTTCACCAAGACCACCGGCTACCACCGGCTCGTCGCCGCGCGCGAACTCGTGAACCAGGAACCCGTGGCGTCGTGAACCTGAACCAGCTCCCGAACCTGACCACGAACCCGAACCCGAACCCGAACCTGGACCACGAACCGCGAACCACCCGGTCCCGAACCAGGTTCCGAACCGGACCCACCCGATGAACCCCCCCGAACTCGCCCCCGCCCGAACCACCCGAACCCGAACCTGGTGGGCCCGAACCCGAGCCCGCTGGCACCAAACCCGCAACACCATCCGCGGAACCATCGCCGCCGCCAGGTTCATCGCCTCCGCCGCCGAAGAACTCCTCACCGCCGCCACCGGGATCCCCCGCCCATCCCGCTACCTGAAGCGGGCCGGGCGCCTCATCGCCGACGAGTACCGCCTCCACGCCTCCAACGCCATCGACGCCGACATCACCGAGGGAGACACCTGATGGGACGCGAGATCACCGAACTCGCCGACGTCGAGTTCAAAGGGTCCCTCGCGGACGCGTTCACAATCTACGGCGACCGCCTCGAACAGCTCGGTGACCAGTTCGCGCTGGAGCTGGAGATGGCCGCCGGAGACGCCGAAGCCGCGCTGGTGTCGCTCGGCCGCTGGTGGGCGCTCGGCCTGGACGTGCAGTTCAAAGCACGCCGGGTAGCGAAACGGCTGGTCCGCGCGCAGGAGATGGCGCACGGCATGGGCCAGCAGGGCCCCAAAATCGTCCGCGCCTACGAGCGGCAGTTCACCGAAGCGTCCCGCCGCAGCGGCCGCCACCGGAGGGCGTCCTGATGGGGACCGGGGGGAAGAAGATCGCGCGGCTCGGGGACGTCACCTTCCAGGGGAAAGTCGGCGCGAACGTCACCGCCTACGCCAAGAGCACGCAGCGGCTCGCGCGGGACCTCGCCGCGCAGATCGAAGCCGACGGGGCCCGCGCCGAACGCGAGATGCGGCGCCTGGACGGGCACCCGCTCCTCGTCGGCGTCGACGTGCGGCTCCGCGCCCGGATCGTGCGGCGCCGCTTCAAACGCGCCAAGGAACTCGCGTTGGCGATCTCCGCGGAGTCGGTGAAGTTCCAGGCGCAGTACCGCCGTGACTTCCTCGCCACCCCCGCACAGCAGAAGAACAGCAAGCGTAAGACCTGGTCGAAGGACGTGGATCTGTGATGGCGCGCTCGAAGAGTCTGCAGCGTGAAGGGATGGACCGGCTCGTGACCGCCGGGGTGTCACGCGTCATGGTGCTGGTCCCGCCGTGGGTGCTGCTCGTGGCGTTGCTGCCGGTCGGGGCGGTGTCGCACTGGCTGTGGGGTGACGCCCCGGCGGTGACGTGGACGACGCTGGTGGGGACGCTGGCGACGGTGGCGTTGACGGCGTTGACGTGGATGGTGGCGCGTGACCGGGCGCTCCTCGGCCGGGCGCATTCGACCGTGACGCCGCCGCGGCCGGATTGTGGTTCGTCGTCGCGAACATCACCGGCGTCACGCACGCGGTGACGTTCGCGGGCTGGTTCTTCGTGGGCGGTGCGCTGGCGCTGGCGTGGAACATTCGCGCCGCGATCCGCACCGTGCCCGTCGACGAGCAGGGGCGCAGCCGTGACCCGCTCAAAGCGCTGTTCGACGGCGCGAAAGCCAAGGCCCGTCTCGAAGGCGGCAGCGTCCGCACCAAGGAAATCACCGACCGCAAAGCCCGCGCGGCGCTCGAAGTGCCGGAGGGGATGACCGTCGACGAAGTGCAGAAACGTATCCCCGCCCTCGAAGCCGCCGCGAACGTCCCGCCCGGGTCGTTCACCCTCGCCCACGACAGCGACAACGCAGGTCAGGGGCACTTCACCGTCACCGATCCGCGCATCATGAACGCGCCGATCCCGTGGCCGGGCCCGTCCCGTCCCGGCGGCAGCATCGCCGACCCGTCGCGTGTCGGGATCTTCCAGGACTCCGAGCCCGCCGAACTCATCGTCCCCGGCAGCAACCTCCAGGTCATGGGCGCGTCCGGGTCGGGGAAGTCCATGGGCGGCGCCTGGAACCTCCTCGCGGAGGCGATCACGCGCCGCGACGTCGCGGTGTTCGGTGTCGACCTGGCCAAGGACGATCAGACGCTCGGGCCGCTGCGTCCGGCGCTGCACCGGCTGGAGACCGACAAGGCCGGGGCCGTGAAGTTCCTGCGTGAGCTGCATGCGGCGATCCCGGAGCGGACGAAGTGGCTGGCCAAGCACGGGTTCAACGACTGGGAGCCGGGCTGCGGGCTGACGTACTGGCTGGTGCTGTTCGAGGAGGTCGCGAAGATCTTCGACGTGCTCGGCAACAAAGATCAGGAGCTTGTCGAGCAGGTCACCAAGGAGATCCGGTCCGCTGGTGGCCGCGTCATCATGAGTCTGCAGAAGTCGATCTTCTCGGAGATGCCCACGATCATCCGGTCGCAGATGGCGTTCATGTGCTTCGGGTTGAACGACGGCGACGACGCTCAGTACGGGCTCAGTGAGGCGCAGCAGCGCGCCGGGGCCGCCCCCGAACTGTGGGGTGCGGGCAAACCGGAGCACGTCGGGAAAGCGTTCCTGGACGCCAAGGGCGTCCCCGAAACCCACATCGCGATGCCGCTGCGCACGTTCGCGTGGGGTTCCTCGGCACGTGAAGCCGCCGCGGCGATGACCGCGTACGCCGCGCAGTGGCCCGCCGCGGACCGCGCCGAGGACAACTTCACCCGCCGCCTCGCAGGCATGCCCCTCAACGCGCCGGCCAAAGCGGCGGCCGAAGCGGCGGCGGTGCCGTTGCGGCCGGTCGACGAGCCGCCGCCCGCCCCGGCGCCCGCGACGATCGACGACGTACTGCCCGACGCCGCCGAACTCGTCATCGCCGCACAGTACGCGTCCACCGAGATGCTGCAGCGCAAGCTGCGGCTGTCCCACGACGACAGCGTCCGGGTCCTCGAAGCGCTCGAACTCAAGAGCATCCTCGGCCGTGACAGCGAAGGCCGCATCATCGTCCTGACCAGCCCCGACGACGTCGATGACGTGGTCGACGAGCTGCGTGACGACGGCGACACGGTGGCCGAGTACGTCACCACCCCCGACCCCGACCCGACCGTCACCGGCGGCCCGAACGACGACATCCCGAACCTGCCCGACCACGACAACGTCCTGGAAACACCTCTCCCGGAGGGCGGGAAACTGTCGCCCGAGGCGGCGCAGCGGCTCGTGGAGGACTGGCTCCGGCACCGCTATGAGACCGGGCAGACGTCGTTCGGGGCGACCGATGCGGAGCTGCAGCAGATCCGGGCCCGGTCGGGGATGACGTCCCGGTCGTGGGTCAACCGGGTCCTGGACCGGCTCACCGACGACGGGGCGCTCGACAAGACCCGCGAGGGGGCCAAGACCGTGTACCGGATCGTGGATCTGGAGCCGCTGGGGGGTGTGCCGGCATGAGCCGCCGTGACCGTGACAAGCCGCGTGACGTCCGGGTGGGGGCTGGGGGTGGGGTTCCCAGGTCAGAGGCCCGTGACGAGGCCGTGACGGGCCCTGTGACGGCGCCTGTGACGGGCCGTGACGCCGAGCCCGTGACGGCCGTGACGGGCCGCTGCGAGGTGTGCCGCGGCACCGGCGTGGTCGGCAAGTCGCGGCGTCTGCACCCGCTTACTGGGCTTCCTGTTTCTTCTTCTCCGATCCTGTGCTGGAGGTGCACGCGATGACTGTCGAAGCGACCACCGTGACTCCTGAGACTGCCCCGGTTGGGCCGGGTGACCCGCCGGACCGGTACGTCCACCTGTACTGCTGCAACCCCGACCTTGCGTTGTGCGGCGCCGACCTGTCCCACGGCGTGGAGCGCCGCGACATCCCGGCGACCGCGTTGTGCCCGATGTGTGAGGTCATCGACAGCCTCGCGACGCCGTGCAATCCCGTCTGCCGGGTTTTCGCGTGAGCCGCCACATGCGGCGGATGACGCCGCAGCTCGCGCTCGTCCTCCGCCAGGCTGCCGCGGCCGGGCGGGAGTGGTACGGGCGGGAGCTGGTGGAGGTGACGGGCCTGCCGGACGGGACGGTGTACCCGATCCTGGCGAGGATGGAGCAGCGTGGGTTCATCGTGTCCCGGTGGGAGACCAGCGACGAGCGGGCGTCGGAGCGTCGTGGTGGTGCGTGCCGCCGCTACTACCGGGTGACGGGTGCCGGGCTCGGTGCCGCCGCCGCTGCCGCCGAAGCCGCATCGGGGCGGGGCGTGGACCGGACGGCGCCCGCGCCGTGGCCGGAGCAGGCCGCACCGTGATCCGGACGGCGGTTGGACGCGTCCAACGGGGACCCTCACACTCCGGGAGCCCCTATGCGTCTCGTCGTCTTCGCCGCCGCCGGCGTGCTCGTCCTCACCGCCGGATGCGGATCGTCGTCCGATGAGGCGACGGCGCCGTCGTTGAAGCCGTCGCCGTCGCCGACGGTGGAGGCGTGGGGGGAGAAGATGTGCGAGTACCTGTACGGGCAGGACCCGAACAACGGGTACGCCGTGGGGATGGCGGCGGCCATCGCGCGGCAGTCGACCCTTCCGGAGCTCGTGGCGCTCGCCGATCAGGCGGAGCGGGCGGGGTCGCAGAACCTTCTGCGGGGCTGGTGCCAGCAGCATCTGCCCGACCTCGGGGTGAAGCCGGTGGCGCCGCAGTAGCGCCCGGCGTACCGCGAGACACCGCCCGCTGGCCTACTGGTCCGCGGGCGGTTCGTCGTCGGGGACCTTGACGACGAACAGGCCGCGCCCCAGCTCGGTCTCGACGAGGCCCTCGTCCCGCAGTACCCGGTATGCCTTCGCGATCGTGTTGCGGGCCAGGCCGTGCTCGGTTTCGATCTCGTGCATGCTCGGGATCCGGCGTCCGACCGGGATGGTCCCGTCCGCTATCTGCCGCCGGATGAGAGCGGCGAGCTGCAGGTAGGGCGGGGTGCGGGCCTCCGGGTCGATGGTCATACGGGTGACGCTATGTGGCCGTGACCGGCCAAAGATATGCAGGGTGTGCCCTATGAATCCCTAGACCACCCTGCACTACCCGTGATTACGTGACTGCATGACGAACACCCCTACGAACGGTGTGGAGGAGTATCCGCACCAGTACGCCCGCACGTACTCCCTACAGCAGCGCCTGACCGGCCTCGGCTGCGACGTCGCTCGGGAGGGCAACGCCCTGGAGGTCACGGGCCCGGCCAAGACGGTCACCGTCCTGTCCCGGCCGCGCCCCAACGACGACGGGCGGCTGTGGTTCGAGGTCGGCGGCGAGTGGCTCGACCCGGCCGATCACGTGGTTGACGCCGGGATGCGCATCGCCACCATGGTCGGCGTCGGACGCGTCGAGGGCGAGTAGTTGTGGCGGGCGGTTACGTGTACGGGGCGTCCCGCCAGCGCGCCCCGCGGCCCGAGCCGCGCCCGGCCGAGTCCGCGGCGCCGTCCCGCCCGTGCTTCACCCCCGGGGCGGTCCACCCGGCGCCGCCCGCCCCGGCCGCTGCACACCTGCCGTGGCACAGCCCGACCGGTGACCGGCTCCGCGTCCAACGGCACACATGCGAGTCATGCCGGGACACCAGTTTCGAGTACGGGCTCATCGGCGGCAGGTACCGGATCCGCCGGACCGTTCGGCGCCCCAGCGGCATCTGGACCGTGCATGAGACCCCGGCCGTCCGGAAGGACGTCGCCCTGTGGTGGTGGCAGGGCCTGCTGTCCGGACAGGCCGAATAGACCCCGCGGCCCGGGGACTCCTTGCGCGAGGTGGCCCGGGCCGCGGCCCCAACCCCCTTGGAGGAGACCATGCATACCCGGCTGCCCGAGCTGCTCGCCGAGCACCTCGGTACCCGCCCCGAGCAGCCGCGCATCCTCGCGCTGGCGAGCGATGTGCGCGACGAAATCGGGGAGCTGACGCACCTTGGCCAGGCGGACCCGGACGCGCTCGCCGATCTCATCCGGCGGCACACGCCGCGCCCGGTCGAGGCCACCGCGACGCAGTGCACCGCAACCTGTGGCGAGTGCTCGGCGACCTGCTTCCTGCCGAAGGGGCACGACCTCCCGCGGCACTGCTGCCAGGCGCATTTTCTCTGATCGGTGCGGCGTGCGGCCCCGACCACGACGCAGCCCCCGACCGGATCGGTCGGGGGCTTCTCGTTTCCCCCGCCCGATCGGGGAGGGGCGTGCGGAGCCGTAGGCGTCCTGCCCACCCCCACGTACGTGGGGAGCAACACGCCCTACGGGAGGCGCCGGGCGGGGCGTTGGCAGGTGGTGGCAGGATCCGGCCAACCCCTTGGAAATGTTGTACGACTTGTACGACACTATGGGTATGACGCCGACCGAGACTACCACCTACTGGACCGCCCGCGCCGAAGCGTGCTTCGCCGCCGCCGCCGAACTCAAGCAGCAGCGCGGCCCCGCCGCCCGCCGGGTCCGCGAGGCGTACAGCCACGCCGCGGGCGCCTGGCGCCGCGCCGCCGAACGCGCCGAGAGCGACGACCCGATCAGCCGGGACATGGTCGACGGCCACGCCCAGGACGGCGCGAAGCGCGAGGCCCGCGCGCACCAGCTCCGGCACGAGTTCGACGGCACGCCCATCCCCCCGGAGGCCACCGCCTACCCGGAGCCCGCCGACGACGAGCCCATGCCGACCCGCGTGCGGCGCATGCAGAGCGCCGAGGTCCGCTCGGACTGGCGCAACACGCTCGACCACGTCCGCGCCGGCGGCGAGGTCGTCGTGGAGCTCTACCGCAAGCCGGTCGCGCGCATCATCGGCGCCGACGTGGACCCCGCCGACATCGAGCCCCGCGAGCTGGACATCGACCCCGCCACCATCACCCTCCGAGAGGGAGACGCCCGGGAGCAGTACGACGAGGACGACGGCCTCGTGTGGTGCCGCATGTCGATCGGGGACACGCCCGACGGGACGCCGGTCATCGTGCTGGAGGAGCGCCTCACCGAGCGCGGGGAGCGCGACCCGGACGCGCCGTTGCACGTGGTGGCGGTGTGGGCCTTCGACCTGCTCTCGGTGGCGCGCTACCAGCGGGACATGCGGATCACCGATGGGTGGTCGCTGCCGTCCGGGTCGCTGATCGTCCGCGACTCGACCGCCTGACTCCGGACACGACGAAACGCCCCGCCCCCCGAGATGGGGGACGGGGCGTTCGTGCCGGTTGTGGTCGAGGGCCGCCGCACCGGCGGACGAGCGGCCTAATCAGGAGCTTGGAGCCGGCGGAGGCGGGGACTCCTCCCCGTGAGTTCCCCCACCGACGATGCAAGTCTACGCCCCGGGCTGGCGACCGCATCCGGTCAGGCGCCGTTGGCTGCATATTTACCGAGAAATCGAACCCCGCTCTAGGACACCATGGGGCCCCGACGTACACTCACGGCAAGCGGAGACCATGCCCATGTCCCCAAACCTCCGCAAAGAGCTAGAGGCAATCCGCAAGGAGGCTGAACGCAAGGGTTGGCGGGTATTCAGACACAAGAAGTACTGGAAGCTGTACTGTCCGTGTCCGAAGCAGTGTAAGAAGAACATGGCACTGACCCCATCCGACCCGAACTACGTCACCAACCTCCTCGGCCAACTCACTCGGGGAACATGCTGGAAGGAGCGTGAAGGCCAGTGACTCACTACTTCGCAGCAGACCTCACCTTCATCTGCGCAGACCCCGCCCACGACACCGACGACGGCTTCGACGCATTCACCGACGCGGTCACCGACGAACTCCTCAACCTCACCGAGTTCGACCCCGGCATCATCGACCCCGACACCACGGTCCGCATCACCGACCGGTGGATGAGCGTGTTCATGGGCGTCGAGGCAACCAGCCAGCAGGACGCACAGCGGCTGTTCTCCGCCAACCTCCGCACCGCGCTGCACGCCGCCGGTTGCATCACGGCCGACTGGCCGCTGTTCAAGCCGACTGACAGCGACCCCGAGGTCCGCAAGGCGGAGTTCGCCGGCGCCTGACCCGTCGCGTGTTGATGTGCCCCACCCTGCGCCAGGGTGGGGCGTTTCGCGTCCTAGGATGCGATCCGTGAGCTACGACGTCCCACCTGCCCTGATCCAGCACAAGCGTGACCACCTTGCCGCAGACGCGACCCTGCGAGACCTGTCCGCCCGGCTGCCCCGGGCCATCGACATCGCGACCGGCGCCGCCGAGCTGAGCGACGAAGACCGGCAGGCATGGGATGACGCGTGGCGGCGAGCGCAGACCGCTGCGGTGAACATCCAGCTCGACCCGTGGTGGCTGACGGTGGACGACCGCCGCAAGGCCCGCGCCGCGCTGATGGAAGCCGTCCAGGGCTGAACGACGGATACGGCCCCCGCGCTCCCGGAGGAGGAGCGGGGGCCGTCCGCGTTGCCGGGGCCGCGACCGGCTACCGGTTCGCGAGCGTCTGCTTCGGCACCCGCGTGCCGTCCGGCGCGACCGGAGCCGTCACCTGCGTCCGCAGGAACAGCCCCAGCGCCGCCGTCAGCAGCGCGCCCGCCGTCGTGATCTGTTCCTGCGTGAAGTCGACGCCGAACGCCACCAGCAGCTGCAGCACACCGCCGAGCGCGCCGGCCGCCGCCGGGATGATCTGGTCCCGCGCCACGACGACCGCGATCGCCAGACCCATGACGAGGGTGGCGGCGGCGTTGATCGCGGCCTGCTGCTCCTCGCTCAGGTCGACGCCCCACGCGACGAGCGCCTGGACGGCGACGGCGACGGCGGCGAGCCACGCGGCCGGGTCACGTCCGAGGATCTTCATGTGCGACCTCCTCAGGTCACGGCCTTCTCCCGCCCCGGGGGAAGGCAGGTTGGCGGACCTCAAGGATCCATACGGAAACTTTGCGCGGGTGCACAAAGTTGCAGGTCAGAGCTTTTTCCCGGGGCCGGGGAAAAGCAGGTCAGGGGCTAGGTACGTTCGTGTACTCGGCTTCGATCTCGCGGACAACCTGCCGCTGCTCGCGGCGCTTCGCCCGCCGCCGATCGGTCACCGCGCCCGAGCAGTCCGGGCCGAACGAGCGGCGCGTCCGGCGCCAGCCCGCGCGCGTCCCCGGACAGCAGCCCGGCGACTCGAACCGGCCCAGCATCCGAGCCACGGTCAGCCCGCCTCGGGCTCCTCGACGTCGAGGCGCACGGAGATGCCCTCGATCGCCTGCCGGATCTCGGTCTTCAGCGCCTCCAGGTCGACGCCCTGCGCGGCACCGAGTGCGTCGACGAGCTTGTCGATCGTCGCCTGCTGCGCGTCGAGCTTCGCCTCGATGCGGTCCTGGCTCTTCTCCAGGTGGCCGAGGACGGTGCGGGCCTTCCAGCGCTTCTTGCCGTCTCCGGTGTCGATGGGCTCGTCCCAGACTTCCTTCGCGGACACGTCGTCCTCCTCGTCCCAGGCCGGGCGTCCATACCCGGCGATCACTGATGCCGACCTCACGCGGCGCTTGCACGCGTCGCCGGTGTTGCCTTCGATCGTCTGGACCCGGCCGCCGCCGAGCACCTTCTCGATCACACCGACGTGGTCGATCGCGCCGATCGAATTGGAGTAGCCCCAGTCGAAGAACACGACGTCGCCCGGCTCAGCCCGGTTGAGCTCCCCGACAGTGCCGGTGTGCCAGCGGCCGATCTTCTGGAAGTCCCCGGCGTGCCACGGCGTGAAGGCGCGGTCTCCGCCCGGCAGAACCGCGGCGGTCGTCCCCGCATGCCGAGCCCAGTACGTGATGGACATATCGCACCACGGCGCGTCCAGGAACGCGTTCCCGTGCCGCCGGGCGTAGTCGCGGGTGATGTAGTTCGGTCGCCCGGACAGGCCCAGGCTCTTGCGTGCTTCCCGCAGGAAGTCGTCCCGGCCGCTCATCAGTCCTCACCTCGAACGAGGTCCGCCAGCTCACCGTACGGATCGTCAGGGTCGCGGCTCCGGATGCAGCCCATGCAGCAGCACACCGCCGAGCTGACCCCGACGTGGAGGTGGTGCTGACGGAAGTGCCCGCACACGCACCTCTCGCGCAGTTCGGACACGGGGTTCTCCACGTATGGGTGAACCTCGTGCTCCAGCAGCAAACGCCTCGCCGTATGCCAGTGCACCTCGAACGCCGCGACCGCGCCGCCGGACTCGTACGCCACCACCGTGGCCTGCGCTGCCTCGCGGTTGACGGGCTCGATCAGTTCCACTCGGTCGCCTATGGCGAGCATGCACGGTGGGGCCGCCAGGACGTGCCCCGCCGCATCTTGCTTGTGGAAGTCGGCTTCGATCCGCATCACGCCCCCTCCCCGCGATAGATGCCGTCCCCGTCGGGCGGCCCGTACAGGTCCTTCAGTACGACCTCCTCATCAGGCTCGGTCGGCTCGTGTGCCTGCGCCGCGACGTCGACCCCCCGTTGCACGAGTTCGTCCTCGCCGGGTTCGTTCGGCTCGCTCACTGCTCTCCCTCTGTCGTCGTGCAGATCGTCGCGGTCTGCGGCCCACCGGCCGTCACCACGGTGACCTCCTCGGGGCGGTAACCAGACGGGCACGTCGGCCCC
>NZ_MKJY01000038.1 GCF_001942465.1 Actinomadura sp. CNU-125
AGCGCCGCCGCCTCCCCGGCGACGTCCGCGCCCGCCGCGGGTCGTGAGCCGGACCGCGTGGGCGCGGGCGAGCCGGGCCAGCCCGACATCGCCGTCCAGCGCCGGATTGGCCATCTCCTCGGCGATGCCCGCCCAGGTCGCGGCGTCCTCGGCGTCGTGCCTGCCCGGCGCGGACCCCGCCAGCGCCTCGGCGCACCCGGTCAGCGTGCCGAAGTCGAGCCCGCCGGTACCGGCCGCGCAGCCCGCGATCAGCGCCTCCGCGCCCTCCGCGTGCCGTCCCGCGTTGATCATCGCGAAGGCGCGGACGATGGACGTCATGTGCGTCCACCACTCGCCGGACCCGGTGTCGCAGGAGACGGCCTCCTCCCCGGCCGCCAGCGCCCGCTCGTGGTCGCCGGACCAGCTCGCGATCAGGCACTGCTGCGTCGCCCCGTAGGCGATCACCTCGGGGGAGCGCAGGTCGCGGCCGACGGAGGCGGCCTCGTCCGCGGCGGCCGCGGCCTCCTCCAGCCGTCCGAGCAGGCCCAGCGCGCGCGCCCGTCCGGCCAGCATGTAGCCGAGGATGTACAGCTGCCCGGTCCGCCGCGCGATCGCGACGAGCCGGTCGACGTGCCGCAGCGCGCTGTCGTACATGCCGAGGAACAGCTCCGCCCACACCAGCCAGGTGATGCAGTCGAGGCAGTCGGCGAAGTCGGTGTCGGACGCCGCCGCGAACCGCTCGTCGGCCGCCCGCGCGTACGCGATCGCCTCGGCGGTCTCGCCGCGCGCGTGCGACACCATCGGACGCATCGACGCGACCGCCGCCGTCAGCCCCGGGCCCCACTCGGGGGCGCTCTCGGGAATGGTGTCCAGGACCGCCTGCGAACCCCGGGTGTCGATCTTCTGGATGCGGTCGGCGACCAGCCGGATCCGCAGCAGCAGCGCCTCGGGCGTCTGCCGGTCGGGGATGCGGCGCAGCTCGTCCAGGACGAGCGCGCGCGCCTCGTGGATGCGGCCGATCTGCCGGTCCATGACCGCGCACAGCTGGACGGTCCGCGCCCGGCGCAGGGTGTCGGCCTCGGGCAGCAGCGCCAGCAGCGTCCGCGCGGTCTCCCGGCCCTCCTCGGCGTGCCCGCTGACGGCCTGCACGTGCACGAGCTCCAGCAGCAGCTCCGTCCGGTCGGGCCCGCCGGCCGCCGGTTCGTCCGGCAGCAGCCGCAGCGCGGCCTTCAGCCAGTACGCGGCGGTGCCGGGGGCCTGCGGCCCGACCGAGCGCGCCGCCTCCACCAGCGTCGCGACGGCCCGCCGGTCCCCGAACTGCGCCGACCGCACGACGTGGTGCGCCTGCACCGTCGCGGGGGCACCCAGCTCCGCCAGCCGCACCGCGACCCGCTCGTGCGCCGCGAGCCGCCACCCGGCCGCCGTCGACGCGTACGCCACGTGCCGCACCAGCGGATGCCGGAACTTGAACCGCCCGCCCGACCCGGCGCGCACCACGTCGTGCGCGGTCAGCACGTCCAGCGCGGCCAGCGCGGCGGCCTCGTCCAGCTCGGCGGCGACGGCCGCGAGCGCGGGCTCGAAGAAGTCGGCGGCGACGGCCGCGCCGCGCGCGAGCAGCAGCGCCTCCGGCGGCAGCGCGCTCAGCTCGACCTGCAGCGCCGTCCGGACGGCCGCCGGGACGTCGGTCAGCTCCGCGACGCCCTTGCGCCAGTCGGTCCCGTCGACCGCGGCGTCGTCGCGTCCCATCCGGGCCAGCGCCTCAAGGTAGAAGGGGTTGCCGCCGCTGGCCTTGAACAGCGACTCGCACCGCGCCGCGCCCACGTCGGGGCCGAGGAACTCCTCGACCTCCCCCTGGGTGAGCGGGTCGACCGGCATGCGGGTGCCGTGCGGCCCGGCCGCGTCGACCAGCGCCGCCAGCCGCGGCGACGCCTGCGCGGGCCGGTACGCCGCCGCGACCAGCACCCGGGCGCGCGGCGGATGCCGGACGAGATGGTCGAGCAGCTCGATCGTCGCGTCGTCGGCCCAGTGCAGGTCGTCCAGGATCAGCACCAGCCCGGACGGCGCCGCGAGCTGCTCCAGCAGATGCCGTACCGTCCGGTGCAGCTGGTAGCGGGCCACCCGCGACGCCGGGTCGCCGCCGGGCGGCGCCGGTTCGGCCGCCGGGTCCGACAGCGCGGGGAACACGGTGCCGAGCAGCCGCAGCTGCGCGTCCGAAAGGTCGGGAACCGACTCCTCCAGCAGGTCGTCGAGCGCGTCCACGACGGCGCCGAACGGCATCTCCTGCTCGAACTCGGCGGCCCGCCCGGCCAGGCACGGCAGCTTGCGCGCCTCGGTCCCGTCGGCGAGCTCGCCCAGCAGCCGCGTCTTGCCGACGCCCGGCTCGCCGATCAGCGCCAGGAAACCGAACCCCTGCTGGACGCCGTCCAGCGCGCGGCCGATCCCGGCCAGCGCGTCCCGTCGCCCGACCAGCGGAGCATTGCCGGGCGACTGAGCACCGGCGTCGCGCTCGGCACGACCCTCCATGTCCACACCCCAACAGCGACAGGCGGTCGAAACGCCGTGATCATGCTTGTCGTCGCGGTTCCCGAGAATTGCAGGGATCACCTTATCGGGTGATCCGTCAATAAGGCGGGGCAACACGCCCTCTGGTACGTGGGCCCGCCTCCTTCGTGACCATCGTGTCCAATAGCTATCAAGCGTCGCAAGGGGCCCGGTGTCAACCGGGGGTGGGTAAACCGTGCCCCGGCCGTCACATTCCCGGCCGTCCCGCCCGGCGCCGCGCGCGCGACGCGTCGCAGCCGCGCCCGCGCCCGGCGCGGGGAGTCGGCGATCCGGCTGAACACCGTTACTGCCCGCGTCACCGGCCGCGCCGGCCGCCGTGCCGCACCGTCCAGGCCCCGCATGAACGCGAACTGCTCCAGCGTCGGCGGCCCGAACGCCAGGCTCCGCACCGTCGCGGCGTCCGCGTAGGAGCGTCCCGTCCAGACGAGGTACGCCGCGACCATCGACCCGGTCCGCCCCACGCCCGCGCCGCAGTGCACGAACACCGGGCGCCGGGCCCCCTCGACCACGTCCAGGAACCGCCCCACCTGCGCCGCCGAGGGCGCCCGCCCGTCCGGCAGCGGAATCCGCACGACGGACATCCCGGCCGCGGCCGCATCCCGGTCCGGAACGCGCGCGGCGGGCGAGCCGGGCGCGGCCGGTCCCGCCGGGGCGGCCTCGGCGCGGAGGTCGACGATGGTGCGGACGCCTTCCGCGCGCAGCCAGCGGATCCCTTCGGCGGTCGGGGCGGCGCCGCGCCAACACGCGGTCGTCGACGCGGGCGAACTTCGGGACGCCGGGCGCGGGGACCCGGTGGACGCCCGCGCGTGCGCGTTCGCTCAGCAGCAGCATCGCCGCGCCGGTGCCGAGCCACGCGGCCGCGTAGCCCGCGATCGTCCAGCCGAGGATTCGCCGCGCGCGCACACGGCGAGGTTAACGTCAGCGCAGCCGCTCCGCTGCCTCGTTCCAACGATCGGTGTCATCGGACGGCTCGTAGCGGCGCAGTTGCTGCGTCGCGGCGACGAGTTCGCGCATCTCGGCGAGGCTCCCCACGCTGCCGTGCGCGCGCGCCTGCACCAGGACGTTGCCCAGGGCGGTCGCCTCGACGGGCCCGGCGACGACGGGCAGCCCGCACGCGTCGGCCGTCAACCGGCACAGCAGCTCGTTGCGGCTGCCGCCGCCGACGAGGTGCACGACCTCGACGTGGGTGCCCGACAGCCGCGCGGCCTCGCGCAGCGTCTCCCGGTGCGCCAGGGCGAGGCTGTCCATGACGCAGCGGACCGTCTCGGCGCGCGTCGCCGGTTCGGGGAAGCCGCGGCGGCGGCAGTGCGCGGCGATGCGGGCCGGCATGTCGCCCGGCGGGAGGAACTCGGGGTCGTCGGGGTCGATGAGCGACCGCAGCCCCGGCACCCGCGCGGCCTCGGCGAGGAGCGCGGGCAGATCGGGGTTCCCCCAGGTCCGCATCGACTCCTGCAGCAGCCACAGCCCCATCACGTTGCGCAGGTACCGGACGGTGCCGTCCACGCCGCCCTCGTTGGTGAAGTTCGCCTTGCGGCTCTCCTCGCCGAGGACGGGCTCGTCCAGTTCGACCCCGACCAGCGACCACGTCCCGCAGGAGATGTAGCCGAACCGGCGGCCGGACGCCGGGACGGCGACGACCGCGGACGCGGTGTCGTGCGAGCCCACGGCGGTGACGGGCGTGCCGCGGTGCCCGCACTCGCCGCCCGCCTCCGGCCCCATCCGGTCGATCACCTCGCCCGGATCGACCAGCGGCGCCAGCACGTCCGGCGAGACACCGGCGAGGTCGAGCAGGGGACGCGACCACAGGCCGCTGCGCGCGTCCAGCAGGCCGGTCGTGGACGCGTTCGTCCGCTCGGCGACGCGCCTGCCGGTCATCCAGAACGCGAGCAGGTCGGGGATCAGCAGCAGGGTGTGCGCGCGGGACAGGTCGTCGGCGGCCAGCTGGTAGATCGTGTTGAACGGGAGGAACTGCAGGCCGGACTCCCGGTAGAGCAGGTCGTCGCCGGCCTCGGCGCGGACCCGTTCCATGACCCCGTCGGTGCGCCCGTCGCGGTAGTGGACGGGGTTGCCGAGCAGGTCGCCGTCCTCGTCCAGCAGCCCGTAGTCGACGGCCCACGAGTCGATGCCGATGGACGCGAGGCCGTCCGGGCACGCGCGCAGCCCGTCCAGGACGTTGCCGTAGAGCCCGAGGATGTCCCAGTGCAGGGTGCCGTTCACCCGCACGGGCCGGTTCGGGAACCGCCGCACCTCCCGCAGGTCCAGGACGCCCGGGCCGACCCGCGCGGTCATCACCCGCCCGCTGGACGCGCCGAGGTCGGCGGCCGCGAACATTTTCTCGTTCATTCCGCGATCACCACTTCGAGGGTTCGGGGGCCGTGCACGCCCTCCACGCGCGACAGTTCGATGTCGCTGGTCGCCGAGGGGCCGGAGACCATCGTCAGGGGACGGGACGCGTCGAGCAGCTCCAGCGCCTCGGGGACGTCGGGGGCGACCTGCGCGGCGCGGACGACGATCAGGTGGTAGTCGGGGACCAGCGACAGCGCGCGGGGTCCCTGCCCGGGCCCGTGGTCGAGGACGATCGTGCCGGTCTCGGCGATCGCCGCGGCGCAGCCGGTGACGGCGCCCGCGAGCCCGTCCAGGTCGGCGACGGCCGGGTCGCGCACGATCGACGGCACGTCCGCGAGCCACGCGTCCGGCAGATCGGACGGCGCCCCGTACGCGCCCGGCCGCGCCGCGAGCCGTTCGGCGATCAGGCGGGGCAGGTCGGCCTCGGCGGCCCGCAGGACGGTCGCCCGGTAGTGGGCGACGCGCTCGGCCAGCAGATCGAGGACGCCGTCCTCGTGGTGCCGCCGCGCGTAGCCGCGCTCGATCCGCGCGTAGTCGGCGGCGACGTCCGCGGCCGGACGCGCCGGGACGATCCCGTCGACCCGCCGCAGGATCTCGTCCCGCGCGCTCATCGCCCGTCCCCCGTCTCCCGCTGCGCACCGTTCGTGCGGCCCGCGTCGGGTTCGCGCCCGGCGCCGGTTTCGGGCGGGGGCAGCCCGGGGCCGCCGCCGGGGCGGCCGCCGTTCGTCCGGGACCACCAGGCGCGGAACGACTCCTTCGGCGGCGCGGGGGCGTCGCGGGTCTCGGTCCAGGCGTGCAGCGGTCCGGGGAGCCGCCGGATCCGGCCGCGGGGCGCGACGATGCGGCGGACGCCGACGCGGCGCGCTGCACGAGCGCGAGGCGCGCGGGCGAGCGCAGCGTCCACCCGGCGGCGGTCATCGCGGCCCGTTCCACCGGGTGGCGGGGGCCGTCCTCGACGGCGCGGCGCGCGCAGGTGGACGAGCACTTCGGGGATGTCGATCGCGACCGGGCAGGCTTCGAAGCACGCGCCGCACAGCGACGACGCGTACGGCAGGGAGGCGTCGACGTCCGAGCCGATGCCGCGGATCTGCGGCGACAGGATCGCGCCGATCGGCCCCGGGTAGGGCGAACCGTAGGCGTGCCCGCCCGCGCGTTCGTAGACGGGGCAGACGTTCAGGCACGCCGAGCAGCGGATGCAGCGCAGGGCCTGCCGGCCGACCTCGTCGGCGAGCGTGTCGGTGCGGCCGTTGTCGAGCAGGACGAGGTGGAAGTCGCGGGGCCCGTCGCCGGGGTGCACGCCCGTCCAGGTGGAGGTGTAGGGGTTCATCCGCTCGGCGGTGGACGAGCGGGGCAGGAGCTGCAGGAACACCTCCAGGTCCCGCATCGTCGGGACGATCTTCTCCACGCCCATCACCGAGATCAGCGTCTCGGGGAGGGTGAGGCACATCCGGCCGTTGCCCTCCGATTCGAGGACGACGAGGGTGCCGGTGTCGGCGACCGCGAAGTTGACGCCCGACACCGCGACCTTCGCCGACAGGAACTTCGCCCGCAGGTGCCGCCGGGCGGCCTCGGCGAGGTCGGCGGGGGAGTCGGTCAGGTCCGCGGGCGCGTCCGGCATCTCCCGCCGGAAGATGTCGCGGATGTCGGACCTGTTTCGGTGGATGGCGGGGACGAGGATGTGCGACGGGCGGTCGTGCCCGAGCTGGACGATCAGTTCGGCGAGGTCGGTCTCGTAGGCGGCGATGCCCTCGTCGGCGAGCGCCTCGTTGAGGCCGATCTCCTGGGTGGCCATCGACTTGACCTTGACGACCTCGGTCTCGCCGGTGGCCTTCACCAGGTCGGCGACGATCCGGTTCGCCTCGGCGGCGTCGCGCGCCCAGTGGACCGTTCCCCCCGCCTCGGTCACCTTCTCCTCCAGCCGCCGCAGGTAGTGGCCGAGGTTCGCGAGGACGTGGTCCTTGAGCTGCTTGCCCGACTCGCGCAGCGCGTCCCAGTCGTCCAGTTCGGCGACGGCGGCGGCGCGGCGCTCCCGGATGGTGCCGGTGGCGTGCGCGAGGTTGCCGCGCAGCCGCGTGTCCGCGACGGCCTCGCGCGCGGCGTCCGGGAAGGCGGGCATGCCGAGGTAGGTCGGCATCGCGTTCTGCGAGGTCATGCGGGTTCTTCCTCCGTGGACGCGAGGATCTCGGCCAGGTGGACGGTCCGGACGCCCGCGCGGGTGCGGGTGAGCGCGCCGCCGATGTGCATCAGGCAGGAGTTGTCGGCGGCGCACAGCGTCTCGGCGCCGGTCTCCCGGACGGCCGTCACCTTGTCGGCGCACATCGCCGCCGACACGTCGGCGTTCTTCAGCGCGAACGTGCCGCCGAACCCGCAGCACTGCGTCGCGTCCGGCAGGTCGGCCAGGTCGATGCCGCGGACCTCCTTCAGCAGCCGCAGCGGACGGTCGCCGACGTGCAGCATCCGCAGCGAGTGGCAGGTCGGGTGGTAGGTGACGCGGTGCGGGTAGTACGCGCCGACGTCGGTGACGCCGAGGACGTCGACGAGGAACTCCGTCAGCTCGTACACGCGGGACGCGAGGGCGGCGGTGCGGGGCGCGAGGCGCGGGTGCCAGTCGCGGATCATCGCGGCGCACGACGCGACGGCGTCACGACCGCGTCGTAGTCGCCGAACGTCTCGGCGAACCCCTTCACCAGGTGTTTCGCCTGCGTGCGGTAGCCGGTGTTGAGGTGCATCTGCCCGCAGCACGTCTGCCCGGCCGGGAACTCGACGTCGTGGCCGAGCCGCCGCAGCAGCCGCACCATCGCCTTGCCGGTCTCCGGGTACATCGTGTCGTTGACGCAGGTCAGGAACAGCGCGACCTTCATTCCTGCCCTCCCTTCGGGGCGCCGGCGGGCCGGCTGGACTCGCGGACGACGAGTTCGGGCTGGAACATCACCTGCTGGTGCGCGTGCCCGGCGCCCTCGTCGTCGCACTCCTCCAGCAGCAGCTCCGTCGCGATCCGGCCGAGCTGGTAGGTGGGCTGCCGCACGGAACTCAGCGGGACGGCGGCGGCCGCGGAGAACTCGATGTCGTCGTACCCCATGATCGCGACGTCAGTCGGGACCTTCACCCCGGCCTGCAGCAGCTCGCGCTGCACGCCGAGGGCGAGCAGGTCGTTGGCGCAGAAGATCGCGTCGGGCAGCGGGCGGCCGTCGGCGAGCAGGCGGCGCGCCGCCTCCTGGCCGGAGCGGGCGTTCATCGCCGGGACGGTCACCTCGCGCAGCGCGTCGCGGCCGAGCCCGGCGGCCTTGAGCGCGCGCAGCGCCCCCTTGCGCCGGTCCGCGCACTGCCGCAGGACGGACGGGCCCGCGACGTACGCGAGGGTGCGGGCCCCGTCGTCGAGCAGCCGCCCGGCGGCCAGCTCGCCGCCGCGACGTCGTCGACGCGACCGAGCACTGGTTGGCGCGCGGCGTCGGGTGGTCCAGCAGGACGACCGGGACGCCGCGGTCGCGGAGCCGGTCGGCGTTCGCGCCGTCGTCGCCGACCGGGGTCAGCAGGACGCCGCGGACCCGCTGCTCGGCGAGGACCCGCAGGTTGCGCTGCTCCCGCTCGTCCGACTCGGCCGACGAAGAGAGGATCACCGCGTAGCCGCGTTCGCTGGCGACGTCCTCGACGCCGCGGGCGAGGTCGGTGAAGAAGGGGTTGGCGAGGTCGAGCACCATCAGCCCGATCGTGCTGCTGTGCCCGGCGCGCAGCGTGGACGCCGACCCGTTGCGGACGAACCCGAGTTCGACGATCGCCTGCTCGACGCGGGCGCGGGTGGCGTCGGCGACCCGCTCGGGCCGGTTGAGCACGTTCGACACGGTGCCGGGGGAGACGCCGGCGTGCGCGGCGACCTGCTTGATCCCGACGGCCGGCCGCGCCCCCGCGGAGCCGGAACCGCCGCCCGGCCGCCCGGTGCCTTCAGTGCTCACGCTTTCGCCCCCGTCGAGATCCGGTTGTGGTGTCGGACACTTTGGGTCATCGATTAAAACGTGTCAACCCCTGGATGACCAGATCGGGGCCGCCGGGTGTCGCGGCCGGACCCGGTCGCAGGGGAACTTCAAAATGTTCGAAACCCTTGACGGGCCGGGGTTCTTGCTGCGTCTGGAGGGGGTCCGCCCGATGTTCCCCCTTGACGGGTGCGTCACGTCACATCTACCGTCCTCCGCAACATCCTGTTAAAACGTTTTTCACCGTCCCGTTTCGGACGTCCCCCGCGAGGAGGGTCGCCATGAGTGCACCCGGCCGGTCGGCACCGCCGACATTGGCCCTGGTCAACGTGAGCAAGTCGTTCGGCGCCGTCCGCGCCCTGCAGGGGGTGACCCTGGAGCTCCACGCCGGCGAGGTGCACGCGTTGGCGGGCGAGAACGGCGCCGGCAAGTCCACGGTCGTAAAAACGTTCGCAGGCGTCCACCGGCCGGACGCGGGCGAGGTGCGGGTGGACGGCGCGGCGGTGAGCTTCGGCGGTCCCGCCGACGCGCAGGCCGCGGGCGTCGCCGTCATCTACCAGGAGCCGACCCTGTTCCCGGACCTGTCGGTCGCCGAGAACATCTTCATGGGCCGGCAGCCGCGCGCCGCGGCCGGCCGCATCGACCGCAAGGCGATGCACGCCGAGACGGCGAAGCTGTTCGAGCGGCTCGGGGTCGCGCTCGACCCGCAGCAGCCCGCCCGCGGCCTGTCGATCGCCGACCAGCAGGTCGTGGAGATCGCCAAGGCCATCTCCCGGGACGCGCGCGTGCTGATCATGGACGAGCCGACGGCCGCGCTGACCGGGCAGGAGGTCGCCCGGCTGTTCACCGTCACCCGGACGCTGCGCGAGCAGGGCTGCGCGATCCTGTTCATCTCGCACCGGCTGGAGGAGATCTTCGAGATCTGCCAGCGGGTCACCACGCTGCGGGACGGCACCTACATCGGCACCGAGCCGATCGACGGCCTCACCCCCGACGACCTGGTCCGCCGGATGGTCGGCCGCGACCTCGACGCGCTCTACCCCAAGCAGGACGTGGCGCCCGGCGAGGTCGCGCTCAAGGTGAGCCGGCTGACCCGCGAGGGCACCTTCGCCGACGTCTCGTTCGAGGTGCGGCGCGGCGAGATCGTCGCGCTGGCCGGGCTGGTCGGCGCGGGCCGCTCCGAGGTCGCCCGCGCGATCTTCGGGGTGGACCGCTGGGACGCCGGGTCCGTCGAGGTCGCCGGGAAGGCGCTGCCCGCGGGCAGCCCGACCGCGGCGATGTCGGCCGGGCTCGCGCTCGTCCCCGAGGACCGCCGCCAGCAGGGCCTGGTCATGGACATGTCCATCGAGCGGAACATGGGCCTCACCCAGCTTCGGACGCTCCGCAAGGCGACCGGCCGCGCCGGGCTGATCTCCCGGAAAGTGGAGCGCGACCGCGCCGCCGACTGGGCGCTGAAGCTGCAGCTGAAGTACGCGCGGCTCAGCGATGTCGTCGGCGTCCTGTCGGGCGGCAACCAGCAGAAGGTCGTGCTCGCCAAGTGGCTGGCGACCGAGCCGGACGTCCTCATCGTGGACGAGCCGACGCGCGGCATCGACGTCGGCACCAAGGCCGAGGTGCACCGGCTGCTGTCGGAACTCGCGGCGCAGGACCTCGCGGTGCTGATGATCTCCTCCGACCTGCCGGAGGTGATCGGCATGGCCGACCGCGTCCTGGTGATGCACGAGGGCCGGATCACCGCCGAGATCGGCCGCGCGGACGCGACCGAGGAGAACGTGATGGCCGCCGCGACCGGCCGCGCCGACAACGGAAAGGCCGCCTGACCCATGACCGTTCTCGCAGAGTCCCCGGCCCGCAGCGGGCCGGACGGCGCGCCGGGGGGAGGCCGCCGCCTCGTCGACCTCCTCCTGCGCGCGCGCGAGCTGAGCATCTTCGGCGCGCTGGTCGTCCTGGTCGTCGCCACGACGATCGCGAACCCGCGGTTCCTGTCCGAGCAGGGCGTCAAGGACATCTTCCTGAACGCCTCGATCCTGGTGCTGCTGGCCGTCGGGCAGACGATCGTCGTCGTCACCCGCAACATCGACCTGTCGGTCGGGTCGGTCGTCGGGCTCGTCGCGTTCCTGGTCGGCAGCTTCGTGTCGGGGAGCGAGACGAACATCCTCGTCGCCGTCCTGCTCGGCGTCGGGATCGGGCTCGTCTGCGGGCTCGTCAACGGGTTGCTCGTCAGTTTCTGCAGGGTCCCGGCCCTGGTCGTCACGCTCGGCACCCTCTACGTGATCCAGGGGCTCCAGTACCGGATCGCGCAGGGCGAGCAGATCAGCGCGTCGGAGGTCCCGGACGGGATCCTGTCGGTGGGCACCGGCGGCATCCTCGGCATTCCCTACCTGCCGATCATCACGGTGGTCGTGATGCTGCTGGTCGGCTACTACCTGCGGTCCTACTCGTCCGGCCGGGAGTTCTACGCGATCGGCTCCAGCCCGGAGGCGGCGCGCCTGGCGGGCATCCCGATGCGCCGCCGCGTCCTGACCGCCTACCTGGTCAGCGGCGGACTCGCCGGCCTGGCCGGGGTGCTGTGGCTGGCCCGGTTCGGCACGGTCGTCGCCGACGCCGCCAACGGCTGGGAGCTGACGGTCGTCAGCGCGGTCGTGGTCGGCGGCGTCGCGATCACCGGCGGCGTCGGCACCGTCTACGGCGCGGCGCTCGGCGCGCTGCTGCTCACCACCATCGGCAGCGTGCTGGTGGTGCTCAAGGTCAACTCGTTCTGGCAGCAGGCCATCACGGGCGTCCTGCTGCTGCTGGCGATCAGCGTGGACCGGCTGCTGGAACTGCGCATGGCGCGGGCGCTGAAGTCCCGCACCAGGCATTCGGTGGACGCGCCCGGCACCGCGGCGCCCGCGAAGAGCGAGTCCGCGCCCGGCACCGCGGCGCCCGCGAAGAACGGTACGACGGGCACGGCCACGAAGGGGAAGGACTCATGACGAGCGACGCGCGCTCCCTGTCGGTCTCGGCCGGACGGTTCGTCCGGTGGGAGACGGCCATCACGGCGCTGCTGGTCGCGGTGTTCGTCGGCGGCATCGGGTTCTCGCCCGACTTCGGCAACAGCGGCAACCTGTCGTTCGCGCTGCGCGACCTGTCGGAGATCGCGCTGATCGCGCTGCCGATGACGCTGCTGGTCGTCTGCGGCCAGGTGGACCTGTCGGTCGCGTCCGTCCTCGGGCTGTGCAGCGCCCTCACCGGCAAGCTGTGGGACGGCGGCATGGCGATCGAGTCGATCATCCCGATCGTGCTCGCCGTCGGGCTCGTCTTGCGGGCTGGTCAACGGGTTCCTGGTGACGAAGCTGGGGCTGCCGTCGCTGGCGGTCACGATCGGCACGATGACCCTCTACCGGGGTCTCGCCTACGTGACGCTCGGCACCGGCGCGGTGTCGCAGTTCCCCGCGACCTACACCGACATGACGCTGAACAACGTGCCGGGCACCCCGATCCCGTACCCGATCGCGCTGTTCGCCGTGCTGGCCCTGGCGACCGGCATCGTCCTGCACGCCACCGGCATCGGCCGGTCGCTGTTCGCGATCGGCGCGCAGGAGGACGCCGCGTACTTCGCGGGCATCCGCGTCAAGCGCATCAAGCTCGTGCTGTTCGCGGTGTCCGGCGTCGTCGCGGCCCTCGCCGGGATCATCTACACGCTCCGCTACGGCAGCGCCCGCGCCGACAACGGGCTCGGCCTGGAACTGACCGTCATCGCGGCGGTGCTGCTCGGCGGCATCGACTTCGACGGCGGCAAGGGCACCCTCGGCGGCGTCATCGCGGCCGTGCTGGTGATCGGCCTGCTGCGCAACCTGCTGATGCTGAACGACGTCAGCACCGAGACCCAGTCGATCGTCACCGGCTTCCTGCTCATCATCAGCGTCCTCACGCCGCGGCTGATCGCCGTGTTCCGCGAGGCACAAGGGCGGCGGCGGGGCGCGAAACCCGCGACCCCCGCCGCGTCCTCCTAGCCCGGGTCCGCCCGCCCCGCACCACCCACCCCAGATCGAATCTCCGAAAGGCACACCAATGACCGTCCGTCTGCGCCTCCCGCGCCGCGCCCTCGCCGCGGCGACCGCCGGCGCGCTCGCGCTGTCGCTCGCCGCCTGCGGCGGCACCACGAAGGACTCGGCCGAGTCCTCGGGCGACAAGTCCGCCAGCGGCAAGACCGCGAACCCGAACGCGCCCATGGAGAAGGGCCTCAAGCTCGCGTTCCTGCCCAAGCAGGTCAACAACCCGTACATGAAGATCGTGGACGACTCCGGCATCGCCGCCGCGAAGGGGTTCGAGGCCGAGGCCAAGGAGGTCGGCCCGTCCGACGCGTCCGCGTCCTCGCAGGTCTCCTACATCAACACGCTGATCCAGCAGCAGCACGACGCGATCATGATCTCCGCGAACGACCCGAACGCGGTGTGCGGCCCGCTCAAGCAGGCCATGCAGCAGGACATCGCGATCGTCGCCTACGACTCCGACACCGCGCCCGAGTGCCGCGACGTGTTCATCAAGCAGGCCAGCTCCGAGGACATCGCCCGCACCCAGGTCGAGATGCTCGCCGAGCAGATCGACTCCAAGGGCAAGTTCGCGATCCTGTCGGCGACGGCGAACGCCACCAACCAGAACGCCTGGATCGAGCTCATGAAGAAGGAGCTCGAGAAGCCCGAGTACGCCGACATGGAGCTGGTCAAGGTCGCCTACGGCGACGACGACGACCAGAAGTCCTTCCAGCAGACGCAGGGTCTGCTGCAGGCGTACCCGGACCTGAAGGGCATCATCGCCCCGACCACGGTCGGCATCGCCGCCGCGGCCCGCTACATCGACGGCTCCGAGTACAAGGGCAAGGTCGCGGTGACCGGCCTCGGCACCCCGAACCAGATGCGGCAGTTCATCAAGAACAAGACCGTCGAGGAGTTCGCCCTCTGGGACCCGAAGCAGCTCGGCTACCTGGCCGCGTACGCGGGCGGCGCGCTGGCGTCCGGCCAGATCACCGGCAAGGAGGGCGAGGTCCTGAAGGCCGGCGACCTCGGCGAGCGCACCATCCAGCCGAACGGTGAGATCATCCTCGGCCCGCCGACGAAGTTCAACGCCGACAACATCGACGAGTTCCAGTTCTGATCGTCCGATGGCATCCGGACGCGGAAAGCGCGTGTGCTTCCTGCTGAAGGTGAGGCAGGACCGCCTGGCGGAGTACAAGGTGCGCCACCGGGCGGTCTGGCCCGACATGCAGGAGGCGCTGCGCGACTCGGGCTGGCACAACTACTCCCTGTTCCTGCGTGCGGACGGCCTCGTCGTCGGCTACCTGGAGACCGACGACTTCGAGGCGGCGCGGGAGCGCATGGCCCGGACGGACGTCAACGCCCGCTGGCAAGCGGAGATGGCGCCGTTCTTCGAGGACCTCGACGGCCGCCCCGACGAGGGGATGCGGCCGCTCGAAGAGGTCTTCCACCTCGACTGAGGTGGGCGGGCCGTAGCAACGACGGGCCTTCACCAGAGGGCTTCTGACGAATCGAGAGGTTGACCGTGAGCGACACCAGCGCGGTGAAGGACGCCCTGCGCCGCCAGCAGATCGAGACTCCCTCCTGGGCGTACGGGAACTCGGGGACCCGGTTCAAGGTCTTCGCCCAGCAGGGCGTGCCGCGCACCCCGCAGGAGAAGATCGACGACGCCGCGCAGGTGCACCGCTTCACCGGGGTCGCGCCGACCGTCGCGGTGCACATCCCCTGGGACAAGGTGGACGACTACGCCGCCCTGGCGGCGCACGCCAAGGAGAAGGGGGTGCGGATCGGGGCCGTCAACACCAACGTCTTCCAGGACGACGACTACATGCTCGGCAGCGTCACCAACCCCGACCCGGCGATCCGCCGCAAGGCCCTCGCGCACCTCCTCGAGTGCGTGGACATCATGGACGAGGTCGGTTCCCGCGACCTGAAGCTGTGGTTCTCCGACGGCACGAACTACCCGGGGCAGGACGACGTCCGCGCCCGGCAGGACCGGATGGCCGAGGCGCTCGCCGCCGTCTACGAGCGGCTCGGCGACGACCAGCGGTTCCTGCTGGAGTACAAGCTGTTCGAGCCGGCGTTCTACATGACCGACCTGCCGGACTGGGGCACGTCCTACGCGCACTGCCTCAAGCTCGGCCCGAAGGCGCAGGTCGTCGTGGACACCGGGCACCACGCCCCCGGCACCAACATCGAGTTCATCGTGGCGTTCCTGCTGCGCGAGGGGAAGCTCGGCGGGTTCGACTTCAACTCCCGCTTCTACGCCGACGACGACCTGATGGTGGGCGCCGCCGACCCGTTCCAGCTGTTCCGCATCATGCACGAGGTGGTGCGCGGCGGCGGGTACGAAGCGGAGACGGGCGTGGCGTTCATGCTCGACCAGTGCCACAACATCGAGCCGAAGATCCAGGGCCAGATCCGCTCGGTGATGAACGTCCAGGAGGCCACCGCGAAGGCGCTGCTGATCGACCGCGACGCGCTGTCGGCGGCGCAGGCCGCCGGTGACGTCCTCGGCGCCAACGCGATCTTCATGGACGCCTACAACACCGACGTCCGCCCGCTGCTGGCCGAACTGCGCGAGGAGACGGGCCTGCACCCGGACCCGATCGCCGCGTACAAGGCGTCCGGCTACTTCGAGCGCGTCGTCGCGGAGCGCCAGGGCGGCCAGGCCGCCGGCTGGGGCGCCTGACACCGCTCCCAACCCGCACACCCGCTGATCCGGATTCGGCACCGACAAGGAGAGCATCGATGACCGCGACCCCACCCGAGGTGGGCAAGCTGCTGGAACGGGCCAACACCCTCGGCTCCGACCCCCGCAACACCAACTACGCGGGCGGCAACGCCTCGGCGAAGGGCACCGTCACCGACCCCGTGACGGCCCGCGACGTCGAGCTGATGTGGGTGAAGGGCTCGGGCGGCGACCTCGGCACCCTCACCGAGAAGGGCCTGGCGGTCCTGCGCCTCGACCGGATGCGCGCCCTCGTGGACGTCTACCCGGGCGTGGAGCGCGAGGACGAGATGGTCGCCGCGTTCGACTACTGCCTGCACGGCAAGGGCGGCGCGCGCATCGATCGACACCGCGATGCACGGCCTGGTGGAGGCGGCGCACGTCGACCACCTGCACCCCGACTCGGGCATCGCGATCGCGACGTCCGCCGACGGCGCCGAGCTGACCCGCCGGATCTTCGGCGAGAAGGTCGCGTGGGTGCCGTGGCGGCGGCCCGGCTTCCAGCTCGGCCTCGACATCGCCGAGATCAAGGAGCGGAACCCGAACGCGATCGGCGTGATCCTCGGCGGGCACGGCATCACCGCGTGGGGCGACACCAGCGAGGAGTGCCGGGCCAACTCGCTGGAGATCATCGGGACGGCCGAGGCGTACATCGCCGAGCACGGCGCCGCCGAACCGTTCGGCCCGGTGCTCGACGGCTACGAGCCGCTGCCCGCGGACGAGCGCCGCGAGCGCGCCGCCGCGCTGTTCCCGCTGATCCGCGGGCTCGCGTCCGCGGACCGTCCGCAGGTCGGGCACTTCACCGACGGCGAGGCGGTGCTCGACTTCGTGTCGCGCGCCGAGCACCCGCGGCTGGCCGCGCTCGGCACGTCCTGCCCGGACCACTTCCTGCGCACCAAGGTCGCGCCGATGGTGCTGGACCTGCCGCCGTCCGCGCCGCTCGACGAGGTCAAGGCCCGGCTGAAGGAACTGCACGCGCAGTACCGGGCGGAGTACGCCGCCTACTACGACCGGCACGCGACCCCGGACTCCCCGGCGATGCGCGGCGCGGACCCCGCGATCGTCCTGGTCCCCGGCGTCGGCATGTTCTCCTTCGGCGCGAACAAGCAGACCGCGCGGGTCGCGGGCGAGTTCTACGTCAACGCGATCAACGTGATGCGCGGCGCGGAGGCGCTGTCGTCCTACGCGCCGATCGACGAGGCGGAGAAGTTCCGCATCGAGTACTGGGAGCTGGAGGAGGCCAAGCTCCGCCGGATGCCGAAGCCGAAGCCGCTCGCCACCCGCGTCGCGCTGGTGACCGGCGGCGGGTCGGGCATCGGCGCCGCCACCGCGCACCGGCTGGCCGCCGAGGGCGGCGCGTCGTCGTCGCCGACCTCGACCTCGCCGCCGCCGAGAAGGTCGCCGCCGAACTGGGCGCGTCCGCGCTGCGGGCGGCGGACGTCGCGGTCGCGGTCGCGGCGGACGTCACGTCCGAGGACGAGATCGCGGCGGCCGTCCGGGACGCCGTGCTGGCGTTCGGCGGCGTGGACCTGGTCGTCAACAACGCCGGGCTGTCGATCTCCAAGCCGCTGCTGGACACGACCGTCGCCGACTGGGACGTGCAGCACGACGTGATGGCGCGCGGCTCGTTCCTGGTCGCCCGGGAGACCACCCGGGTGATGATCGACCAGGAGATGGGCGGCGACATCGTCTACATCGCCTCCAAGAACGGCGTGTTCGCCGGGCCGAACAACATCGCCTACGGCGCCACCAAGGCCGACCAGGCGCACCAGGTGCGGCTGCTGGCCGCCGAACTCGGCGAGCACGGCATCCGCGTCAACGGCGTCAACCCGGACGGCGTGGTGCGCGGCTCCGGGATCTTCGCCGGCGGCTGGGGCGCCAAGCGCGCCGCGGTCTACGGCGTCGAGGAGGAGAAGCTCGGCGAGTTCTACGCCCAGCGGACGCTGCTCAAGCGCGAGGTGCTGCCCGAGCACGTCGCCGCCGCCGTCTTCGCCCTCACCGGCGGGGACCTGACCCACACCACCGGCCTGCACGTGCCCGTGGACGCGGGCGTCGCCGCCGCGTTCCTGCGCTGAACCGCGGTATCCGGCCCAGAGCACGAAAAGAAGAAGGAAGGACGACCGGCCGGACCGGCGTCGGCTCCGGTGTTCGCAGCACCGAGGCCGCCGTCGCGTTCCCGCACGGCCGGCCGGTCGTCCGTACGGGCCCTCTCAACAGTAGACCCGAAGGGAAAACGATGGACCCGGTCAAGAAGTTCGCTCCCACCCGTGTGTCCGCCATCACCACCGCCGGTCTCGCTCTCGCCGCCCTGCTCGCCGTCCCCGCCGGGACGGCGGCCGCGGCCCCCGCCCGGCCGCCGGGCGACGGGTTGGGGCTGCCGCCGCTGTCGCGCGCCGACCGCTACATCCTCGCCCCATCGGACCGCACCGTCCGTGCCGCCAAGACGCACGAGTCGTATGCCGTCAACTCCGACTACGTCACCGCCGCTTCCGCCGAATCGGAGACGCGGGGCCACGCGCTGCGCGCCGGTTCCTCCACGACCGCCAAGGCGGACGGCGTCATGACCCGGCAGACCGGTACCGACGCCGGCGCGTGGTTCGGGTACACGATGCGCGCCGCCCCGAACCGGGAGGTGCGGTTGCGCGTCGAGGAGGCGGGCAGCGCGACCGCCCGCTACGACGTCCTCGTCAACGGGCAGGTCGTGTACCGGCGCGAACCCGATCCACGACAGTCCGGCGTGTGGAGCGGAGACAAGGCCGGTCTCGTCCACTACGACGTGCGGGTTCCGTCCCGGCTGGTCGGCCGGTCCGGCGAGATCGAGGTGACCTTCCGCAACGCGGACGAGCCCGGCACGGGCGCCCGCGTCCATGCCGTCTGGACTCTGGGCGAGTCCGGGAAGCCGTCCCGCGCGCCGTACGGCGGGACCGTCGGGAACCCGTCCGGAGCCATCGGCAAGGGGACGACCACGCTGCGGTCGAACGAGTACGGCCGCCCCTACGTCATCTACGACTTCGGCCAGGAGGTCGGCGGGCAGATCCAGGTCACGGCCGACGTCCGCGAGGGCTCGCCCCGGCTCGGCCTGGCGTTCAGCGAGAGCCCCGCCTACCTCACCACCGCCTCGGACTACAGCCAGGACCCGGTGGGCCTCGCCACCGAAACCCACTACCTGGAAACCGAGCGCGGGCGGAAGACCATGACCGACCCGGTGATCCGGGGCGGGTTCCGCTACCTGATGGTGTTCCTGGACGGCCCGGGCGAGGTCGCGCTGTCGGACCTCCGGCTGAAGTTCACCGCCGACCCCGCCAACCCCGACCTCAACGGCTACCGGGGCGCATTCCTGTCCAGCGACGACACCCTGAACCGGCTCTGGTACGCGGGCGCCTACACCGTGCAGATGGCGACGATCGACCCCACGACCGGGCGTCCCTACCCGGGCGCGGAGGGCCCGGTCCGCAACGACGCGATCGTCGGCGAGGGCAAGAGCATCATCAGCGACGGCGCCAAGCGCGACCGGATGATCTGGGGCGGGGACAACGCCGTCGCCGACACGGTGTCGTACCTGTCGACGGGCCTGGCCGCGCCGTCCGCCAACGCCGTCGGCTTCATGGCGAAGGGGCAGGCCGAGAACGGCCAGATCCCCGGCATGTACCTCACCGAGAAGCACGGCTACCAGATGAACTGGGGCGAATACGCGGCCTGGTGGCTCGACAACTACTGGACCCACTACCTCTACACCGGTGACCAGGCGTTCTTCGACAAGTGGTACGGCGCCATGAAGAAGAACGTCGCGTGGCTGGAGTCCAAGGCCGACTCCGACGGGCTGCTGGACATGAAGGGCGCGGGCGGCACCTGGGGTTACGGCAACGAGGCCAAGGGCACCTACATCAGCTCCCTCTACGTGCGGGTGCTCGGGCAGGCGGCCGAGGCGGTCGAGACCAAGGGCGAGACGGAGTTGGCCGCGACGTACCGCGCGCACGCCGCCCGTACCGCCGAGGCGATCAATGACAAGCTGTGGGACGAGAAGGCGGGCGCCTACAAGGTCGGCCCGGCCGACGACCGCCACCCGCAGGACGGCAACGCCATGGCCGTCGTCGCCGGAGTCGCCACCGGCGAGCGCGCCGAGCGGGTGCTGGAGTTCTTCGGCGACGACCTGGCGGGTCGCTACGGAGACCTGACCGTGGACGAGGCGGGCGGTGTGGTCCCGCAGTACATCAGCCCGTTCGTGTCCGGCCAGGCGCTGCTCGCGCACGTCGACGAAGGCGACGTCTCCGGCGCGATGTCGCTGCTGCGGCGGACCTGGACCCCGATGCTCGGCAAGGACCAGCCCGGAACGCTGTGGGAGAACGTCAGCCCGGTCGGCGCACCGCAGCTCGGCTCCTACACGAGCCTGTCGCACGGCTGGGCCGCCGCGCCGACGTCCTTCCTGACCAACCAGGTCCTCGGCGTCGCCCCGACGTCCGGCGGGTTCGGCACCTTCGCCGTCACCCCCCATCCGCCGAAGGGCCTGAAGTGGGCGCAGGGACGGGTGCCCACTCCGCACGGCGACATCACCGCCGCGTGGCGGCAGCGCGGCCGCACCTTCACGCTGCGCGTCGAGGCGCCGTCCGGCACCACCGCGACCGCCGGGGTGCCCGCCGAGGGCACCACCGAGGTCCGCGTCGGGAACACGGTCGTCTGGCGCGCTGGCGGCACCGCCCGTCCCGGCGTGACCGTCAAGGACGGCCGGATCCAGCTTCCCGGCCTCACCGGAACCACCACCGTCACCGCGACCCGGACCAGCTGACCTCCCCACGTCTGGAGCAACGATGGCTCACCACCCCAAGCACCACCGTTCCCTCGCCTTGGCGGCCATCGCCGCCGCCGTGGCCGTCACCGGCGCCGCCGCCGTGCCCGCCGCCGCGTCCCCAGGCGGCCACGGCCACGGCCACGGTCCCTGGCAGGACGCCTCGTACACGCCGACCCCCGGCAACTGGCGCCCGTACGTTCTGGCCCCGGCCGACCGCAACGTCGAGCCCGTGAAGGTGTTCAAGGCCGATCCGCGCGACGGGAAGATCACGGGTTCGCCGGACGCGGCCCTGAAGAAGGGCGGCGGCTCCGTCCGCCTCACCGGCACCGGCGACCGGACCGGCTCCCCGCTGCTGATCATCGACTTCGGCAAGGAGGTCGCCGGGCACCTGAAGGTCCGGGTCAAGGGCGCTTCGGAGACGCGGCCGGAGCTGCGCGCCTGCTTCACCGAGTCCGTCCGATACATGGCCTTGGACCCGGACGACAACGAGGGCCAGGGCGAGATCGCGCCGGGCTGCGACACCGCCAACATCTGGAACGGCTTCCCCGGGCAGCCCTACACCGAGGACACCGACAGCCACGCCCTCCCGCTCGACGGGCAGGAGCTGCCGGGCACCGTCCGGGACGAGACGCTGCGCGGCGGCTTCCGGTACGCGACCCTGTTCCTGGACAGTCCCGGGTACGTCGACATCGACGGCATCACCGTCGACTTCACCGCCGCGCCCGACCAGCGCGACCTGGACGACTATCGGGGCCACTTCCTGTCCAGCGACAACCTGCTGAACAAGATCTGGTACGCGGCGCCTACACCGTCCAGATCAACACCGGCGCGTCGAACACCGCCAAGAGCTGGCCCTACAAGCCGGGCGAGGGCGACCACGCGGACGCACAGGTGCCGTTCGCCGACCCCGGCACGTCCGTCATCTACGACGGCGGCAAGCGCGACCGGATCATCTGGCAGGGGGACCTCGCGGTGCAGGCGCCCGTCGCCTACGTCAGCACCTACGACATGGGCGCGGTCGACAACTCGCTGTCCTCGCTCGCCGCGCAGCAACTCCCCGACGGCTACATGCCCGCGGCGAGCCTCGTCGGCCAGCACAACCAGAACGAGCTGCGCAACTACGGCGAGTACGTCACCTGGTTCGTGTCGAACATGTACGACCACTGGCTCTACACCGGCGACCGCGCCTACCTCGACAAATGGTGGCCGCAGCTCACCAAGGCGACGGCCTGGCTGGAGTCGGTGCGCGCCCAGGACGACAAGGGGCTCATCGCGTTCGAGAAGGTCGGCTCCTGCGGCCACTACGGCTACTCCAACTGCGGCCACGAGACCTACGTCAACGCCCTGTACGCCCGGAACCTCACGCAGATGGCGGAGATGGCCGAGGCGCGCGAGGACGCCTCCACCGCCCGGACGTACCGGGACCGGTCCGCCACGGTCCGGCGGGCGATCAACGAGCAGCTGTGGGACGACGAGGCCGGCGCCTACCGGCTGTCCCGCGAGATCCCGGGCGCCTACCCGCAGGACGGCAACGCCGCGGCCGTCCTGGCCGGAATCGCCGAAGGCGACCGCGCGAAGCGGGCGCTGGCCTACCTGCGCGAGCACAACTGGTCGAAGTACGGTTCCCTCACCGTCTCCGAGTCCACGCCGAACGACTCGCTCCCGCCGTTCTACGCGCCGCTGCCCAGCTGGGCCGAGGTCGACGCCCGCCTGAACACCGGCGACACGTCCGGTCTGGACCTGATCCGCAAGTACTGGGGCCACCAGCTCGGCCAGGACCCGGGCTCCACGTTCTGGGAGCACATGCAGCCGGACGGTACGCCCAACCTCAAGCAGTTCTCCAGCCTTGCGCACGGTTGGGCGGCCGGGCCGACCGCCAGCCTCACCACGAAGGTGCTCGGCGTCCAGCCGACCGGCCCCGGTTACTCCTCCTGGGCCGTCGTCCCCTTCACCGGCAAGCTGAAGTGGGCCGAGGGAACCGTCCCGACGCCGCACGGCGACATCGCCGCGTCCTGGCGCAAGAGCCGGAACGGGTTCCAGCTCAAGGTCACCGCGCCGCGCGGCACCGACGGACGCCTCGCCGTCCCGGTCTCGTCGTCCACCGACCGGGTCACCCTGGACGGCCGGACGGTGTGGGCGCACGGCAAGGCCCTCGTACGCGGCGTCAGCAGTGACGGGGGCCACGTCTACGTCGACGGCGTGGACGCTGGCCGGCACACCTTGCAAGCCCGGTGACGGGTCCCGTTTCCGGCCCCTGACGGGACTCGCCTCAGGGCGTGATCGGGGGATCCGCCTCAGGCACCGACCGGCCGGACCCGCGGGCGTACTCGCACGACCGCTGGTCCGGCGGCCGTGCCGCGACGCGGACGCCGCCCACCCACCCGTTCACTGTGAGAGGACGTGTCTGCGTGTCCGAATCGCCATCCCCCCACGACCGGCCGGCGGGCGTCCGGCGCCGCGACGTGCTCCGCGCCGCGGGC
>NZ_MKJY01000039.1 GCF_001942465.1 Actinomadura sp. CNU-125
GCGCCGCCGCCAGCGCCATGATCGCCGCGGTCGCCGTCCACCGCACCGCGCCCGGCCCCCACCGCCACAGCCGTCCGTCGTGCGCGTCGCCGACGACCTCGGGCACCTCGTGGACGACCGGCGCGGGCAGCGGCTCGTCGCTGCGGACCAGCCGCAGCACCGCCCCGTCCGGGATCCGCCGGCCCTCCAGCGTCACCCCCGGATCCAGGACCTCGCCGGTCGACGTCGCCAGATGCCGCAGCCGCGGCGGGCTCTGCACCGGGTCGTCGAGCAGCTCAAGGCGTCCGGCAGCAGCGCCCCGATCGGCTCGCGCGCGGGGAGGACCATGTCGACCCGGCGGTGCTCGCCGACGAGCGTCACCCGGCTCCACGCGGACATAGGACCCTTTCCAATGCGGTCACCGGGGTACAGAGGCACCGGTGACGGGATCAAGGTAGCCGGTGCGGACCAACCACCGGATCGTGGGCAGCGCGGGCGGTCGGGCGAACAACCCGCCGTTCACGGTGAACCGCACTCCCCCGCCCCCCGACAGCGACGCGTCGACCTGGAACGACCGCGCGACCCGGTAGCGGTGGTAGTCCCGGGCGCCCGCGGGCAGCCCGCGCCGCCCGACCGGAATCCCGAACGGGGACAGCACCGAGCCGCTCTCGCGGCCGAACGCGTCGACGAGCGTCCCCACCGGCAGCCCATGGACCACGGCCGTCCGCCGCCGCCGCGATCGCCGCCCGCACCTCCGCGTCGAGGGCCGCGCCCTTCCGCACGCCGTCCCGTTCGGCGGCCGCGTCGAGTGCCCGCACGGGACGCTCGTCCGGGACGACCAGCTCCCCGTACAGCCAGCGGCACGCCTCGTCCTCGGTGGGGAACTCCGCCGCGATCCTCGCGCGGCCGAACTCCACGACGCCCCCGGAGAACCCGTCGGCGTCCCGCGCGATCACGTAGTGCGAACCCCCGCCGCCCGGCCGGTCGGGCAGGACGTACAGGCCCGGGGGCACCCCGGAGTCCGTGAGCGCCCGCCGCAGGAGCGCGAACGTCACCGCCCGTCCGACCCAGTCCGCGGGCACCGGCGCGGTGCCTTCGGGGGCGGCGACCTGCGACTCGGCGGCTTTCCGCTCCTGTTCTTGCAACCGCGACCGCAGGTAGGAGAACCCGACCGTCCCCGCGCACAGCACCGCCGCCACGCACAGCCCGGCGACGAGCTTCATCAGGTTCTCGTCGAACGTCCGGCGGGTCCGTTCGGGACCGAACAGCAGCGCGTGCCGGAGCCTGCGGCGCCGCACGGCGACCGACTCCAGCAACTGGGTGTCGTAGTCCCGCACGTCCCCCCTTTCCGCGCAGCGCAGGAGGGACGCGCCCACGGGCGCGTCCCTCCTCCGCCGCGGTCAGATCGCCTGAACCGCGGCGCTCGCCTTGTTCAGCGTCGTCCCGGCGATCTCGTCGTTGCGCTCCAGCGTCGCCTTGACCAGGCGGATGATCTCACGGGTCTCGTTGGCCGCGTTGTGCCACTTGACCTCTTTCGCCCGGTACTCCTCCGACACCCCGGTGGCCTCCCAGTCCGCCATCGCGGCGGCCACGTCGGTGTCGCGCGTGCCGATCAGCGCTTCCAGCCGGGCGACGATCGCGTGGATGTTGGTTTGCGCCTCGCCCGAGGCCCCGGTGTCGTAGCTGCGGCGTCCGTTCGTCATGCGGGCGTCCTCTCGTCGTGGGTCAGCGGAACTTGGCGCCGTCGAAGTTGGCCGCGGACTGCATCCGTCCGGCCTCGTCCGCCATCGAGCGGTCGCCGGAGGCGAACGCCTGCTCCATGCCGATCTGCCCGGTGTTGACCCGGTCGAGGCCGCCCTTGAGATCGGCGGCGATCTGGTCCGACCGCGCCTTGAAACCGTCGAACGCGGCTTTACCGGCGCCGTTGAACTTCCCCGCGAGCGGCTCCGCCGCCACGATCAGCTGCTTCGCCAGCGTCGCGAGCTCTTCGCCCCGGTCGCCGGTGTTGTTGGCCAGCGTGACCAGCGTCTGCTCGCCCTGATCCCATCGCCCCATGTCTCACCTGCCGCTCGAATCGCCGCGCGGACGACGATAGCCGGAACTTGATCTCCGTTCTATCGGACGGGTCAGACAAGTCACGGGTTCAGTCGACCCATGACCACATCCGGCAACCACCACCCCACACACCACATTAACCCCTAAAACCCCTCACGCTACCTGCACAAACTCACCCTGAACAACCAACCCAGGGCACATCCAAACAAGGAGCAACACGGTTAAATCGGCCCACAAACCCAACCTTTCGGACGCCCAAAACATCAAAAATAAGCATTTCGTCACCCTTGCCCCCTACCTTGACTCGCATCTCAAGATCACGGGGGTGCGCATGACCGCGTGGGACATCGACCCGCAAGGGGTTCAGGGCGTCATCAATCGCACCGGCGCGGCGTTCGCGCCGTTCGAGGAGCACGCCGGAACGTTCGCCATGGGATGCCGCGACGCGGGCACCGCATCGGGCAGTTCGCAGGTCGCGGAAGCCCTCAAGGGCTTCGTCGAACACCACAAACCCACCCTCATCGGCCTCAAGAACCGCACGGAGCGCACCCTCCAAGGCGCGGCCAAGGCCACCAACCACTACATCCGCGGCGACGAGGAGATGGCCGCTCAGGCCCAGGCCAAGGCCGCCCGGACGGACGACCGATGATCGTCCCCGACGACGTCCTGAGCATCATGTCCGGCGTCAACCCCGACGCCGTCGAGGCGGAAGCCCACGACCTGAAGAAGGCCGCAGGCGGGATCCGCGAGACCGGCTCGAACGTCCACTCCACCTGGCAGGGCCTGTCCGCCTTCTACGAAGCGCCCGAAGCCGCCGACCTCTTCGCGGCCACCGCGCCCGTCCGCGACGACTCCGCGTCCTTCGCCGGACAACTCGAAAAGGTCACCGGCGCGCTCACCACCTACGCCGCCGAGACCCGCGTCATCAAGCGCAAGCTGACCGACCTGTACATGCAGTCGGTCACCTTCGTGAACAAGACCTACGCCGAAGACGGTGACTGGCGCGAGAACGAAGACCTCGTCGACCAGAACAACTCTCTCCTCAGCTCGGTCAACACCCAGGCCCTCGCCTTCCAGAACGCCCAAGAAAAAGCCGCCAACAACATCTACGCCGCCTACGGCGGCAGCGCCCCGAAGCGCCTGATGTGCACCGACGACAAGCCCCCCTCGTGGGGCACCGCGGAAGAAGCCGAGAACCCCTGGTACGAGGACCTGTGGGACGGCGTCGCGTCCTTCTTCACGGGCTTCTTCGGCGACGGCTTCTGGGGCGACGCCTCGGGCATCTGGGACCTGGTCACCTCCCCCGAGAAGTGGCGTGAGTCCTTCGAGAATCTCATGATCCTCGGCAACCCCATCGTCTCCCTCGCCTACCCGAACCTTCGCAAGAAGTTCAGCGAAACCTGGAAGGGCTTCGGCAAGAGCTTCGTCGCCTGGGACCAGTGGAAGGACGACCCGGCCCGCGCCCTAGGCAACACCGCCTACAACATCGTCACCACGATCATCCCCATCGGCAAAGCGGGCAGCGCCGGAAAGCTGGCCAAGAGCACCCGCGCCGCGAGCAAAGTCGGCGAAGCCCTGGACCCCCTCTCCCTAACCCTCCGAGCCGGCGCCAAGCTCCCCAAGGTCTCCGACATAGCCGCCAAGCTCACCCACAAGTTCGGCGACCTCCCCACCAAACTAAAACTAGACCTGACCCGCACCAAAATAATTACTCCCCACGTAGACCCAGCCACAATCACGTGGGACCGCCCCCCGCCCACCCGCACACCAGAAGCCCCGACGCCCACAACCCCCAACACCTCCACCCCAACAAGAACCACACCCAACTCCCCCGCCGAAACACAAACCCCAGACCACCTCCCAGAATGGGTCCTCCGCGACCACCAGCAATCAGCCACCCAAACAGTCCAAACCTCCCACGAACGCACCCCCGACCATGCCCGCAGCCCCGCGCTCGTCGCACTCGTGATCCTGGCGTTGCCAACTCCGCCAACGGCCCTTCGAGCACTCCGCAGGCCACGCCGGGCAGTTCCGGTGTTCCCCACTCGAGCACAGGTGTTTCACAACAGGGCAACCTCGGCAGTGCGCTACGCAGCGCCAGTGGGACAGTGCCACCACACGGTGGAGGAAGTGGCCCTTCACAAGGCTCCGGTGGGGGCAACCCCGGACTCGAAGACAGACCGATCCTAAGAGATCACGATGATGCACCGCCGAAGGATCAGCGCTTCGGCTTCGGCGTCGACCTGGAGGCCAATAAGCGCTACGTCGTCGAAGACCAGGAGGGAAACTTTCGTGGCATCTTTATAACTGACGCCAACAAGAAGATCACAGATATCTACACCAAGCCTGGCAACAGGGGCGATGGCTGGAACCCCGAATTGCGCCGCCCCCGCCCCAATACCGTCTACCACCTTAACGACGACGACCTCAAATACCACACCGACGACCTCGCCAGAACGGTTCGCGTCGAGGCAGATCTTCATTACACGGGGTCCGACGACTTCTATCGCATGGAAGACGATCAACGCAAAGCCGGCCGAACCGGCAGAGAGGAGTACGAACAAATTAACCGGCAACGGGTGGCCGACTTCGTTACGCAACACGGACGCAAGCCGTTGCCTCACGAAATCCTGCTGTTCCAGGAAGTTAACTGGAACGGCGGTCATCTCGTCGGAACCGCAACAGACGGCCCGGGTGAAATAATCAACGTGGTCGCCATGCTAGAATCACTCAACCAGGCCCAGTCGGGCACCACTCCGGCTCAAAACTATCGCAAATTCGAAGATGCATTCATCGAATTACTCAAAACCAATGATCCGCCTCAAGTCAAGCTAGTTATTGAACTCGACTTTCCCGGCAATCAAGAAACGCCAGAAGTCATAGTGGTAACATATGTAATCGATAATAAATTTACCGGCTCCTACCGATACAATAACGTCCCTCCGTATAAATGAGTGAGCACAACAATGGATCAGTCCCGCGAAATGTCTCCCGAGCAGCAGCAAACAATCCTAGCCGAAGTCGGCAGGTCGGCCCTGGAGCTCGCTCCCCAGGAATGGGATGAAATCCGGTACACCGTCGCCGCCACGGCGCGCTTCTCAAAGTTCGATTTGGCCGCACTTCTACAAAATGGCGAATTGATTACATTGAAACCACCCATGGCAATGGGAACCATGATGCTCGAACTTCGAGCAGGAATGTACCGGGCAGGCCAAGGAACCTGGTTCACCGCCAACTACACTATTGTCCGCCCATCCAGATACAATGTCGACTTCGACTATGACAACGAACCTGACTTCAGTCCAGGAGCATTCGACTTCGAACCCGTACCCGAAACGTACGTTGAGGATCTCGAGTTTTTTCCTCGCAATGCAGAGAATATTCCCGACTGGCTACGCCAGAAGATCAACGAGGCGCAGGAATCTTAGGAATCGAACTATCCGGGAGCAGATAACCCTTGAAGGACGCGTCGAACGTCAGTGAAGTGACCAATGCGTTTTAGGCCCACTGATGGACACCGATACAGAGCCCTGCTCAGACTCCCCAGCAGCTCCCTTCAAAACCATCGCTATTGTGGCAACAGATGACGGCTCGTGATGCTGACACATATGGGAGGATGGTAGGCCATGCCAGAGTTTGATGAGACGCGTTCCCGACAACTTAATTGGCTGCACGAGGTCTCGACAGCACTAGGACAAGTGCACTCTGAACAACATCCCGAGGCCGCAATCCAAATGCACCCAATTCGTTTACTATTAGATTTTTACAAAGAACTTGCCAAATGGAATCCGAAGGATCCCGCAGAGGTTCAACTTTTGCGTGACCGTGTTCGCAGCGATGCCGTCATCCAGGAACTCTCCAATGAAATGGCGCGTAATTTTATAACCGGCTATATCAGCGAGACCGAAGACCTTGTCGACCGCGGGCGTCATGAAGGCTACCGAGCCGCGTGCGAGCACCGCTCCGCCATCCAGCTGCTTATCGATGATTTTGCCGAACACGAACCGCTGTCGAGCATTGATTCCACTTGGCTCACCGAGGTCGATGAAGAGTTGTCCGAGGTCGCAGAGGATGCTCCTCCGCTCCATCGCGGGGAAATCCCCTCCTGGGCACCGACTACTCACTGGTGGTGGTCGGCCCCGAAGCGAACAGGCATGAGCATGCGCGAGTACCGCGAGCGCGTCTTTGGCGGGTCCCTCGACGACGATGGCTCGACACCGGGGACAGCGGACTGGCTGCGCTGCGGTGACGAACGATGCTGGTGCGCCACCACACGAAGCTAAACGACGGCGACGAACATGGAGGTGCGATACTTGTGGCAAAGATTCAAGAAGATCGATCATCGGTCAATTGTTGACTGGCATGCTGTACTGGTGACATTTACTGTTTGTCCTTCTGCGTGAAATGACCAGCCGAAGTCTATGTCGGTGACTCTGAAGGATGGTCTCCGAACGGAAATGCAGCGGCCAAAACAAGGGACCTGATTCATCGCAAACTACACCCTAGTGCGACCATCTCATTGCAGCATCGACTTCAACTTTCATAGTAAATCGATTTTCTTTGAGCGTAAGAGCGCGGGGTTCGGTTGGTTTGGCGAGTTGAGGAGGGCTCTTGAGTCGGGATGTGGTTGCGCTTGTTCGGGATGAGCCTGATGTGACTGCTGTTGTCGCGGGGATGGTGGCTGCGGACGACGGGTTGCGGGTGCGGGGGCTTTACGACGGTGGGGCCGTGCAGTTGTGCGATGGGGACGGGCGGGCGGTGTTGACGGTGGAGACGCCCGTGTTCGTGCAGGTTCGGAGTGAGCTGACTCGCGTGCTGGGGCCAGAGGTCGCGGAGGTGGACGTGCCCGTGTGGTGGGTCGAGGCGCGTGGGGCGGAGAAGCGGGACGGGTCGGAGGTGCTGGCGCTCCGGTTCGCGGGCGAACTGGTGCGGAGGCTCGGCGGGGTCGTCTGGACCGGCGATCCCGAATATGTGAGGCGGGCGGTTTGACCACGGTCGATCTGCTGACCGAGCGGGTCGGCGTGGTGATGCAGAACCGGCCGGTCGTCTCGATGTCGTCCTGGATGGCCGAGGCGGTTCGGGTGTGTTCGGAAAGCGGTCGGGGGCTGCAGGTCGTCACGCCGCCGCACTCGCGGTTGACGTTGCCGCTGCGGCTGGCGTTGAACGGGCCCGAGTGCCGGTGGGTCGTGACCGATCCCGGCGGCGGGTTCTTCGACGGATCGTCCGGCGCCGTCCTCGATTGGGACGGGGAACGGTTCGTCGCGAACGGCGTGCAACGCGAGTCCGCGCGGACGGACGGTTCGTTCCTCGTCGTGAACGCGATCGTGCGGCACACGGCGTACGACGCGCTGACCCTGGGGGTGGCGGCGCAGACGTTGTGCGAGAGCCTCGGCGGTCCGCCGGTCGGGTGGGGCACGTCGGAACCGGCCGCGAACCCGTGGGACGTCGAGAGCCTGACGCGAGTGTGCAGGGATCGGGCGCCTCGCGGTACGTGGCTCGTGTTCGCGGCGGACGGGCCGGTCGTGGGGACGATGACCGTCACGCGCACCGACGGGGGCGTCCAGGAGAGCATCACGGTCGGGACGGCGAACGAGGCCGATCCCCGAAGCGCGGCGGAGCGGCTCGCGGCCGGGTTCTCCCTGGTGAGCGTGGTCGCACAGCGGGTCCCCGGACGAAACGACCTCACCGTCGCCCCCGAGAACTGCGGGCCACCGCTGCCCGTGGGGTTCGGGCTCGGGCCGGAGGTCGCCGTGGAGCTGGGCGAGCTGGGATGGTTCGACCTCGTCGAGGGGCCGGACGGGTGGGACGAGCTCGCCCGGATCGTGTCCCGGTACCGGGAGGGGGCCGCGTGACGACCCGGGTGGTGCATCGGCCGGCGCGGACGGTGCATCCGCCGTCCGGTGCGGCGGCGCGCGAGGTGGAGGCGCCGCCGACGCTGCCGGAGGCGGGCGGCGGCGGGCAGCTCATGGCGGTGCTGCCGATGGTCGGGATGATGGGTTCGCTGACCGTCATGACGGTGGTGCGGAACCCGGCGTTCATCGGGCTGGGCGCGGTGCTGCTGGTGGTGGCGCTGGCCGCGGGCGTGGGGCTGCTGCTGTCGCGGCGGGGGCAGGTGACGCGGCAGCGGCGGAACCATCGGGAGCGGTACCTGGAGTATCTGGAGGAGCTGCGGGAGCGGCTGGCGGCGGAGGAGCGGGACGCGCGCGCGGAGGCGCGGGTGCTGGACCCGCCGCCGGAGGCGCTGTACGACGTCGTCCGCGATCCGGCGCGGCTGTGGGAGCGGCGCAGGCGCAACCCCGACTTCCTGCGGGTGCGGGTCGGGACGGGGCTGGTGCAGGGGCGGCGGCTGGCCGTCGGCGAGGAGGGCACGGCGCTGGCGCCGACCGACCCGTTCATGCTGTCGGAGGCGAACGCGCTGGTCGAGCGGTTCCGTACCGCTCCGGACATGCCGCTGACGGTTCCGCTGGACGGTGCGGGCGACGTGAGCGTCGTGGGCGCGCGGGAGGACGTGCTGCGGCTGATGCGCGCGCTGCTGGTGCAGCTCACGGCGTTCCACGCGCCCGAGGACGTCGGGGTGGCGTACGGCGGGGCGCGGGCGGGCGAGTGGGAGTGGCTGAAGTGGCTGCCGCACGCGCTGGACCAGCGGCGGCGGGCGGGCGGCGCGGCGTTCCGGCTGGTGGCGCCGAGCCCGCTGCGGCTGGCGGCGCTGCTGGCGCACGATCTCAGGCGCGGACGGACGTCGCGGCGGAGCTGCGGCGGGGGCTGGGGCCGCGGGAGCCGGGGGTGTTCCGGCGGCTGGTGGTGGTGCACGACGTGCACGGGGACGTGGCGGTGGAGCTGGTGCGTCCGGACGAGGGGGTGCCGGTCGCGGACCTGGGCGTCACTGTGGTGCATCTGGTGGCGGAGCAGGCGCAGGAGCCGGGCGAGGTCGGGGTGCGGGTCCGGGTGGACGGCGACCGGGTGGAGGTGACCGATCTGCGCGGCGAGGTTCCGGTGCGGACGGCGGGGACGCTCGACGACGTGCCCGGCGGGATGGTCGAGGGGCTGGCGCGGATGCTGGCGCCGCTGCGGCTGTCGCGCGAGTCGGCGGAGGAGGCCGCGGCGCAGGGCGGGGAGGTCGATTTCCCGGCGCTGCTCGGCGTGCGCGACGTCGAGGACGCGGACGTCCCGGCGTTGTGGGCGCCGCGCGGGGAGCGGGCGTTCCTGCGGGTGCCGATCGGGGCGGACGAGGCCGGGGGCACGGTCGTCCTGGACCTGAAGGAGGCGGCGAGCCTCGGGATGGGGCCGCACGGGCTGTGCGTGGGCGCGACCGGGTCCGGGAAGAGCGAGCTGCTGCGGACGCTGGTGCTCGCGCTGGCGTGCACGCATCCGCCCGAGCAGGTCGCGATGGTGCTGGTCGACTACAAGGGCGGGGCGACGTTCGCGCCGTTCGGGACGCTGCCGCAGGTGGCGGGCGTGATCACGAACCTGGAGGACGACGCGGGGCTGGTCGAGCGGGTGCACGCGAGCCTGTCCGGGGAGGTGCAGCGGCGGCAGCGGGTGCTGAAGGACGCGGGCAACGTCGCGAACATCGGCGACTACCGGCATCTGCGGGAGTCGCGTCCGGAGCTGCCGCCGCTGCCGCACCTGCTGGTGATCATCGACGAGTTCGGGGAACTGCTGACGGCGCGGCCCGACTTCATCGAGCTGTTCCTGTCGATCGGGCGGATCGGCCGCAGCATCGGGGTGCATCTGCTGCTGGCGAGCCAGCGGATCGAGAGCGGGAAGCTGCGCGGGCTGGAGACGTACCTGTCGTACCGGATCGGGCTGCGGACGTTCTCGGAGGAGGAGAGCCGGACGGTCCTGGACACGCCCGACGCGTTCCGGCTGCCCGCGATGCCCGGGTTCGGGTACTTGAAGGTGGACACCAGCGTCTACACCCGGTTCAAGGGCGGGTACGTGTCGGGCCCGCACCGGGGGCCGGTCGTCGTGGACGAGGACGCGCCGGACGTCCCGTCCGTGCGGATCTACCCGGTGTGCACCCCGCCGGAGCCGGACGGGCCGCGGCCGGGCGACGCGGAACCGGCGCTGCCCGAGCGGACGGCGGGCCCGACGCTGCTGGACGTGCTGACCGGCGAGGTCGCGCGGCACGGCGAGCCGGTCCGGCGGATCTGGCTGCCGCCGCTGCCGACGCTCGCCTCGCTGGACGCGGTTTGCGGCGCGCCGGAGGCCGCCGCGGGCGGGCTGCGGCTGCCGGTGGAGCCCGCGCGGCTGCGCGTCCCGATCGGGCTGCTGGACGATCCGCGGCGGCAGTGGCAGGGGCTGTGGCGGCTGGACCTGACGGCGGCGGGCGGGCACGTCGCGGTCATCGGCGCCCCGCAGACCGGGAAGACGACGCTGCTGCGCACGCTGGTGCTGTCGCTGGCGCTGACCGCCGCCCCCGGCGAGGTCGCCGTGTACGGGCTGGACCTGGCGGGCGGCGGCCTGCACGCGCTGGACGGGCTGCCGAACGTGGGCGGCGTCGCGGCGCGCACCGACCGCGAGCGGGTGCGGCGGACGGTCGAGGAGGTCCACGCGATGCTGGGGCACCGCGAGGAGGTGTTCCGGCGGCGCGGCATCGACGGGGTCGAGCGGCTGCGGCGCCTGCACGCCGCCGGGGACGTCCCGGAGCTGGCGTGCGCGGACGTCGTGCTGGTCGTCGACGGGTTCGGCGCGGTCCGCGACGACTTCGAGGAACTCGACGACATGATCTCGACGTGCTGCGGCGCGGCGGCGGTTTCGGCGTGCACCTGGTCGCGGGGATGCTGCGGTGGAACGACGTGCGGATCGCGGCGCAGTCGACGTTCGGGCAGCGGGTCGAGCTGCGGCTGAACGACCCGGCCGACTCGACCGTGGACCGCAGGCTGGCCGCGACGATCACCGCGGCGTCCCCCGGCCGGGCGCTGACCGGCGACGGCCTGTTCGGGCATGTCGCGGTGCCCGCGCTCGGCGACGCCCCGGACCCGTCCGCGCTGGGCTCCGCGCTGGAGTCGGCGGTCCGGGCGGTGGCCGGGAGCTGGTCGGGCCCGGAGGCGCCGCCGGTGCGCGTCCTGCCGGACCGGGTGCCCGCGCGGGACCTGCCGGGCCCGGCGGACGCGCCGCGCGCCGTCCCGTTCGCCCTGGACGAGCGTTTCGCCGCGACGGACGTCGATCTGTTCGGCCGCGACCAGAACCTCCTCGTGCTGGGCGACGGCGGGTGCGGCAAGTCGAACCTGCTGCGGCTGCTGGCGCGCGGGCTGATGGACCGGCACTCCCCCGACGCGCTGGTGTTCGCCGTCATGGACCCGCGCCGCTCCCTGCAGGGCTTCGTCCCCGACCCCTACCTCGGCGGGTACGGGACGACGCCGCGCGTCTGCGCGGGCCTCGCGGCCGGGGTGGCGAAGGAACTCGAAGGGCGGATGCCCGACGACTCGTCGGCCGCCGGGAGCACCGGGCCGCGGATCGTCGTGCTCGTCGACGACTACGACCTGCTGACGACGGCCGGTCAGCAGCCGCTCGCGCCGTTCCTCCCGTTCGTCCCGAACGGCCGCGACATCGGCCTGCACTTCGTGGTGGCCCGCCGCGTGGCCGGTGCGTCCCGCGGGCTGTACGAGCCGCTCGTCCAGGCCGTCCGGGAGATCGGCACGGGCGCGCTCGTCATGTCGGGCGACCGCTCCGAAGGGCAGCTCTTCCCGCGCGTCCACGCCGAGGCGCGGCCGCCCGGACGGGGCCTGTGGCTGCCCCGCGGCGAAACGCCCCGGCTGGTCCAGACGGCCGAGTCCGGCGCGGGGCGACCGGGTTAACGGTGGTGGCTCTCGCCGGGCCAGTTCGAATCCTCGTCGACCGGGTCGGGGTCGATGCCGGGCACGATCTGCTCGCACCAGACGACCTTGCCCGCGGCGGTGCGGCGGCTGCCCCAGCGGTGCGCGAGCTGGCTGACGACGAGGAGGCCGCGGCCGTTCTCGTCGTCGTCCTCGGCGCGGCGGAGGCGGGGCAGCGCGGCGGACCGGTCGAGGACCTCGCACACCAGGGTGCGTTCGAGGAGCAGGCGCAGCTCGATGGGGCCGTGCGCGTACCGGTACGCGTTGGTGATCAGCTCGGAGATCAGCAGCTGGGTGGTGTACTCCAGCTCCTCCAGGCCCCATTCGGCGAGCCGGGTGCGGACGAGCCCGCGGGCGCGGCGCACGGCGGCGGGGTCGGCGGGCAGGGTCCAGGAGGCGCGGCGGTCCTCGGGGAGGCGGCGCAGCCGGGCGATCAGCACGGCGATGTCGTCGCGGTGCTGGTCGGCGTAGACGCCGGCGAGGGTGGCCTTCGCGAGGTCCTCCATGGGACGGTCCACCGAGTCGCGGCCGAAGATGCCGCGGAGCCGGGCGAGGCCGTCGTCGATGTCGCGGCCGCGGTTCTCGACGAGGCCGTCGGTGTAGATGACGAACAGGCTGCCGTCCTCGACGGTGAACTCGCGGCTCTCGATCGCGGCGCCCCCGGCGACGCCCAGCGGCGGCGCGGGCGGGACCTGCAGGTACTCGTTGTCGCCGCCGGGACCGGCGAGCAGCGGCGGCAGGTGCCCGGCGGACGCGATCTCGATGGTGCCCGTGGTGGCGTCGTACACCGCGTACACGCAGGTGGCGAAGTGCGGTTCCTGCTCGCCGAGCTCGATCATCAGCTCGTGCATGACGTGCAGGGCGTCCGCGGGCGGCAGTTCGAGGTTCGCGAGGGTGTGCAGGGCTGTGCGCAGCCGTCCCATGGTGACGGCGGCGCGGACGCCGTGCCCGGCGACGTCGCCGACGATCAGCGCGACGCGCGCGCCGGGCAGCGCGATCGACTCGTACCAGTCGCCGCCGACCTCGACGAGCTTGCTGCCGGGCAGGTAGCGGTGCCGGACCTCGACCGAGGACGGCGCCGACAGCCGGTTCGGCAGCAGGCTGCGCTGCAGGGCGAGCGCGGTGGCGCGCTCCCGGCTGTAGCGGCGGGCGTTCTCGATGACGATCGCGGCGCCCGCCGCGAACTCCATGCCGATCTCGACGTCGTAGCGGTCGAACTTGCGGAAGCCCGTGACGCGGGTGCAGGCGATGAAGCCGAGCAGGGTGTCGTTCGCGATCAGCGGCAGCAGCACCATGGACACGTCGGTGAGCAGCTCGCCCGCGGGGCCGCGCCGCCAGATCCGTCCGATGGCGTCGGCGGCGTCGGTGTCGATGTGGGGCCGGTGGACGGGACGCGCGGTGTCCATGACCTCGTGGTACGGGGTGCCCTCGGGGAAGACGAGGACCTCGCCGACCGGGAACGCCGACGTCCACGCGAGGTTGTCGTCGTCGGAGGTGACGGCGACGCGGCGCATCACGGCCGAACCGGACTCGCTGTGCACCTCGTCGGCGGCGACGAGGCTCTCCAGCACCAGCACCGAGGCGGCGTTGCAGTAGTGCGGGACGACGACGTCGACGATCTTGCGGGCGGACTGGTCGAGGTCGAGCGAGTCGGCGAACCTGGTGAGCGGATCGTCCAGCAGGGCGCGGCGCATGAGGGCCGGGTCCTGGTAGCGCTCGCTGGGCGGCAGCGCGACCTTCACGTACAGCAGCCCGGCCGGCGCGGTGCCGGCGTCGCCGCCGAGCATGGGCTGCGCGGTCACGACCGCCTGCACGGTGTCGCCGCGGCTCTGCACGGGCAGCACGCCGCGGCGTTCCTGCCCCGCGGCGATGGCCTCCAGCATGGACTCCAGCTCGGCCTTGCCCTCCTCCGCGACGAGGTCGCAGGCGGGGCGGCCGAGCAGCTCGCCCGGTTCCCTCCCGAGGACGGCGCGGACGTTGGGCCCGCACTGGACGATCTGCCGGGCGCCGTCGACGCCCAGGACGAGGGTCCGGGACGCCGAGTCGGGGCCGGGAACATCGCCTCGCGGCGCCATGACGGATCTCACTGACGCGCTCCAGACAGCCGGTCGTCTTAGCAGTATCCAGCGACAGTATGGGCCATGACACCGTTACGCGGGGAGAAGATCGCGCTTACCGTGCGGAAAACCGGACTCCGAACCACACTTTGCACCCATCTAGCCCCAATAGATTGTGGAATGTCGGGGCTACCCGAATCGTTGACGAAGTGGCACGATCGGTTCCGTCTGGGTACGCCACCGTGGCGCCTCAAGACCGGAGGTTTCGTATGTCTTCTTCTGTTGCACCCCCCGCACAGCCGACCGCACTGTACGGCGGTACGGGCGGACGGCGCGTCACCGTCCGCGACATCGCGGCGGCCAAGCAGCGGCACGAGAAGTGGCCGATGCTCACCGCGTACGACGCGCTCACGGCGCGGGTGTTCGACGAGGCCGGCATCCCCGTGCTGCTCGTGGGCGACTCCGCCGCCATGGTCGTCTACGGCTACGACTCGACGATCCCCGTGACGGTCGACGATCTCGTCCCGCTCACCGCCGCGGTCGTCCGCGGGTCCAAGCGGGCCATGGTCGTCGCCGACCTGCCGTTCGGCTCGTACCAGACGGGCGTGTCCGAGGCCCTCACCAGCGCGACCCGTTTCATGAAGGAGACCGGCGCCCACGCGATCAAGCTGGAGGGCGGCCGCCGCATCCTCCCGCAGGTCGAGTCGCTCGTCGCCGCCGGCATCCCGGTCATGGGCCACCTCGGCCTCACCCCCCAGTCGGTGAACGTCTTCGGCGGGTACCGGGTGCAGGGCCGCGGCGAGTCCGGCGAGGAACTCGTCGCCGATGCCAAGGCCCTCGAAGCGGCGGGCGCGTTCTCGGTCGTGCTCGAATGCGTCCCCGAGGACCTCGCCGCGCGCGTCACCGCGTCGCTGTCCATCCCGACGATCGGCATCGGCGCGGGCAACGGCACCGACGCGCAGGTCCTGGTATGGCAGGACATGGCGGGCCTCACCCCCCACACCGCCAAGTTCGTCAAGAAGTTCGCGGACGTGAACGGCGTCCTCGCCGACGCGGCCCGCGCGTACGCCGACGAGGTCGTCGGCGGCAGCTACCCGGCCGCCGAGCACTCGTACAAGTAGCCCGTCCGTCCGGGTCGCCCTCGACGGCCCCCGCACGGCGCGTTCCCCGCGAACGCACCGCGCGGGGGCTTCGTCGTCCGCGGGCCGCCCGTCCCGTGCCGTCGTCAGACCTGGCCGGACGGCTTCTCCCGGTGGATCGAACGCGCCACGATGAGCCGATCGCCCGGCTGCAGGATCTCGCAGCCGGGGTGGTCGAACGGCAGCCTGCGTCCGTCCCGCACCACCGCCAGCGTCGGTTGGGCGACCGCCGAGAGGTTCCGGCCGATCTCGTCCGCCGCGACCGGACGCTCGACCAGGTCGAGGCCGCTGCCCTGGTCGAGGAGGTCCTCCAGGACGTGGCCGACGTTGGAGTCCCGGGTGGAGACGCCGAGCAGCCGTCCGGCGGCCTCCGACGACGTGACCACGTGGTCGGCGCCGCTCTGCCGCAGCAGCGGGACGTTCTCGGACTCGCGCACCGACGCCTGGATGCCGGCCCGCGGGTTGAGCTGCCGCGCCGTCAGCGTGATCAGCACCGCGGTGTCGTCCCGCGCGGTCGCCACGACGATCTCCCGGGCCTGCGGGACGCCCGCCTGCGCGAGGACGGAACTGCGGGTGGCGTCCCCCACGACCCCGACCAGGCCCGCCTCCGCCGCCTCGGCGACGACGCGCGGATCGGGGTCGACCACGACGATCGAGTCGTGGGGCACGCCCGTGGTCAGCAGGGTCTCGATGGCGCTGCGGCCCTTCGTCCCGTAACCGGTCACCACGATGTGGTCGCGCACGCGGGCCCTCCAGCGTGACTTGCGCCAGTCGTCGCGGGTGCGTTCCGCGAGCACCTCGAGGGTCGTGCCGACGAGGACGATCAGGAACAGGACCCGAACGGGCGTGACGAACAGGATGTTGACGATCCGGGCGGAGTCGCTCACCGGCGTGATGTCGCCGTAGCCGGTCGTGGAGACGGACACGGTGGCGTAGTAGAACGCGTCCAGCAGCGAGACGTCGTCGTCCGCCGAGTCCCGGTAGCCGTCGCGCCCCAGGTAGACGGCGGCAACGACGGCCAGCACCGCGAGCGAGGCGAGCCCGACGCGCCGTCCGACGGCGTGCAGCGGGCCCTTGCGCACCCGCGGCAGCAGCACGAGCGGCCGCCGCACCGCCTCCCGTTCGTTCACGACCGCGTCCCGGAGTTACACGTCGGTGATGCGCAGGCCCGCGTGGGCCTTGTAACGGCGGTTCATGGAGATCAGGTTGGCGGTGAACGCCTCGATCTGCCCCGCGTTGTGGAGGCGGCCGCCGTACACGCCGCGCATGCCGGGGATCCGGCCGGCGAGGGCCTGCACCAGGTCCGTCGCCTCGCGGTCGTTGCCGAGCACGAGGACGTCCAGCTCCATCTCGTCCACGGCGGGGTCGAGCAGCAGCTTGGCCGACACGTGGTGGAACGCGGCGACGACACGGCTGTCGGGCAGGACGGCCGCGGCCTGTTCGGCGGCGCTGCCCTCCTCGACCGGGAGCGCGAAGGCGCCCTTGGCCTTCTCGAAGCCCAGCGGGTTCACGCAGTCCACGACGATCTTCCCGGCGAGTTCGTTCCGCAGCGACTCCAGCGTGGCCTTGTGGCCGTCCCACGGGACGGCGACGATCACGACGTCGGACCGCCCGGCCGCCACCGGGTTCTCCGCGCCCGACACCGGCAGGCCGGACCCGAGGTCGTCGGCGGCCTCCTGGGCGCGCTCGGCCTTGCGGGACCCGATGGTCACCCGGTGCCCGGCGAGCGCGAACCGGCGGGCCAGGCCCTTGCCCTGGTCTCCGGTGCCGCCCAGGATTCCGATCGTGAGGCCGCTCGCGTCCGGCAGGTCGTGGGGATTCTTCCGCTGCTGATCACTCATGCCGCCGAGTCTGCCAGGCGGGTCCCGGGCCGCCGCGTCCCGGCCTACCCGATCGGGGGAAACGGGATCGCGGACGGCGCCCGGTGCGGCACCATGGAGCCGTGGACGCCGAGCAGATCTCGATGTTGCGCGAGGTGCTGTCCGTCACGGGCTGGCTGGACCGGACGAGCGAGTTCGGCCGCGCGCTGCGCGGCACGTCGCGCACCCCGGGCGGGCTGCTGCTGGTCGGGACGCCCGGGGACGACCCGTGGCATCTGGCGGCGCACCTGGACGACGAGAGCCGCCTCGGCGGCGCCCCCGGCCTGGCCCCGACGCTGGTCCGCTGGTCGCCGCCGCCGGGCGCGCCCGCCCACCTGGGCATCGGGATGGACCGCCTGGAGGCGGCCCGCCGCGGCGAGACGGTCTTCGTCGTCGCCGAGGAGGACGCGCCCGTCCCGCTGCTGGAACGCGTGGACGACGCGCGCCGCACCGGCGCGACCGTCCTGGCCCTCGAAGGCGGCGACCGGGAACTCCGCGGCCTCGCCCACGAGGCGCTGACCGTCCCGCCGCAGGAGACGCTGCTGTCGTTCGACGGCGCCCAGCACCTGGTCAGCGCCGCCGCCGGCGAGGAACGCGCGCACGAACGCCCCGGCCTGCGCCGCGCCGCGCCCGCCTCCTGGAAACCGTGACCGGCCCCACCCTCGATTGAGCACGCCCGTAGCGCAGCGGAGGGTGTGCTCAATCGAGGGTCCCGCCCGGGGGGTGTGGGGGTCCACCCCCACAATGACCAGACTGAGCACGCCCGCAGCGCAGCGGAGGCCGTGCCCAGCCGAGGGCCCCGCCCGGGGGGCCACCCCGAATGCACGCCCGGTCGGCGGCGTCCCCTCAGAGGGGACATCGCGGCCGGAAATCGGCGTGAGCCCCGGCCGACGGTCGGGCCCTTCCCGGGTCAGTCCTCGTTCTGGCGGCGCCAGGCCTCGTTGCGCTCGCGCGCGAGGGCGAGGGCGTTCGCCGCGGCGCCTTCGGAGTCGTAGGGGCCCATGCGGTCCTTGTTGGGGCAGCCCTCCCCATGTTCGACCTTCATGTGCTTGAGGCAGAACCACCAGTCGCCGTCAGTGCCTTTCATGGGCGCTCCTCTCGACGTCACCGGAAGGCACGGGATTCGTGCCCCGGTTGCGCTGACTACACTCCTTTACCATGACGACGCAGCTTCTCCGACCCGGCAATGTCTCTCCCCTGCGCAAGGTTCCCGCGCACATTCCCCGGCCGGAGTACGTCGGCAAGAAGCGGCCCAAGACGGGCGAGCCGGACGTCAAGTCGCCCGAGATCATCGAGAAGATGCGGGTCGCGGGCAAGATCGCGGGACAGGCGCTGGAGGAGGTCGGCAAGCAGGTCCGCCCGGGCATCACCACGGACGAACTCGACCGGATCGGGCACGAGTTCATGCTCGACCACGGCGCGTACCCGTCCACGCTGGGGTACCGGGGGTTCCCGAAGTCGCTGTGCACCTCGATCAACGAGGTGATCTGCCACGGCATCCCGGACGACACGGTGCTGCGGGACGGCGACATCATCAACGTCGACATCACGGCGTTCATCGACGGCGTGCACGGCGACACGGACGCGACGTACCTGTGCGGGGACGTGCCGGAGGAGTCGGCGCTGCTGGTGGAGCGCACCCGGGAGGCGATGATGCGGGGCATCCGCGCCGCGAAGCCGGGACGTGCGCTGAACGTGATCGGGCGGGTGATCGAGTCGTACGCGAAGCGGTTCGGGTACGGGGTGGTGCGCGACTTCACCGGGCACGGGATCGGCACGACGTTCCACTCGGGGCTGGTCGTCCCGCACTACGACGACCCGAAGGCGACGACGCTGATCGAGCCGGGCATGACGTTCACGATCGAGCCGATGCTCACGCTCGGCAGCTTCGACTACGACATGTGGGACGACGGCTGGACGGTCGTGACGAAGGACCGCAAGCGGACGGCCCAGTTCGAGCACACGATCCTCATCACCGAGGGCGGGAACGAAATCCTCACCCTGCCGTGAGGGTCGGTCCGTCGGGCGCGCCCATCGCCTAGAGTCGAGTCGACGCCTGCCACACCCGGCCGGGAGACTCTTGATGAACGAGCCAGCGCCGTACGAGTCGAGGGTTCCCTCCGACAGCATGCCGCCGGGACGGGCGGCGCTGAGCGTGACGTGGGCGGCGCTGCCGTTCCTGTCGCTCGGTTACGCGACCCCGTTCACGTTCGCGGCGGCGGCGCTGTGGCGCCGAAACGTGCATCTGCTCGTGTCGTCGGGCGTGTACATCGGTGTCTTCGCGCTGATGCTGTACCTGATTCCGGGTCTCGCGGACGACGACGGGACGCAGCGGACGGTGGGTCTGCTGATGTTCGTGCTGGCGGTCGTGGGGTGCGGGCACGCGTTCGTGATCCGGCGGCGGGTGTTCGATCCGCACGGGCTGTCGGGCGTCGACAACGAGGCCGTGGTGGAGCGGGTGAAGCGGCGGCGGCTGCTGCGGGAGAAGGCGCGCGAGCTGGCCGCGTCCGACCCGGGACTGGCGAAGGAGCTGCGGATCGGGCGTCCGGACCTGCCGCGCCAGTACAACGACGGGGGCCTGGTCGACGTCAACCACGCGCCGGCGAAGGCGCTGACGCTGCTGCCGGGGATCACGCCGGAGCTGGCGGGGAAGATCGAGCGGGTTCGGGCGGAGACGGGCGGGTTCATGTCCGCGGAGGAGCTGTCGGCGGTCGCGGGGCTGCCGCCCGATCTGACCGGCGATCTGGTGGACTACGCCGTCTTCATCCGCTGACGCCGGGTATGCCGGTGGCGTGAGCCCCAAGAAGAAGGACGACCGGCTCGCCGAGTACCGGGGCAGGCGCGACGCCGGGCGCACGCCCGAGCCGGTTCCCGGCGAGGGTCCGCTGCCGCGCGGGGACGACGACACGTTCGTCGTGCAGGAGCATCACGCGAGCAGCCTGCACTGGGACCTGCGGTTCGAGCGGGACGGGGTGCTGGTGTCGTGGGCGGTGCCGAAGGGCCTGCCGTGGAGTCCCGGGACGAACCATCTCGCGGTGCACACCGAGGACCATCCGCTGGAGTACGCGACGTTCGAGGGCGAGATCCCGAAGGACGAGTACGGCGGCGGCAAGGTGATCGTCTGGGATCGCGGGACGTACGAGACGGAGAAGTGGGACGACCGCGAGGTCAAGGTCGTGATGCACGGCTCGCGCGCGTCCGGCCGGTACGTGCTGTTCCGGACGCGCGGCGACGACTGGATGATCCACCGGATGGACCCGCCCGCCGATCCGGACGCCGAGCCGCTGCCGGAGTCGCTGCCGCCGATGCGTCCGGTGCGGCGCACCCGCCTCCCCCGCGACCGGGACGGCTGGGCGTTCGAGTTCGCGTGGGGCGGGCGGCGGCTGCTGGCGTACGTCGAGGGCGGCCGGGCGCGGTTCACCGACGGGCGGGGACGGTCCGTGGACGGTCCGGCCCGCGCGGGCACCCGGCTGGGCGCGGAGCTGGGCGCCCGCCGGGCGGTGCTGGACGGGGAGCTGGCCGTGGTGGAGGGCCGCGAGACGTACCTGATCTACGACGTGCCGCACCTCGACGGGCGTCCGCTGCTGGACGTCCCGTACCGGGAGCGCCGGGAACGGCTCGACGCGCTGGAGCTGTCGGGCGGGCTGTGGCAGACGGCGCCGTGGTTCCCCGGGGACGGGGACGCGGTGCGGGACGCGGCGGCGGAGCAGGGCCTTCCGGGGGTTCTCGCCAAGCGGCTCGACTCGCCGTACCGGCCGGGCGAGGAGTCGGACGCGTGGCGGTTCGTCCCCGTCTGACGCTCCGGCCACCCCTCTCTCTCCCCCCCGGGGAACCGCCGTTCGATTCCCCGCATCAAACGGACGTAGCCGCCACTTCGGCGCGTCGCCGCCGAAAACGATCAAGAGCGGGCTAGAGTCCGCCCGGAACGGCGGACGCGGGGAAGGCGGGGAACGGCTCATGATGGGCAGGACGCACGCCCTGAGCGGCGCGCTGGCGTGGCTCGCGGTCGTCCCGGTGATCGGCCGGGAGGAGTGGATCGGCGACTACGCGGTGTCGCTGTCGGTCGAGCAGGTCGCCGCCGGGGCGGTGGTCTGCGCGGGCGCGGCGCTGCTGCCCGACATCGACCACCACAACGGGCGCATCGCGAACACCTTCGGGCCGATCACGAAGGACATGTGCAAGTGGATCGGCAAGATCTCGGGCGGGCACCGGCAGGCGACCCACTCGCTGCTGTTCGCGATCGGCATGGGCATCGCGATGGACCTGCTCGCCACCCACTTCGTGTACGTCTGGTGGGCCTGCCTGTTCATGATCGTCGGCCTGGGGCTGCGCGGCATCGGCCTCGACTTCGAGGGCAAGGAGCCGCAGTCGGCGCTGGCCGATTGCGCGCTCGCCGCCATCGCCGTCTGGCTGATGCACGACCTGGACATGAGCTTCGTCGGGTTCGCCGTCGGGCTCGGCTGCTTCGCGCACGTCGTCGGCGACTGCCTGACCCCGCGCGGCTGCCCGGTGCTGTGGCCGGTCCCGTGGCGGACGGCCGTCCCGGTGATCCCCCGCACCGACGGGAAGGTCGAGCGCTGGGTCGTCATGCCCGTCCTCAGCGTGGGCATCGCGATCCTCGCCGTCCGCTCGATCATCGGGGACGCCGCGGTCAACTGGATGACGGCCGGAAAGGGCGGCGGCTAGCCGATCAGGTCGGCGAACTCGTCGCAGCCGTGCATGGTGGCCCCTTCCCCCTGCACCTCCTGGATCGCGGCGCCGTGGTAGCCGGGGACGGCCGCCGCCGTGCAGACGATCTGGGCGGTCGCCGTCCGGGACAGGGACCGCTCCGGCGGCTTCATGGAGATCATCACGTAGGTGTGGACGGACACGCCGGGGTCGACGATCGAGGGCCCCGGGCCGCCGTCGAGCGGGCCCGGGACCTCGGTGCGCAGGCCCCGTCGCCATTCCGACGCGGTCGGCCGCACGGCCAGTTGCGCGATGCCCAGGAAGGGGCGGCCGGGAAGCCCGGGGCGCGTGACGGCGGTGAGTCCGCCGTCCTTCACCAGGTAGAGCGTGATCCGCTCGGCCTGCGCGCCGGCGCGGGGCGTGTTCCCGGCGGGGGTGATGCCGGTCGGGCGGACCCCGCAGCCCCCGGCGGCGAGGACGATGCCCAGCACGGCCATCGGCACGGTGATGGAGCGCTTCACGTGGCCTCCTCGTCCGGCACGGCGGGCAGCCACAGGGTGAACACCGCTCCCCCGCGGGTCCCGTCGGACGCCGTCAGTGTTCCGCCGTGCAGCACGGCGTTCTCTCTCGCGATCGACAGGCCGAGCCCGCTGCCCTCGCTGGCGGCGCGGGCGGCGTCCGCCTTGACGAACCGGTCGAAGATCGCGTCGCGCAGGCCGTCCGGGAGGCCGGGGCCATGGTCGGTGACGGTGACCTCGACGCCCGCCCGTCCGTCCCGGTCCGCCGGGCCGAATCGCACCGTGACCGGCGGGCGGCCGTGCTTGACGGCGTTCCCGACGAGGTTGGCGAGGACGACGTCGAACCGGCGGGGGTCGAGCCGGACGCACAGGTCGGCGGCGCCGGTGACGGCGACGGCGTTCGTCCAGCCGCGCGCGTCGAGCGTCGCGGCGACGGCCTCGGCCGCGTTCACGTCGTCGAGGACGAGCGCGGCGGCGCCCGCGTCGAACCGGCTGATCTCGATGAGGTGCCCGACGAGCCGGTTCAGCCGCCGGATCTCGGCCGCGACGAGCTCCGCCGCCCGTCCGTCTCCGGACGCGGCGTCCTCCGCCAGCACGTCCGCCAGCGCGACCATCGACGTCAGCGGGGTGCGCAGCTCGTGCGACACGTCGGCGACGAACCGGCGGGACGCCGCGTCCTTCGCGCGCAGTTCGGTGACCGT